>JBBAOD010000063.1:0-11408 GCA_040401635.1 Phycisphaerales bacterium
GGCATTCGTTCCGATGTTGATCTGAAGACCCTCGGTCGTATTCCGGCACAGACCGCCAAGCAGGTGATGATTCAGCGCTTCCGTGAAGACGAGCGCAACTCGCTCCTCGAAGAATTCGGCAAGCGCCAAGGCGAACTCGTCACTGGCACCGCAGCTCGTTACGAGGGCGGCGCTCTCATGGTGCAGATTGAGCGCATCGAAGGATTCATGCCGCGCAGCGAGCAGATTCCTGGCGAGCAATTCCAGCCCGGCGATCGTGTTCGCTGCCTGATTCTTGATGTTCGCGACGCTACGAGCCAAGTGAAGGTAGTGCTTTCCCGCGCTCATCCGGACTTCATTCGCAAGCTCTTTGAAGCGGAAGTTCCAGAAGTTGCTGAGCGCGTGATCGAGATCAAGGCCATGAGCCGCGAGCCCGGTTTCCGTACCAAGCTCGCAGTATCCAGCGTTGATAGCAAGGTCGATCCGGTCGGCGCGTGCGTCGGCGTGCGCGGTAGTCGCATTCGCAACATCGTTGACGAACTCGGTGGCGAGAAGATTGACATCGTTCGTTGGAACGAGTCGAGCCAAGTGCTCATCGCGAATGCGTTGAAGCCCGCTGAAGTTGAGGAAGTCAGTCTCTGCTTCGAACTCGGCCGCGGCACGATCATCGTTCGCGAAGATCAATTGTCGCTCGCGATCGGTCGCCGCGGACAGAACGTCCGTCTCGCTGCTCGACTCACTGGTTGGGATGTTGACATCCTGACCCCTGCGGAGTTTGAGCGCAACTTGCAGGCGATTGAAGAGACCGTGCGGCCGCTTGAAGGCTTCACTGATGCGATGTTGGACAAGATGGGCGCCCTCGGCCTCATCAGCGTCTTTGACATTGAAGAAGTCGGCGTACCGGTTCTCACAGCGGAAATCGGCATGTCCGAGGAACTCGCTGAGCAGGTCGTCTACGCATGCAGCGAGAAGGGCAAGATTGTGGCTGAAGAGCAGCGCATTGCTGCGGAAGAAGACGCGGTGCGCAAGGCGGAAGACATGCAGGCCACCGATCTCTTGCTCGGCGGCGGCAGCGTGCGCGACGCGGCGGTGCCGACCGATGCGGGCGCGGAGAGCGCGGCGGATTCCATTCTCGGCGGCGGCAATTAATCACGGCGGGCGAACGAAACGACGGGCATTTCACTGAGGAGCAACACGAGTGTCGAAGCAGATTCAGAAGGTACGAATTTCACAACTTGCCAAGGACCTTGGTGTCGACTGGAAGGACATCAAGACCAAGTGCGAGAGCGAAGGTGTTGTCGACCAGGCCAAGACGGCGTCGAGCACGGTATCGATCGGTCTTGCGGAGACAATCCGCGAGTGGTTCGGTAGCGGTGGCGTTGCCACAGCCACCGCTGTTGAAACAACCGCCAAGGTTGAAGCGCGCCCGAAGCCCGAGCCGCGCACGAAGGCTGCGACTGGGTCAACCGATTCGACCGCTGCCGCCGATGCTCAAGCGGATGCTGCGTCGACTGCCAAGGGTAAGAAGGCGCCAGCCCGGGCTGCCAAGACGACCACTGATGCAGCGGCTCCCGTTGCGCCGTCTGCTGGCGCCGTAGCGCCGACCGCGCCAGTTGTTTCTAATGCTTCTACAGTCATCGCCGCAGCACCATCAACCGCACCGGCTGCTCCCGCCGCTGCGAAGGTGGTTTCCAAGGTTGCACCAGCAGCATCGGTCGCTACGCCTCACGTTGCGAGCGAGACGCCCGCAAAGACCCCCGTCGTTTCGTCCGATGCTGCAAGCAGCGACGCGACGCCATTTGTGATTCCTGAAGTTCCTGAACTCGACCTCGCCCCGCGCGTCCCCGGCGAGGACATCTCCGTGGTGACTTCGCCAGAGAGCGTTGCCCCGCACACCGTGGTCGGCGCACCAGTGAGTCCGTCCGTCATCGGCAAGGCGCATCGTTCAACGAAGCCAGCAGAGGCTGCGCCCGTAGCGGTGGTCAAGCCGCCGGTGCGACACACGATTCAGCCGGCATCATCGCCGCCGTTGATGAACGTTCCCAAGCGCCCCGAAAACGTGCGCGCTATTGGTCAGACGCTTACGCCTACCAAGACGGCGCTTTCGGGCCCGCAGGTCATCCGCGTTGAGCAAGCAGAAGTACTTCCGATTCCGCGCCCGCGTCCAGCTGGTGGGCCGGGCGGACCAGGATTCGGCGGCAGTCGATTTGGTGGCGCCGGCGGAGCAGGTGGCGGTCGCGGCCCTGGTCGCACTACACCATCAAGCCGCACTGGTCGTGCAGGTGATCCGCGCGGCCGCGACTTCGCGCCGGGTAGCGGTTCTGGCGTCATCGACAAGGGCGAACGCGACAAGCGCTTGGCTGAAGCGTCCGGTTGGATGAAGAACCGTCGTCACAAGACTTCGGGCGGTTCGCATGGCGGCATGGGCGGCGCTCGCGTTGAGCAAGGTCCACCGAGCGAAGTACATATCACCGAGCCGATCTCCATCAAGGAACTCTCAGAGAAGAGCGGCGTCAAGGCCAGCGACATTCTGAAGCAACTCGTCCTTGCTGGACAGATGGCCACCATCAACGGCAGCATCGAAACTGAGCGCGCCATTGAAATCATGATGGGCTATGAAATTGAGCTCATCGTGGAAGAGGCGAAGAGCGTTGCGGACATCATTGAGGAGCGATTCACTGCCCGCGTTCGCACGGAAGAGCGTGCGCGTCCGCCGGTGGTCACCATCCTTGGTCACGTCGACCACGGTAAGACCAGTTTGCTCGACCGCATTCGTAACACCAACGTTGCATCGGGCGAAGCGGGTGGCATCACCCAGGCGACCAGTGCATTCCAAGTCCCCGTCAAGGCGGGCGACAAGGAGCGCGTGGTGACTTTCATCGACACGCCCGGCCACGAAGCGTTCACACAGATGCGCGCTCGCGGCGCACGCGTGACGGACATTGTGGTGCTGGTGGTGGCTGCCGATGACGGCGTCATGCCGCAGACCATTGAGAGCATCAACCATGCCAAGGCAGCTGGCGTGCCGATCGTGGTGGTGCTTAACAAGATTGATAAGGCCGAGGCCACTGCAGGCAACATCCAGCGAATCTTTGGTCAGCTTGCCGAACACGGTCTCAATCCCGTGGAGTGGGGCGGGGAGACCGAAGTGCTCAAGGTCAGTGCCACCAAGGGCACTGGTATCCAAGAGCTGCTGGAAATGCTCGACTACGTGGCTGATCTGCGCGACTTCAAGGCTGACGCCAAGGGTCTTGCTCAGGGAACGTGCTTGGAAGCGCAGATGGAAGAGGGTCGCGGCACCGTTGCGCGCATCATCGTCCAGGAAGGTCAACTTAAGAAGGGCGATTTCATTGTTGTCGGTCGTGCCTATGGGCGCGTCCGTGATATTGTGAACGACCGCGGTCAACGCATCGAGAGTGCCAGCGCTTCGACTCCAGTAGCGATCTCTGGTCTTGATGTGCTGCCGGATGCAGGCGACAAGTTCTACTGCGTGAAGAGCGTCAAGGAGGCGGAGCAGGCCGCACTTGCACGCCGCCGCATTGAGCGCGAGCGCGAATTGGCTGCGCCGAAGATCACCCTCGACAACATCTTTGAGCACATGGGCAAGGGTGGAGTCAAGGAGCTTCCGTTGGTGGTCAAGGGCGACGTCCAGGGCTCCGTGGAAACACTGCGCATTGTGCTCGGCAAGATTCGCACCGACGAGGTTGCAGTCAGCGTCAAGCATTGCGCGGTGGGCGGAATCAACGAGAGCGATGTTGCGCTTGCTGAAGCCACCAAGGCGATCATCGTTGGCTTCAATGTCACATCCAACTCCAAGGCACGCGCACTCGCTGAAGCCAAGGGCATTGAGATGCGTCTCTATGAAGTCATCTATGACCTCACCGATGATGTTGCGAAGGCGGCATCCGGTCTGCTCGAGCCAGAACTCAAACTCGAAGTCATCGGTCATGCCGATGTCCGCGAGGTCTACAAAATCACCAAGGTCGGCGCGATTGCTGGTTGCTACGTCACCGATGGCGTGGTGGAACGCAATGCACAGATCCGTGTTACTCGTGGCGGCATCGTCATCGAGAAGGACCGACGTCTGGAGCAGCTCAAGCGCTTCAAGGACGACGCCAAGGAAGTTCGTTCCGGCAACGAGTGCGGCATGAAGATCGACGGCTACAACGACATCAAGGTCGGCGATGTTCTGGAGTGCTACCGCACTGTCAAGGTGCAGCGCAGTCTTGGTGCGATGAGCGGTCGTAAGGATTGAAACGTTCATGAATCGTGACGAACATTCACATCACTCAGGCGCCCCGCGCGCGCCTGGCCACAAGGGCGCGCAGATGGCGAGCCTGATCCAGCGGATCGTCCAAATGGAGATCTTGCGTGGTATCGCCGATCCGCGCATGCGTGGATTGGTGACGGTGCTTGGCGTCGATATGGCGGCGGATCTTGAGGAGGCATCGGTGCGCGTCTCGGTGCTACCTGCGGAGTTTGGGTCGCTGAATATTCAGGCGCTCAATCATGCCGCTTCGCATTTGCGGCGGACGGTGCTCAAAGAGTCCCGGATTCGGCACGCCCCGAAATTGCGCTTTGTGCTTGATGAATCATTGAAGCGTGCCGCAGAAGTTGAAGCCGCGATGCGCGCCGCAGGTGGCGAGCACAATGGCGACCATGATGGCGATCAAGGACAGCAAGAACTTTCTGAAAAAATGGATAACTGAGGAAGCTATGACAGTAAAGATTGAAGCCCCTAACGCCGCGAAGCTCGCGACATTCCTGAAGAAGCACGCCAGTGCCGGCGCTGCGCTGCGCACCACGTGCGAGCCTGCCGGAATGGATCTCGTGGACCTCTTTGTTCACTCGTACCTGCTCTGGCAGGCACCGTCCGCGGATGCGACCGCTGCGCTCAAGCGACTCAAGTCAGCATTCATTGACTGGAACGACATGCGTGTCAGTCTTGTCAGTGACATCATTGACGTGATTGGTCACAAACATTGGCGCGCCCACGATCGTGTCTCGCGCTTGCGCGAGGCGATGAACGGCATCTTCCGTCGCGAACACAAGGTGTCGTTGGAGCGTCTGCGTACGCTCATGAAGAAGGATGCGGTCAGTTACATGGACACGCTGCCCGGCATGGTGCCGTTTGTAGCCAATCGCGTGCTCCTGGTTGGTGTGGACTTCCATTCCGTGCCGCTCGAAGAGTTTGGCTTGCAGTTGCTGGTACAGGCAGGCGTGTTCCCATCGGGAATGGGCTTGTCTGATGCCGCCAATTGGGTGACTCGCCATGTCAAGGCCGAAGAGGCGCGCGAGGCACACGGCGCACTGCTGGCCGCGGTCGATCACATGTGGGAGACGAATCCACCGAAACTTCCGAAGACTTCCAGCAAACCATCGGAGTTGGCGCCACCTAAGCCGGTTGAAGAAGCACGCGCATCAGCGAAGGCGCTGGTTGAAGCACAGCTTGCCGCTGAGCGTGTTGCGCTGATGGCTGAACGTGCTGCTCGTCGTGAGGAAATGCGTCGCGAAAAACTCGCTCTCAAGGCGAAGGAAGCACGCGACTCTGCGAAGGTCGGCAGCAAGCCGGTTGTTGGCAAGACCGTCGCTGGAAAGCCAGCGGTCAAGCCGCCCGTCAAAGGCGCAGCGCCAGTCAAGGGTGCAGTCAAGCCGATCGCTAAGCCAGCGCTGAAGGCGCCAGCAAAGCCAGTTCTCAAGGTAGTGGCCAAAGCCGGATCTAAGGCCGTGGCGAAAAAGAAGTAAGCCTGATGCGCCCATCGGCCGTCGCCCGCCGATCGCGCCGACTCCGTGTGCTCACGCACGCGTGGGTGGTGCTCGCGGCGGCGCCGTATGCGCCCTATGCACCGTTGCGCAGTGCATACGCGGTTGCTGCGCAGGCGAACACGACCGCTACGTCGTTGGCGTTGGCATCAATCGCGGCGTCAGAGGCGCCATTGGCACCGGCGGCAACGGCGACACCGGCGGCACCACCAGCACCATCAGCACCATCATCAGCACTCCTGCCGCCGCCAGGCATTCCGCCGTCGCGCATGGCGCCGTTGCAGCGACCGCCGATGACGCTGGTTGCTGTGCTTCGCGAGATCCCCGAGCCGAAGTCGGTTCCGGTGGCAGTGGTCGCGGGGCCGACTTCCGGAAGTGCCACCGAGTCCGAAGCTTTGCGCCGGTATGTGCGCGGCAGGCAACGAGCGATGGACGGTCTGTACGCCCGCGCGGCCGACGACATTGATGCCGCTCTGCGGCTCGACCCAAGTTCCACCGCACTGCGAGCAACACGTGCTCGTATCGCTGGCGCCGCGGGTGACTTGCCGCGTGCCAAGGCGGAATGGGAAGCTGTGCTGGCACAGGACCCCACCGATTTACAAGCATTGATTTCGGTTGGGGTTACTGCGTTCGATGCCGGTCAGCCTTCGCGCACTGCAGCGCTGTTGGGTGCGGCCTGGGTTCGCTTGCGGCTTGAAGGTTTTACGCCCATGTCCGACGCGGGCCGCGCGGCGGTCGGCGCGGCGCTGGCGCGCAGCTTGTTTCGCCTTGGTTTCGATGAAGCTGGTCTTGAAGTAGCAGCCGTGGCGCTTGCGGTTCCCGCCGAAAGTGTTGCGGAGCAGCGCGGCGACGGCATTGATGCAGCATCGCGTGCCGCTGCGCAACTTGCCCTTGAATCCGGCGAGGCGGCACTGCGCGCACATCGACCAGACGTTGCCTTTGCTTTACTCGCTCGCAGCGTGGAACTCACTCCGGATCCGCGCACCATTGCGCTCGCCGCGTATGCACAGTTGCTTGCGGGCGATCGTGACGGTGCTCGCGCAACGCTCGGCGTCGTCATGGACGATAGCCCATGGCGTGATGCCGAACGCACGGCGCTGGCATCATGGCTTCTGACATCGCTCGGCGGTGATGCCCGCGCGCGGGAAACGCTGGCACTGGCGGCGATCACTGCGGTCCCGATCGGCTCGCGCGCCGGCGAAATCACTCCCGAAGCGCACGCGCGCATCGCACGACTCATGGTGGCTGCGGGCGATGCCGAGGCCGGTGCGGCGGAATTGGACTCTGCGATGGCCGATGGCGCGGTCGATCAGGCAACCCTGGAGGCGGCATTCCGTCGAACCGGTGATAGCGATGCTCCAGTGCTTGCACACGCCGTGGTGAGCGCACATCCGGAGTGCCTGCGCGACGCCTGTCGAGCCTTGGTGCGAGCGAGCAGTGATTTGCGAACGTTGCGAGTTTCAATTGATGCGTTGCCAATCGACAGCGTTCGCGAGTCGATCGCGGCCGGAGTGCTTGCGACCGTCCGCAGTCCGGGCGCCGCATGGCGACGCGCGGACGCAGTGGTTGAGCTGGACCCTTCGCGCGCTCCACTTGAGGCAATGTTGCTTGCCGCAGTTTCAGCTGGTGATCCAGCGTTGGTGGCGCGTGCGGCCGCCTCTGCATCGATTGACCTTGACGTCGACGCCAGTTGGCACGCATCACTCGCGTGTTCGTTTGCGCAGACGGGGGCAACGACCGAGGCCGA
This sequence comes from Phycisphaerales bacterium, assembly GCA_040401635.1. Classification (GTDB taxonomy): domain Bacteria; phylum Planctomycetota; class Phycisphaerae; order Phycisphaerales; family SM1A02; genus UBA966. Next base: position 7,490 of record JBBAOD010000063.1, read on the forward strand.
GCAATCGCTCGCGCGGGCCGAGTTGCTTGCCGAGTCGATGACTCGCATGCAGTCTGGATTGCGTCGCTCGCTCGCTGATGCGCATGCGCTTGTTGACGGACGTGCAGCAGAAGGATCAGCGCGTGCTCGCGCCGAGGGAGCGCTTGCGCGCGGTGATGCAGTGAGTGCTGTCGCTGAACTTCTGTTGGCGCAAACCATCGACCCAGACGATGCCGCTGCACAGGCGCTGTTGATTGGTCTATTGCCACGCACTGAAGGTCCGCGCGCTGCGGCGGAGTGGTTATCGCTCCAGCTAGCGCGTAGTCCCAACGATCCATTGCTCTGGCAACCGGCCGTCATGCAGGCGGCAAGTGGCGGCCGCGCGGAGGATGCGCTGGCGCGCGTTGATGCGCGCTTAGCGTTGGATCCACAAGACACCTTGGCGCTACCGTGGCGAGAGGTCTTGCTACGCGTCACTGGACGAAGCGCTGACGCTGCCTCGGCCGCGCGCGTTCGCATCGAATCTTCGCCGTCCGGTCCGCGCCGATCACTTGAGGAGGCGGACAACGAACTGCAGTTTGGTAGCCCGGAATCATCGGTTGATGCCCTCGGCCGGTTCTATGAGAGCGCCTATCCGCCTCCAACGTCCATGCGTGCGGCGGCGCTTGATATTGCGCGGCGGATTCCGGCAAAGACTCCGGGGCGCGCGCAGATCATGCGGCGAATCGCCCGCGATGCCATCTTCACCGACCCTCGAGCATCGCTGGAGTTCTTTGCTTTCGAAGCCCTCGGTGCTGCCTCCGATCCAGCCATGGATTCTCAAAGTGCGGCAGATGCCGTGGCAATGATCGCAGCGGAGGCCGCCGCGCTTGACACATTTCAGTATTCATCAGAGTCGTGGCGTGCGTGTGCAGATTTCTTATTGTCGCAACAGGAGCCACGTGCGGCCGGTGAGTTTCTGCGCGCGTGCTTAGAGGATCCGTCCAAGCGAACTGAGGAAGACATTGCACTCTTAGCGCGCGCCGCGGTGGCGTGCGATGCGATCGTTGGTGGCCGAGCAGGGGAATCACTGGCGCTCGCTGGGCGACTGCGCGGATTGGGTCATCATCCCTTTGGTAATTCTGATCGACCGGGTTCAGAGACGGATGTACTCAGTGGCATCCTCTCCCTGCTCGGCGATAGCGCTGGTGCAGAGTTGGTATTGGAAGCGGGTTTGGCTGTTGACCCGAATGACGGCGCGCTTCTCAACAATTTGGGGTTCGCTCGCTTGGAGCGCGGGCTCGCGGACGCGCGAACGGAGCAACTACTTGAACAGGCCGTGCGCCTACGCCCCGGTGACTCTGGAACGCTCGACTCGATGGGTTGGCTTCGCTACCTGCAGGGCCGGTTGGCCGATGCCGACGGTATTCCGGGAGCGATTTCGCTGTTGGAACGATCGGTGGCGAGCCAGGGCAAAGCACCCAGTGGCGTGAAATATGACCATCTCGGTGACGCGCGGTGGCGGGCGGGGGACCACAACGGCGCACGCCTGGCTTGGGCGGAGGCGGTCCGAATTGCCGAAGGTGGTCTCGCCCGTGAGCAGACCATTGAACTTCTGCGGGCCATGTTTCGCAAGCAGTTTGGTCTGGGAGCGATCGACGCGGCGCGGTACTACAACGCGCATGACGGTCAGGTGGCAGCCCGAGCACGCGGTAAAATCGAAGCCGTGACCAAAGGCGTCGAGCCGGAAGTCGCGTCCACTCCCGCGACCACTCCCACCAATCCTCCCGAACTCAGGAAGCAGTAACGATCATGGCAGGGCATAGCGTCTGGAAGAACATCAAGCATCGCAAGGCGGCCGTCGATGCAAAGCGCGGCAAGATTTGGTCCAAATGCTCGCGTGCAGTGATCGTCGCGGCGCGCCTTGGCGGGGCTGATCCGAAATTCAATTCGAGCCTTCGCATTGCGATCGATTCAGCGAAGGCAGCCAACATGCCGCGCGACACTATTGAAAAAGCGGTCAAGAAGGGTGCCGGCAGTGATGCCGCAGACCAATACGAGGCCGTGCGTTACGAGGGCTACGGACCGGGTGGCGTGGCGGTGATCGTTGATTGTTTGGTGGCCAACGTCAACAAGACCGCGCCGGAAATGCGGATCATGTTTGACAAGAATGGCGGAAACTTGGGTGTTCAAGGCAGCGTCACCTACAGTTTTTCCCACAAAGGGGTGGTGTTAGTTTCTGCCGAGGCCACCACCGAGGAGAAGTTGTTCGATGTGGTGCTTTCGGCTGGCGCAGAGGACGTATTGAGCGGCGAAGAGGGTTGGCAGGTCACCTGTGGGGTTGCCGATCTTGCCAAGGTTCGTGATGCGCTTGATGCCGCGGGCATTGCCGTGGAGAGCGCCAACTTCTCGTACATTCCCGTTTCCATGGTGGAGCTCGACGCGGCAACTGCAGCGCGCGTAGCAAAGCTTGTGGCAGTGCTCGAAGAGCATGACGATGTCCAGACAGTGCATGTCAACGCCGAGATCCCTGATGCCTGAACCACGCACTGATTCCGTTCGACCCACCTGCGCTGCATTCGCACTGCTTGCCAATCGCTATGCGCGCGTATGTTTCGCGCTGCTCACCGTGGTTGCCCTGACGGGTTGTGGGCATTCGCAGGCATGTCAGTTTGATGACTATCCGCGGGACGATGTCTGGATGGCCGTGGTGCAAGCTTCGCGTGCGCCGCGGTACCCCGATTGGATTGTTGTTGAGAACAAGTTGAAGGTCGATGATGCGGCGCGACGCGTGACGGTCTATCGCGACCTGCGCCGCGACTTAGTAGAGCCGGGTCTTTCGCCGCAGCGCGAAGAGTTGCAATGGCGATTCTCCGCAGTGGTCTCCGCGCAATCACCCACCACGGTCACGTTCTCTTCACCGGACTGGGCGGTGCCGGCGCACTTCTGGAAGGAAGCGGATCACTTCTTCGGGCAGGTGCGCATGCGGCTTGGTGAACTTGGCCCCGTGCGCCCAGTACCAGGCGACCCGATGGGTGGGGCACCGGCCGAAGGATCACGCGACCCCAATACGCCCGGGCACATGTCAGAGAAGCCCGCTGAAGGGCAGCTTGCGGCGCCGTGAGTTCTGTTCCTCCCACGCGTGACATTCGCATCATTGCGACCGCCGCCCTTGCACTCGCATGGTTCACTTTGCCGCTGGCATTCAGCATTTTGCTGTTTGCAAAGCTGGCAGAAATCACCGACTGGCTGCATGAACATCACGGCAGCGGTCCCTGGATTGCAGCTGGTGGATTTGCAGTCTGCGCTGGCTTTGGTTTGCTGCCCACGTATGCGCAAGCGGTCTTGATGGGTTGGGTCTTTGGCACGGCAATCGGCGTGCCGATTTCAGTAGCGGGTTACGTTGGTGGCGCGGTGTTGGGCTACGGTCTCTCGCGCATATTGACTGGCGATTCGATCGTCCGTCGCATCGACGACCACCCGCGCTGGCGCGTGGTGCGATCATCGCTTGTGGAAGCCAACACCTGGCGGACGATGGGACTGGTGGCACTGCTGCGATTCCCGCCGAACTCGCCGTTTGCATTCACCAACTTGGTGTTGGCAGCATCAGGCGTCCGATTTGTACCGATGATCATCGGATCAATCGCGGGGATGTTGCCGCGCACCTTCATCGCCGTATGGGTGGGGGCGCAGGGCGCGGCAACGGGGGCGAAGGACCTCAAGGAATTGATGGAGAAGCAAGGACTATGGGCGGTCGCTATCGGCCTCATCATCCTGATCGGCGTGCTTGCCATCATGCAACACGTTGGCAAACGCGCGCTGGCGGCTGCGGGGCTGTAAATAAATAGGTGCCGTTCACCTCTGTCCGTTCTTTTGGGGCGCCAGTGAAGTGAGTTGAGACGTCCACCCCCTCCGTTGCGCGCGGGACCCTCGGACGCGGACGGCTGCGCTCCACAAGGTT
>JBBAOD010000064.1:0-11246 GCA_040401635.1 Phycisphaerales bacterium
CGCGATTACGCGAAGGGCTGCAGCGCCGTGCGTGCGCTCTGCGAAAGCGTGGGTCGGGCCGAGGCACTGGCTGATCCGGCGGCGGGTCGCATTGTGAACATCGGGCCGCTGCAGGGTGGGGCGGTGACAAACATTGTGCCGGATCATGCTTCGGCTTGGGGCAATATGCGGTTCGCATCGGGTGCTGCGGAGGCGCACATTGCCAGCGGGCTTGACGCGCTGGCATGCGGCGCCGACGGTGAGGTTCCGCGTGTTCGGGTGCGGCAGATTGCGGGCCGTCCCTCCAAGCCGTTGACGCCGGAAGTCGAGCGATTGGCGCACCTCGTTCGTGGAGCAAGTGAGGACCTCGGAAGACCGCTGCCGTTTGGTCGTACCGGCGGAGTGTGCGATGGCAACAACTTGCAGGCGGCCGGGCTACCAACGCTGGACACGCTGGGCGTGCGCGGCGGCAATCTGCACCGCGAGGATGAATGGGTGGATCTGGACGGCATGGTGGACCGCGCGCAACTGGTGGCGCTGTCTTTACTGCGCACAGCGGCCTCGGCTGCATCTACGATGCGCGCATGACTGACGCGATCGCTCCACTTTCAAGCCCACTCGCCGTTGATTCGGAGGTGACTCAGCACATTCAGGCGATTGTCGCGCGCGTGCAACGTGCGCAACAGGCACTGACTGGTGCGCGTGCCGCTGATCCGGCGCTGAAGGATTCCTTTGCTGCTGCCATGAAGCGGACCGCCGCGGTACGTGGTCGTGGACCGATCATGCCGTATCTGGGAACCGGGCTTGGCAACGGACCGCTGGTGGAGTTACTTGATGGCAGCGTGAAGTGGGACATGCTGAATGGCATTGGCGTGCACATGTTTGGTCACAGCGATCCGCGCATGACGGCTGCTGCGTTGCGGGCCGGAATCTCAGACCTGTGCATGCAGGGCAATCTCACCAGCAACCAGGACAGTGTTGCGTTCGCTGAGTTCCTTGTTGCGGAAGCGAAGCGCAACAGTCGCATGGAGCACTGCTTTGTCAGCAATTCGGGTTGCATGGTGAATGAAGCCGCGCTCAAGGTGTGCATGCAGAAGACCGGTGGCGCGCCGCGCATTCTTGCGTTCCAAGATTGCTTCATGGGGCGATCGATCACTATGAGTCAAATTGGTGATACCGCCGCGTATCGCCAGGGTTTGCCGCTTTCCACGCTGGTGGATTACATGCCGTTCTATGACCCACTCATGGGTCCTCGTTGCACGGACATGGCAGTGTGGCACTTGAAGCAATACATCCACCGTTATCCGGGGCAGCATGCGTGCTTCGTGATGGAATTGGTGCAGGGCGAGGGCGGATTTAATGTTGCGCCGCGCGGGTTCCTCTTGGCATTGATGGAGACATGCAAGGCCGCAGGAATTCCAGTGTGGGATGACGAAGTGCAGAGCTTTGGTCGCACGGAAAGCATGTTCTGCTTTGAGCAACTTGGGCTTGGCGAATACATTGACGTGGTCACCATCGGCAAGATGAGTCAGGCGTGCGCGTGCCTCTTTGCGCCGGAGATGAACCCGAAGCCCGGACTGTTGAGCGGAACATTCACAGCCAGCACTTCGGCATTGCAAGTTGGTATGGAAGCGTTGCGGCTCATGCGAGAGGGTGGCTACTACGGAACGGAAGGTCGCAACGCGAAGTTGCACGCGGCGTTCCGTACGCATGCTGCCAAACTCGTGGCGCGACATCCGGAGTGGTTCACGCCCATGGCGGATGCATTTGGGCGCACCAGTACCGAGTACATGGGTGGCACGGGTGGGATGTGCCGCTTGACGCCGTTCGGTGGTGACAAGGACCGAATCATGAAGCTGCTGCAGGCGATGTTTGAGGACGGTGTGATGGCCTTCTACTGCGGGCACGGGCCATACCACGTACGGATGCTGCCGCCCGTGGGCGTAATGACCCCGGAGCAGTGGGGGCCGGTATTTGAGGTGATCGAGCGCTCTATGGCGCGCACGGCGTGACATTCTCGGACATCAAAACAGGCTCCGGAAGGGCCTCAATTGTGCCGATAGTGGAGTTCTGATGTTTGTAATTCGCCAAGCCATGCCTGATGACGTGCCCACGCTCCTGAAATTGGCGCGGATGGTGCATTTCATCAATCTGCCTGCCGACAAAGACATCATTACCTCCAAGGTCAGCCGTAGTCGGCGCAGCTTTGCTGGTGATGTGTCCGACGACCGGCAGCGGCAATTTATGTTTGTGCTGGAGGACAGCGAGACCGGTGGGGTCATTGGCACCAGTTCATTGATTTGTCGAATCGGCTGGGAAGGTTGGCCGCAGATTTTCCTGCAAGTGCGGCGCCGTGAGCACTTCAGCCGCGACCTGAACACGGGCGCAGTGCATATGACCATCCAAGTCATGACTGACGAAACTGGACCAAGCGAACTGGGTGGATTGATTCTTGCGCCCGGGTACCGCGGTCACCGGGAGAAACTCGGATCACTGCTTTCGCTGGTGCGCTTCCATTTCCTTGGTTTGCACCGCGCGATGTTTCAGGATCGCATTCTTGCGGAATTGATGGGACCACTGACGCCAGATAGCCAGACGTTGTTCTGGGAATTCTTTGGGCGACGCTTCATCAACTTGAGCTACACCGAAGCCGATGCATTCTGTCAGCACAGTAAAGAATTCATGACGAGTCTTCTTCCCAAGGAAGAGATTTACGCGAGCACATTGCCGCCGGAGGCGCGTAATCTGATTGGGAAGGTTGGCGAGGAAACCCGACCGGCTCGATCCATGCTTGAAAAGCAGGGGTTTGCGTATCACGACCGGTGCGATCCGTTTGATGGCGGCCCGTATTTGGAGGCGGCGGTCGACAGTATTCCATTGGTGGCGGCAACTTCGCAAGCGACGCTAGTCGCTGGTGATGAGCGGCTTGATCGCGTTGGATTTGTGAGCTGTGCGGCCAATCGGGGTCTGGGATTCCGAGCCACACGCGGCGCCTATGCACTTGATGGCAAGCACATTCGGCTAGCGAAGGCAACGGCCGACGCCATCGGTGCGGCCATCGGCGATGTCATTGGGGTGACCGCGCTCGAGCAAGGCGCATGACCGCGGCGAATGAAATTGTTTCTGTTGATCCCGCTCGGCCATCCGTTGAGGTAGGTCGGTTTCGCATTGAAGTGGGCGCAGTTGCCGCCGCGGTGCAAGCGGCGCGTGCGGCATTTCCAGCCTGGAGTGCACGAACTCCCGATGAGCGCGCGGAGGTGTTGCGCGCATGGGCAGCAGTGACGGTTCGCCATGCGGAGCGCATAGCCATACTGCTGACTCGTGAGACGGGCAAGACCATCGCTGAGGCGCGGCAAGAAGTGGCGCTGCTGGCGGACAAAGTCAATGTCACTTTGGAAGATCGGGTGCGTGCGCGCATTGCTGGCTATCAGATTCCGGCATCGGCTACGCGGTCTAACAATTGTTCATACCGGCCGTACGGCGTGATGGCGGTGATCAGTCCGTTCAACTTTCCGGCGCATTTGCCGAATGGGCATTGGGTTCCGGCGCTTTATGCGGGAAACACGGTGGTTTTTAAGCCAAGCGAGAAGACTCCCGCAGTTGGTGCGTTACTGGCTGAGTTGATGAATGAAGCGGGCATGCCTGCTGGCGTATTCAATACGGTGCAGGGACGCGGCGATGTGGCTGCCGCGCTCGTGGCGCATGCGGATGTCGACGGAGTGCTCTTCACGGGAAGTTGGCCAGTTGGTCGGCGCATCATGGAAGCCAACCTCGACCGACCCGGTCGTATGGTGGCGCTGGAGATGGGCGGCAGTAATGCAGCCATCGTCATGGATGATGCTGATCTGCGGCAGGCAGTGATTGAGTGCGTGCGCTGTGCGTTCATCAGCACTGGGCAACGCTGCACGTGCACGCGGCGAATCATTGTCCACCAGGCAGTGGCCGAACGGTTCATTGCTGCATTTCTTGAGTGCGCGCGCACCATCACGGTGGCGCCTGGCGACGCAGATCCTGCGCCGTTTATGGGCCCACTGGTGAGCCGCGAGGCGCGCGATGCAACCGTTGCGTTCCAAGAGGAGTGCAGGGCGCGCGGTGAGCAAGTATTGCTTGCAGCGCGCGCGTTCGGTACGGGCATTGCAGCGGACGCATCGCAGTTTGGGGTGTCTAAAGAAGGCTGGTTTGCAACGCCCGGCGTATTGCTTGCGCCTCGCTTTGAATTGCCAACGGACCGTGAGGTGTTTGGTCCAGTAGTCAGAATTTCCATCGCTGATAGTTTGGATGACGCGATTTCACAGGCAAATGCAACGGAATTCGGTCTCGCAGCCAGCATCTTCACGCAGCAACCCGCGGTCATTCGTGCCGCTATGGATCGGCTACGCGCGGGATGCATCAACATCAATTGCGGCACCGCGGGCGCGAGCGGGAAGCTGCCATTTGGCGGACTTGGTCGGAGCGGAAATCTTCGACCAGCGGGCGCCGCGATGATTGATTCATGTGCTTACCCGATAGCCTCCATGGTTGAGAGTGGTGACGCTGTTACCATTCCTTCTGGAGTGACTGCGCCCGAGCGCGTCTGACCAGCAAGCCCCCACGCCATGACGCACACTCCAGCCCCTCACTACGCGATCATTGTTCCGGCATGGAACGAGGAAGCGATTATTGCGCAAACGGTCGGTCAATTGCGAACGATTGCAGAGAATCTTGGGCGGCCCTATGAGTTGTTGGTGGTGGACGATGCCAGCAGCGATCGCACTGCCGCGTTAGCAACGGCTGCGGGTGCGCGCGTGGTCCGTGTCGAGAAGCGGCAGATTGCGGCGGTGCGCAATGCGGGCGGACACGCAACCACTGCGCCGTACCTGATCTTTGTTGATGCAGATACGTGGCTCCCAGAAACAGTGCTTCGTCATGCGCTTCGTGAACTTGACCGCGGTGCAGTGGGTGGGGGCTCGCGGGTAGCGTTTGATGGCCGCGGCGGCCCAATTTCCGAGGCATTCTTTGCGGCATTTAAGGTGCTTTGGTACGCGCAAGAACTTGCCGCTGGATGCTTTATTTTCATGCGCCGCGATGCGTTTATTGCGCTCAATGGATTTGATGAGCAGTGGTTCGCGGGCGAGGAATATTGGATGAGTAAGGCGCTCAAGCAGCGCGGTCGATTTGCATTTCTTTCGGAAGAGGTTGTCAGCAGCGCGCGCAAGCAGCGAGCTGGAGCGGGGCCGCGCATGATGCTGACGCTCCTGGCGCTCACCATTTGGTTTTCACTTGGTCGTCACAAGCCACTGCAGTCCCGTGCCAAGCTCGCCTTCTGGTACGACGGCAAGCGCGAAGGCAAACCCATCGACCTCGGATAAGTGTTCGGGTGCTTACGAATCCTTGCGCCGTGAAGCCCACGCGGCAGCCAGCGCCACCACGATGGCAAACAGCGCAATAGTCAGCGCCATTGCACGGCCGGACATGCCGGACGCAGGTGCGGTCCGATCAGTAATCGTCTCGCCGAACGCACTGTCGGTCACCACTACCGCGAGCGGTGCTGCGTTGCTGAGATTGAGTGCGGCAGCGGGGGTCTTGCAGGCCTGCAGTGCGGGATCGCCGTAGAGGACGGCTGATAGTGCGATCCGTGCTCGGTCTTCCTTGGCGGTTGGCATCCACGACACCAAGTCACCGGAAGCGCGCGCCCAGTACGCACGGCGTTCGCTTTCAATGACGATGCCCACAGGCGTTCCGCGCGCGAGTTGGCGGGGAATGTTCACCATGGATTCAAGAGCGGGCGTCACTGGAGATGCGCTGACATCCGCGGTGAAGCTGGCGATGGCGGCGGCTTGTTTCCAGGCCATGAGGTCTGCGATGTCAGGCGTTCCTGGACGTGCAAAGCCCGGCGTGAACGCCACCAAGAGCGAAGCGGGAGACGCATTCTGGGATGGCGCGTCGTTTCCAAGCTGCGTGCTTGCACGCGCTTCCGGCGCACCACTTGCGGCTGCAGGACGGATGAGCCACTGAACGCCGCGCGCTGGGCCACCATCGTTGATCGCTGCGTACGAAGGCCCCGCGACCACCACGAGTGATGCCGCTGATTTTCCGTCCGTGCCTTGCCACGCTGGCATGAAATCACGCGGCGAACTATCGCAACTTCCGCCTTCGCCGTAGAGCGATGCGCTCCAACCTGCGTCTTGCAGTTGTCTCCGTGCGGAGGCCATCGGCCACGCATACGCAGTTCCGCTTGCGCCGAGTACGGTGGTGCCAGTTGCTGCTTGGCTGTTGCGATCGTGTTCAAGTGTGGCTTGTGCAGCCAGCGACACGATCTTTGTGTCATCAAATGGCAAGCGTCCAACCGTGCGGAGCGCGGGTTCACTGAGTGCAGCTTGCCAACCGGTCACCGGATCGACCGCTTTGCCAACTTCAAGGTTGGTTGTGAGCAGCCAATCAGTAGCGATTGGTTGCTTGACGCCCGCGAAGTTCCATGGACCCATGGAGATGACTTCAGGCGAACCAATCACCAGCACTTGGTCGGTTGTCGCGCCGGCGGTTGTGCCTGTGCCACTTTCGGTTGTTGCGCCCGCGGACGCCGTTGCGCTCGCAGTCGCTTTCGCCAGCCGTGCCCGCACGGAGGCTAGCCGCGACTCCGCAGTTCCTTCCGCTGGATCAAACTCGATCACCTCAACAGTGAATCGCGTGGCGCGTGCAGCGATCAGCGCCTTCAACTCGGGCAATTCGCGAACGCCCTTCGGCGCCACTAATGTCCAGCGCGTTGGCGTGGACGTGCGCGTCAACTCCGCGCACGGCGCCACCGATGCGCAGCCCGCAAGAAGAGCAACCGGTCCAGCAATACCAACAACCGCTAGAAATTGAGCGTTTCCACGCAACAATCAGGAATCCGTCCCGATGTGCGCGTCAAGCCATGCAGGAACAGCGTCGATGGCAAGTTTCTCCTGCTGCTGCGTATCACGATGGCGCACCGTGACGGTTTGGGCCGTCAATGATTCGCTGTCGATGGTGATGCAGAACGGAGTTCCTGCTTCGTCCATGCGCGCGTAACGCTTGCCGATCGATTGCTTCTCGTCGAATTCCACTACGTGCTTCTTGCGCAACGTGCGGAACAGTTTCTCGCCGATCTCCGGCATGCCGTCCTTGTTGACCAGCGGGAAGATGCCCGCCTTCACCGGCGCCATGCGCGGATTGAACTTCATGAACACGCCACTTGGGCGGCTTGGATCCGGCGTGTACGCCTCGCACAGCAGGGCGAGCGTTCCGCGGTCAGCACCGGCCGATGGCTCGATGACGTGCGGGAAGTAGCGCTCGTTGCGCGCTTGGTCAAAGTGCTTCGCTTTGTCGTTCTTGCCGCTGGCGGTGGCGTGTGCACGCAAGTCGAAATCGGATCGATGCGCAACGCCTTCCAACTCACCGTAGCCAGGAGCAGTGAACGGGAATCGATATTCGATGTCGCTGGTACCGGCGCCTTCCTTGGCATAGTGGGCGAGTTCATCGCGGTCATGCTCGCGCAGTTGCAGGTTGGCACTGGTGAGACCAATCGACTGCCACCAACTGAAGCGCCAGTCGCGCCACCATGCGTACCACGTGGCAGCCTCGCTTGGATGAATGAAGAACTCAATCTCCATTTGTTCAAATTCCCGGCTGCGGAACGTGAAATTGCGCGGCGTCACTTCGTTGCGGAATGCCTTGCCAATCTGCGCAATACCGAATGGAATCTTCACGCGCGTGGAGTCCATGACGTTCTGGAAATTGACAAAGATGCCTTGCGCAGTCTCTGGGCGGAGGTAGGAATAGTTTCCTGGATCCTCAACCGCACCAACAAGCGTCTTGAACATCAAGTTGAATTGCCGCGGCTCGGTGAGCGTTCCAACTTCGGTGGCATCGGGGCCAACGATGCGCGCGCGTTCGTCGGCGGGCACGGTTGGGTACGGGCGCACAATGTGTCGGGCTGCGTCAAGCGCTTCGCGCTTCTCGTACTTGCAGATTCCCTTGATCGCCTTGGCGCGACCAGCGTCATCACCTTCAACGAATGCCCAGAGCCGCGCTCCGGCTTCAACGGCACCAAGAACCACCAAGTGATCTGCGCGATAGCGCTGCTTGGTCTCGCGGCAATCGACCATCGGGTCACTGAATCCTCCCACGTGACCGGATGCTTCCCACACCTTGGGGTTCATGATGATGGTGCAGTCAAGGCCAACAATGTCGATGGCCTCGCCGTGCGGTCCGATCAGTTCGCGCTGCACAACGTCTTGCCACCATGCGTTCTTGAGGTTGCGCTTCAATTCCGTGCCGAGCGGTCCGTAATCCCAGAAGCCATTGATGCCGCCGTAGATTTCACTTGATTGGAACACGAAGCCGCGGCGCCGGCACAGGGCAACGATCTGCTCCATGGTCTTGGCAGGAACTTCGGGCGCGGGGGAATTGGCAGCGGGGGAGTCAGACATGGGGCGGCCATTGTAGGAAATGCACGCCTTGTCCGGACTACCATCGCCGAACTATGGCAGCACGAAAGACCACCAAAAAGCGCGCGGCTCCGGCTCGCGAACGACGCCGACCCATCACTCCAGAGGATTTGCTGTGCCTTGTGGGTGTTGGCGACACGCAGATGTCCCCCGATGGTCGCAGCGTGCTGTTTCAGCGCAAGGTGGTCAGCGCGCGTAATTCCTATGAGACCTCGGTCTGGGTTGCCGACGCGGAGGCAAAGCATGCGCCGCGCGCCATCACCAAGGGACCGAAAGATGCGCTCGCGCGTTGGAGCCCCGATGGAACAAAGGTTGCATTCATTCGCAACGACGCTGCGCTAGCGCCGCGCATCATGATTGTTGCAAGTAAGGGCGGTACCGCGCGTGAACTGGTGGCGATGCCGCACGGTACGGTTCGCGATCTTGCGTGGAGCCCCTGTGGACGACGGCTCGCCTTTGGATTCCGACCCACTGCCTACGAGTGGACCGCCGAAGCCAAAAAGGAACGTGACCAGCACGGTCTCTCCACTCCGCCGCGCATTGTTGAAGACGCGTGCTATCGCCTCGATGGGGACGGATACTTTTGCTCCGAGCGATTCGCGCTGCATGTATTGGATCTTGACCGCGGCAGTATTGAAGAAGTATTCGCCGACACGCTTGGTCTCTATTCATGGGACTGGGCGCCGGATGGAAGCGCGCTGGTGGTTGCCGGCAACATTGATCCGCGCGCTTCCTGGAATCCTTCGGAATCCGAACTGTTTCTGGTGAATTTGGGCGCTGGTGGCAAGCATCGAACATCGCGCATCACTGGCATCCCCAAGGGCCCCAAGTCGCAACCGCGATGGAGTCCGGACGGCGTTCGCATTGCGTGGGCTGGTCGCACCGGTACCGACAGCATGTACGGCACCGCCAATGTGGAACTCTTCGTGCATGATTGCGCGGCGCGAACCACCACATGCCTCACCGCCAAGACTGACCTCTGTCTGATGGCATCCACACTGAGTGACGCGGGCGAGCCGGCATTTGAGCCGCAGATTCGTTGGTTCCCTGATTCCACCGCCATCTTCTTCCGCGCGGGTTGGCACGGAAGCGGGCGCATCGCAAGCGTCTCCGCGCATGGCGGGCCCGTTGCGTTCCACACGGAGCCCGGCGCGGAATTCTCACTCGGAACTTTCAGCGTGGACGGATGGCGACTCTCCTGCGTTCGTTCTGCGCCCATTGAGCCTGGTGAAGTTCATGTCCTTGAAGTGGAGCGAAGCATCTTCGCCATGAAGCGCGTCACCACCTTCAATGATGCGCTGGCTGCATCGGTGGAGTTGGTCGAGCCACAGGAACGATGGATCACCGCAAAGGATGGCCACAAGGTGCAGTGCTGGACGATGCGTCCGCGCAGCGCCAAGGGTCGTTTGCCCGCGTTGCTTGAAGTGCACGGCGGTCCGCACGCGCAGTACGGACTGACTTTCTTCCACGAATTTCAGTTGCTTTGTGCGCAAGGCTACGAAGTGTGGTTCTCCAATCCGCGCGGGTCAAAGGGCTACGGCATGAAGCACACCGCCGCGATCCGTGGCGCGTGGGGCACGAAGGACTGGACCGACGTGCAGGCCGTCGCCGCAGCGATGCGCGCCGATCGCGGCATTGACCGCGCGCGCATCGGAATCATGGGTGGTTCGTACGGTGGCTACATGGCGAACTGGGCCGTGGCGCATGATCATGGATTCCGCGCCGCCATCAGTGATCGTTGCGTGAGCAATCTGGTGAGTCAGGCTGGCAACAGCGATCATCCGGAAGTTCCGAATCGCTACTGGAAGGGCGCCGCATTTGATCGCCCGGAAGCATTGTGGCGCGCAAGCCCCATCGCGCACTTTAAGAATGTGCGGACGCCGATGCTCTTGATTCATTCCGAAGGCGATCAGATTCACACGGCGCTGTGCACGTTGGGTGTTCCGGTGCGCTTCGTTCGCTACCCGCGCGAAACCAGCCACGGGCTCAGCCGCATGGGGCCGCCGGACCTGCGGATTCACCGCTTACATGAGATCATTTCGTGGTGGAAACACTGGATGGCTTAGAAATCGGTATGTATCAGTTCCAAGACGCATCGGCGTCGGTTGCCTAGACTTTCCAAATGCCTGAACCCCGCCCAACACCCGAGCAAGTCATGGTCCATGTCCGCGAGATCCTTCGCTATATCGGCGAGGATCCGCAGCGCGAGGGTTTGCTTGACACTCCCGCCCGCGTGGTGAAAGCCATGGGCGAGCATTTCTCGGGTTACGGCGCGGACCCGGTCGAGCCGCTCTCGCGCACCTTCGGCGAGATTGAGGGTTACGACGAGTTAGTGCTTCTCTCTAACATTCAGTTGCACAGTCACTGCGAGCATCACATGGTGCCGTTCGTTGGTGTGGCGCATGTTGGGTATATCCCCAATGGGCGCGTGGTTGGTCTTTCCAAACTGGCGCGCGTGGTGGACATCTTCTCGAAGCGTCTACAGGTGCAAGAGAAGTTGACTGCGCAGATCGCGGGCGTGATCAATGACACACTCAAGCCGACCGCCGTTGGCGTAGTCATTCAGGCCCGCCACTATTGCATGTGCTACCGCGGCGTGCAGCAGCCAGGCGCAATTACCACCACCAGCAAACTGCACGGCACATTCCTTTCGAACGCATCCGCGCGATCGGAATTCTTCCAGTTGATCACTTCCGCAAAGCGGTCCGAGGGCCTGTGAGCCGGATCGGTCTTGATGTTGGCGGAACAAAGTCGGAGGTTCTTGCACTCCGCGCTGATGGCAGTGAGGCGCTGCGCACACGAGTTGCGAGCCCGCGTGAC
>JBBAOD010000065.1:0-3350 GCA_040401635.1 Phycisphaerales bacterium
GTTGTTCACTGATTCGCAACTTGCGCGCATGCAAGCTGCCGCAATGAGTGTTCCGGCCCAGCTTCAGCGCCTCAACCTTGACTCTGAACGCCTGGGGTTCAATGATGTTGTCCAGCGCATGTACACCGACAACGGGAACGGCGATGGTTGGTTCCGACCATCGCTCGCGCAGATGGAGGCGCTTGGCCTTGCAAAGGCACTTGGTGAAACGAACCCGGATGCTCCAGGGGACATGACCCAACGGATGGCAGCGGCAAGCGGCGGAATCCTCGCGCCATTCGCTGCGCTGTACGTCGCCGGCAGGCGCGACATGCTTGACCGCTATAACACCATCATCTCTCGCTACGAGGAAGACGCGTCGCTCCCGCTTCGGGACTTTGATCACTCGCGCGGCGCAGAATCGGATAATGAAATTGAAATGATGATGGGGGGCACTGCAGAGCGCTTGCGCTGGTGCTTGGTGAGCTTTCTCACGCCAGCGCTTGGGAAGGCTTCACACGTGTCTGCTGTTGGTCATGCCGTGTGCCTTGCGACGGCGACTGGGTACGCAGCTGAGCGATATCGTCGCGCGCATGGAGCGTGGCCGAATGCTGCGAGCGATCTGGTGCCTGCGTTCATGGCAACGGTGCCCGAGGATCCGTGGTCGGGCAAGCCAGTACTGATGTCTTCTGACGCCGATGGGTTTCGGATCTGGTCCATCGGCCGCGATGGTGTTGATGACCGCGGCGACCTCACGATTTGTATCCCCGCGGTGCTTGGCGAACATCCTGGGGAATCAGCTTCCACTAACCCTGACGTTCGGGTTCCGTGGAATGCTCCGCAGAATGCACCAACCACTGACTGGGTTTGGTTCGCGCCGCGTGGAGACTTCACGCGCTGTTCGAGCCCGTAATCCGCTGGTGCGAGCAGCACGCCACCAGGCACATGGTTCAGGCCTGTTGCACAACCCGATACCCTGTGTGCATGCGCACGCCATTCCTGCTGCCATCGGTGATTCTGCAGCGCATGCTTGTTGCGTTGTGCATGTGCGCCGCTGGAACGCTGGCCTCGCGGGCGACTGCGCAAGACAACGCTGCGCCGCTGTGGCGCGCCGCATTTCTGGCCGCCGGCTACGGAACACCCGCCCCGATCATCAGTACCGATGAGGAAGCGTTCCTTGGAAATCTCCACTATCCGGTCACCCAAGAAGAACGTGCGCAGCTTGACGTCTTGCTGCAACGAACCGCCGCAGTGCGCCAACAATTTGATGCTGCGGCGCGAGTGAAGCGTGCCGACTGGGATCTTGACCGCAGCAAGGGATTTGCACTCACGCTTGAGCACCTTCCCAACATGCGCAGCGCCGCGCGACTGATGCGCGTTCAAGTGATTGCGGAACTGGATGACAGCAATTCCGCCGACGCGCTGGTGAGTCTGGCAGCACTTGGAATCATGGGCGCGCAGTCTGGGCAGGATCGAATTGCCATTAGCTCCATGGTCGGTTCATCGCTTGGCTCCATGCTGGCAGACACCACCAATGAGGCCATTGATGCCGGTGCGGTTGATCAAAAAGCCGCGCAACAATTGCTTGAGGCACTTGGACCACTCAAGGGCTCGGATCCGTTTCGATATGGCGATGCTATTAAGGGCGAGTGGGAGTTACTGAACAACAGCGTGCGTGGCGCCAAGTCTGACAAAGACATCCAGGCGATGATCAACACGGTAAACGGTGGTGGAAAGGGCTCAGAAATTACCCTTGAAAATGCGCGAAGTTCCGCGGAATCGTTACGCACTGTCTACGACCGCGCCGCGTTGGCATTCTCAAGCCCGGATCCAAATGCAGCGATTGACGCGTTGCGGCGTCTTTCACAATATGCGGAGGGCGGACGAT
The DNA here is from genome assembly GCA_040401635.1 of Phycisphaerales bacterium. Lineage (GTDB taxonomy): Bacteria > Planctomycetota > Phycisphaerae > Phycisphaerales > SM1A02 > UBA966. Next base: position 1,868 of record JBBAOD010000065.1, read on the forward strand.
TTGGACCGCTTGCAAAGTTGGTGCTACCGGAGTTTGCCAGCATCTATCAGCGAAAACTTTCGGCGGACCAAGACCTTGCACTGCTGTTTGCGCGCTTACAAGTGATTGCTGATGGCAAGGAGAAGCGCGAAGACGTCATGAACGCTGCGCTCTTTCTATCACGCGCGAGCGCCGGTGCACGGAGTGTGCCAGACGAAGTCCAAGAGTCGCTTGAATTGCTACGTGTTGCACCCGCCGCGCTTGATGCCCCCCGCACTGAGCGTGCCATGGACATTCTCACGCGCGCCGATCGCAATGTCTTGAAGCCACTGGCCGAGGCGATTACGTGCAAGCGTTGTGATTTCAGTGCGCTTCATCACCGCGCGCCAACGTTAGACACCATGCTGCTTGGTGGAATTCGCGGCGCCACGCGCATGGCGCTCGCTGATGGCTTGCGCAGGGCGCGCGAGAACAAACAGCCCGAGGCTATTGTGGCCGCTGCGGTCACCGCGTACCGTGTTGGCGCCCTGCTTGCTATGGATCCGTCCTTGCCACGTTCCGCGCTGGCGCACAGTATTTGGCGTGAAACCAGCGCTGCCGTGCAGGAGGCTGCGAAGATTGGGCCGATTTCCAAGACGGGCATTGATGAAATGGAACGCGCACTGGTGTTCATGCCAACCGGGGATCCGTTCGGTTTCCGCAAGGGCATGGAAGATGACGCCAAGGACATTGTCACCGCGGGGATGCCGCGCCGAGACGCCTCTGCCAACGAGGCGATCGCTGCGCGCGTGCAGATTCTCAAGCAGCGCGGACCAGGGGCAGTCTTTGCACGTGTTGCATTTGCATCCGTCGTCAACGGTGACCAAATGCCTGACCAGCGCGATGCGGCGCTCATTCGGCTGACCGACCTCTATTCAGCAAGCGCCATTGATAAGATCACTGCCGCTGTTACCGCAGCAAAGACACAGCACGCCGATAGCGGCGGCTCCGCGCTGACGGACATGAATTACGAGGTGCCGTTCGACCTGCCACTGGATGAACAGAAGGCTCGTTTCAAACGCGCTGACCCCGTGCGCGGCGTGCAATTCATTGACGTGAACGCACTGATCGCGCTGGCTGGAAGCGATTACTCCGCTGCGTTTGATACGGTGAAAGCGGCCGGAAAGCAGCCATAACGCCCATCGGTGTGGCGCGGCGCCGGCGGCCGTAACACTATCGAATGAAGCGAATACGCCCAAAGTCTGGGACGAATGGCAATGGAGGCGCCACGACTGGTGCTGGGAAATACACCGCCCACGCCTTACCGACAATCATTTCGCGTGGCACCACGCCAGGCTGCGCGTCACCGAACGTTTCCAAAGTCAGCGCGTGTGCTCGACCCCACAGCCGACCATCGCGGCTTGCGGATGAATTGTCGCCGAGCATGACATAGTCGCGATTACTGAGGCGAGCCGGCTCTTCGTAATTGGTTGCAAATCCAGGTCCGGAGAGATAGTCGCCATTG
>JBBAOD010000065.1:3360-3938 GCA_040401635.1 Phycisphaerales bacterium
ACTGATTGTTCGCGTCATGCAGTACTGGACGGTAGTACAGATCGCGATCAAGTTTCACGCCGCGCAGTGTGAACGGCGCTGCGGTTTCAAAGGTCCACGACAATCGCGGCGGCGTCGGCCCACGTGTATCGGTGTGCCGGCGCACATACTGCTCAACAGTACGTCCAAACATGCTGCCGGTCACACGGTCATCAAGACTCTTGAATTCATAGGGCATTTGCAGCACTTGGCTGCCGTTGATGAACACCCAAAGCTGCTGATCAACATGCCAACACTCAAACGAGAGCAAGCCATCGGTACGCGGTGCGAACTTAGCCGCTGCCGTTCCAAGCAACTCGCCGCTCTCCATGACGCTACGAGTCACCGTGACTTCGCCGGATCCCTTGATTGCAAACGCTAGGGTGGAACTGCGCGCGGTGAGTGTGAACGTCGAGGTAAACGCGGGAAGTTGCGCGCATTCAATGGTGGCACAGAGGCGCAGATCACTCACTGGGAAACAGGTGTCCTGGCGCCATTCGCGATCGGCCATGCCACGCGGCGAGCGACGCATCGCGTCGTATGCCATGCGCATGGAGTTG
>JBBAOD010000065.1:3948-6063 GCA_040401635.1 Phycisphaerales bacterium
GTCGTCAATGGCGAACGCATCGGCGCTCCAATCGAGCGTGGTGGCACCAGTTCCGGAGAATGCCCAGTCGCGGCTCGGTGCCATCTTCCACTTGCCAGCGTCCGACCCAGTCGGCTTCCACGGTGGTCCTGGCCATGCGGTCTTCATGGCGGTTTCCATCGTCGTGATGGGAATCACCGGCTCAAAGTCGCTGTCATAAATCGGCTGCCACACGGCCCGTTGCACAAACTCGGGTTTGCGTGCGATTTTGAGGTCTTGCGTGCGGGCGTCCGGTGCGCCGGTGAACACGTCACCGTCGAACAGCAAGAATGTTTCGCCAGGCAAGCCCACCATGCGCTTGATGTAGTTCTGCGTATCGCCCGCAGGGTCAGTTGGATTCTTGAAGACCACCACGTCCCAGCGTTGCGGATCCGTGAAAGCAAACAGCGGCTTGAGAACCAAGACGCGGTCGCCTGCACGTGCTTCGGAAGCCATAGCCACCGCTGAAGCATTCACGATCGGCACCCGCGTGGAGATCATCGGGTCGAAGACCGGAAGCAGTCGCGGGTCATTGGTGCTTGCCATACCCACCGCGGTCTGCACATCAGCGGGATATTCAAACCCGGTGACTGGACTAAAGATACGCGCGTGTGCGCCCATGAGTGTTGGGCCCATGGATCCTGTTGGAATGACAAACCCTTCCAAGACAAATCCACGGAATGCCATCGCCATGGTGAAGGCGACGGTCAACGACATCAGCGTGCCAACGATGTCAGTTTCTGGCTTGTCTTCGCTGGTGTTCTTCTGCGGCGCTGTCATCGCAATAGATCGTATCGGGGAACACGTGCGCAGCGGTCAAGTGTGCTTCAGCTTGGTGGCTGGTCTGATGGTCCGCCGCTTGGCGAACCACCCTTGCCACGACCGCGACGACGACGCTTCTTTGGCCCGGTAGCGGATGGTTGCTCAGGCGTAGAGGGGGATGAAGGTGATGACGCCGGCAGTGACGGCGGCGGCGTGCCGGGTGCCGATTCCGCACGCTTTGCCGCGTCCTTAAACGTGCTCTGCTGCGCGTCCTTGGGGGCTCGATTGTCTGCTGTCCGACCTGCGCCGCCTGCGCGCCGTGCCACATCTTCGCGGCGCATGCCACGGAATGGATCGGGCTGCGCTGCTGGCTGCGGGCACGCATCTTCCGGCAGAAGTTCTTCCACTGGTACAGCGATATCAACGCCGTTGTGATCCAAGCGCACCAGCACCAATTGCACCAAGATCTTGGAGTCAATCACCGTGCCCGGGCCTTCACTGGTTCCAACGCGACTCTTATTCTTTGGTAGCCGCTTCTTCAGTTCGTCGTAGGTTTGATCTTCGTAGCGGAGACAGCACATCAAGCGCCCGCAACGACCGCTGATCTTCAGCGGATCAAGCGATGCTTTCTGCGTCTTGGCGCTCTTCATACTGACCGGCATCAACACCTTCAAGAAATTCTTGCAGCAGCAGTGCTGTCCGCACTTCTCGTAATCAGCGGTGAGACGAGCTTCGTCGCGAGCGCCGATCTGATGCATTTCCACACGTGCGCCGAAGCGACGCGCCAGTGCTGGCACCAGCTCACGGAAGTCCACGCGCTCTTCACTCAGGTAGTGCACTGTGACATGTTCTCCACCAAGGACCGGCTCCACTTCCACGATCTTCATCGTGAATCCCATGGACTTCGCCTCAGCACGAACAGCCTGCAATTCAGTGTCCATGAAGCGGTCGCGCATGGTGGACCAGGCATTCATGTCTTCCACCGTTGCCACGCGCAAGATCCGCCCATTGGTGTGGAACGGGTAATCCTTACCACCCGAATTGTCCACATATTCAAGCATTTCATGCCGACTGATGCTCTTGGAGCAACCACTGTTTGGGCAGGTGGTGGTGAGCATCTCCGTGATCTCAGTGCCACGATGAGTGCGCGCAACCATCCGGCTTCCACAGCCAGGCTTCGCCGAGCCGCCATAGGGATATTCGCCAATCAATTTGATCGATCCGAACTTCACCACAATTGACGAAGGCGCTTTGAGACGTGCATACACCTCTGCGTCAGTCATGGCGTCCCGGTGAGCGGGATCGGCATCGCGTTCGAACATTGGCAGTGGGAAT
>JBBAOD010000065.1:6073-10948 GCA_040401635.1 Phycisphaerales bacterium
GGACATGAATAGTGCCTAAGTGACTCGAACGGTTTTCAGGCGTACGACCGAACAGATTCACACGTGCACACCAAATTACGATCGCCATACGGATTGTCAACGCGACCCACTGGTGGCCAGTACTTCCATGAGCGAAGCCAGGTGGCTGGGTATGCAGCCTGCTCACGAGTGTACGGGCGCGTCCACTCAGTGGCCGTCACCACCGCAGCGGTGTGTGGCGCGTGTTTCAGTGGATTGTTGTCCTGCGGCCATGCGCCATTTTCGATCTGCCGAATCTCTTCGCGAATAGCGATCAGCGCGTCGCACATGCGATCGCATTCTGCCTTGCTTTCACTCTCGGTCGGTTCGATCATCAACGAGCCGGCCAACGGCCAACTCATAGTGGGTGCGTGGAATCCGAAGTCCATCAGGCGCTTTGCAACATCATCAGGCTTAATGCCAACACTGACATCGAACGGACGCAAGTCAATGATGAACTCGTGCGCGCATCGACCGTTGTTGTTGGTGTAGACCACTGGGTAGTGATTCTCGAGCCGCTTCGCCATGTAATTGGCATTGAGAATGGCTACTTCCGTTGCACGTCGCATACCTTCCGCGCCCATCATGGCGATGTACATCCAGCTGATAGTGAGAATGCTGGAGCTGCCATACGGAGCCGCACTGATTGGGCCGATCGCATGTTTGCCAGCTGTGAGCGGGCGCAGTACCGGATGGCCGGGCAGGAAGTCCGCGAGCCGTGCCACGACGCCGATCGGACCCATGCCCGGACCGCCACCGCCGTGCGGAATGCAGAACGTCTTGTGCAGATTCAAGTGGCATACGTCTGCACCGATATCGCCTGGTCGCGTGATACCAACCTGCGCATTCATGTTGGCACCGTCCATATAGACCAGCCCGCCGTTGGCGTGAACGATGTCACACAATTCGCGGATGCGATCTTCGAATACGCCGTGCGTACTTGGGTACGTCATCATGCAGGCCGCAAGATCCTTCGCGTGAAGTTCTGCCTTCATCTTGAGATCGGCAATGTCAACATTGCCATCAGCGTCACTGTCAACTGGAACAACAGTCATCCCCGCAATCACTGCACTCGCCGGATTGGTTCCGTGCGCGCTATCGGGAATCAAGCACACCGTTCGAGTCTTGTCACCGTGATGGTGGTGGTACGCGCGAATCACCATCAAGCCGGCGTACTCGCCTTGCGAACCAGCGTTTGGTTGCAAACTAACGGCGGCGAAACCGGTGACTTCGCAGAGCCAGCTCTCGAGCGTGCTGAATAGATCCGCATAGCCCTTCCACTGATCAGCGGGGGCAAACGGGTGAATCTTGCCAAAGCCAGGCCAGGTGACCGGCATCATTTCGCTGGTGGCGTTCAGCTTCATGGTGCATGAACCAAGCGGAATCATGCTGTGAACCAGGCTCAAATCCTTGCTTTGCAGCCGCCACAGGTAACGAAGCATTTCGTGCTCGCTGTGGTACTGGCTGAAGACCGGCTGCTGCATGAATGTGCCAGCGCGCGCAAAGGTTCCGAGGTTGGATGTCTGAATGGTGCGCGCAATATCGGCGACTTTCGGAGCAGGCTTACCGGTGCCGGTGGCGAAGATGTCGATCACATCTTGAATGTCAGCGGGCGTGACGGTTTCATCAAGCGTCACGCCGAGCGTTCCGTCCGCATAGGTGCGGAAGTTGATCTTCTTCAAAGCAGCTGCGGCCAACACACCTTGTTGCGTTGCGCCACTGCCAAGTTTGACGCGCACGGTGTCAAACCACGCGTGTGTTCCACAATCATGACCAAGCTTGCGCAATGCAGCGGCGAGGGTGTTGGTGGCAAGGTGGACGCGATTGGCGATCGCCTTCAGTCCCTCGGGTCCGTGCCAGGCGCCGTACATACCCGCGATGACCGCAAGAAGTACCTGCGCGGTGCAGATGTTGCTGGTGGCACGCTCGCGCTTGATGTGTTGCTCGCGCGTCTGGATCGCCATACGCAGAGCCGGTGCGCCGGTGGTATCGCGGCTCATTCCGATCAACCGACCTGGCATCCGACGCACGTGTTCGGACTTCGTTGCGAAGTATGCGGCGTGTGGACCACCGAAGCCCATCGGCACGCCAAATCGCTGCGCGCTGCCAACCACTACGTCGGCGCCCCATTGGCCGGGCGGGGTCAGTAGGCACAGCGCCAGCGGATCTGCTGCCACCACCAACAGCGCGCCGGTAGCGTGCAGAGTGGTTGCAAAGTCCTTGTAATCATGGATTTTTCCGCTGGTGCAGGGGTACTGCACCAGGCCGCCGCAGAAGGTTCCGTCAGTCACGGGGGCATTCGATGGCTTACCAATGACCAGTTCAATTCCGAGACCGGAAGCGCGCGTCTCCACCACCGCGATGGTTTGCGGATGGCAATCTTCGGCAACAAAGAAACGCTTCTTCTTCTGCCCGCTCGCGGAGTAGCAGAGGCTCATTGCTTCAGCAGCGGCGGTGCCTTCATCGAGAAGCGACGCGTTGGTCACTTCCATGCCGGTGAGTTCGCACACCATGGTCTGCCAATTCAAGAGTGCTTCAAGACGGCCTTGGGCAATCTCTGCCTGGTACGGCGTGTACGCCGTGTACCAACCTGGATTTTCAAGGACATTGCGCAGAATTACGGGCGGCGTGATGGTGTCGTGATAGCCCATTCACATGTACGTGCGCCACACCTGATTGCGATCAGCGAGCGTTTGCAACGCGGCAAGGGTCTCGGCTTCGCCGCGCATGGCGAACTTCTGGCCGTTGGTTGGATCAGTGATGTCAAGCTCGCGGCGAAGTCGAATGCCTGCTGGAATTGCAGAATCAATCAACTCTGCCATCGAAGCGCAGCCGAGCAGCGCAAGCATCTCGGTCTCTTCAACCGAGGTGGTGCCCAAGTGACGGCGCGCGAATGTATCGAGCGGGTCGAGTGGTCCAGGGATGTTGGCGGCGGTGGTGACGGCCTTTGAGGAAGTCTGCATCGATGTCATCGGAGTGGTGCTGTGCGGGGCGCCAAAGCGCAGGGTTGAAACACATTGGGGTACGCGCCGCGCAAGTAAGCGCGCGGCGCAGCCCAAGCCCTGAAGTATAGGAGGGTGGTCAGCCGGGACTGATCAGCACGAATCGGCTGGAATTGACGGAATTTGGGCCTTCGCCGACCGCGAGCGGGCGCGAATGGTCGGCGAATTGCCCACGGGGCGCCGGGAGGCGTGTGAGCGGGGGTCAGGCGGTTTCGGTGTCGATCAACTCTGGCTGGCCTTCTGAGGCTCCCAGCGGCGGCAAGAGCAAAGCGGTTTGCTCGGACGGAAGCTCCTGAACGCCTCGCAACCTCTTCTCGATGGCGCGGGTTCGTATTCCAGTGTCATCAAGCGTGTTGGTTGCACTCGCGAGTTGCTTGCGAACCTTGTCCAAGACATCGCCAAAGCGACCGAATTCCGTCTTCACGGCGCCAAGCAGATTCCACACTTCGCTTGAACGCTTTTCAAGTGCCAGGGTGCGGAATCCCATTTGCAGACTCTGCAAGATGGCGGAAAGCGTGGTTGGACCAGCAAGCACCACGCGATGCACGTGGTTCAGTTCGTCCGCAAGCCCGGGGCGGCGGAGCAATTCGGCGTACAGACCTTCGGTTGGTACAAAGAGGATCGCAAAGTCCGTGGTGTGCGGCGGATCGATGTACTTGCTGCGAATGTCCTTTGCGAAACCACGCACCGCATCTGCGAGCGCCTTCTGTGATTTCTCAACCGCGTCCTTGTCGGCGCAATCTTGCGCATCAAGCAAGCGCTCGTAGTCATCCTTTGGAAACTTGGCGTCGATCGGTAGCCAGAGCGATATGCCAGCATCGCCCGAAGGTCCAGGCATTCGCACTGCAAATTCCACGCGTTTATTGCTGCCCGGCGCAGTCTCCACGTTGCGTGCCAGTTGATCGAGCGTGAGAAATTGCTCGAGGATTGATTCGAGTTGCACTTCACCAAGAATGCCGCGCGTCTTCACATTGGTGAGGGCGCGCTTGAGGCCACCAACGTCCGCAGCCATAGCCTGCATTTCACCAAGGCCCTTGTGCACCAATTCCAAGCGTTCGCTGACAATCTTGAAGGCACCATCGAGACGAGCGGTCAGAGTTGCCTGGAGTTTTTCATCCACGACATTTCGCATTTCGTCAAGTTTCTTCTGATTCTCTTCGCGCAGGGCGGTGAGTTGCGCTTGCGTCGTATCGCGCACTTCCACCAACTGCACGCGCGTGGTTTCGCGGGAATCAGTGAGCTGCTTATCGAGCGAAGCGCGGGTTGCGTCAAGTCGACGGAGTGTGGTTTCAAGCTGCACTGCAAGGTTCTTACTGACTTCCGTGCGCAGCGCGGTTGCCGCGGTTAATTGATCATCGCGCGCCAGGCTGATCAGTTTGGTCAGCGCATCGCGCGTTGTTGTCTCACTGAGGCGCAACTCTTCGCGCAGGCGTCTTTCCATGACGCCGATCGACTCACCGAAGCGGTGTAGTTCTGTCAGAAATGATTCGTGCGCTTTCAGAACAACGTCGGCGTCGGTACTGGTGTTACTTCCGGAAGTGCGTCGCAGCAGTACGAAGGCAGCGAGTGCCACAGTGAGCACGATATTGACAATAATGAGCGCGGTGTCCATGGGCATGTTTCGGGTGACGTGCGTCGAAGCGTGGAGCTCCAAGCGGGTGCATTGTCTCTGATCTGGCAGAGAATTAGTTCGTGGTTATCCGCGGTCCGGGGTGGCTGATAGGCGCGCTGCTGGGCTGAAATGGGGTCCATGGGTTTGGGCCGACGGCAAATGCGGGTGCGATTTCCATGTTTGGAATCATCGTCCACGTGGGTGAAGCAGTTGTTTCACCCTGATGGTGGATGATTCCACTCG
>JBBAOD010000066.1:0-10946 GCA_040401635.1 Phycisphaerales bacterium
TCACTTGTACCTCTATGAAAAATACAACACTTGTTGCTTCTACTTTGGTCGGATTTGCCACTCTCGCTCTGGCCTCGGTCGCCTCAGGCGCTGTGGTCGTGCTCAATAGTCACGTCGCATGGGATGTGTACGTTGCGGCGAAGGGCGCAACGGTAGCTACGGAGACGTTTGAGGGTTTCACTGGCTACCAACCATCAGCCACGGGCACCGCTGGTGTTACGACGTGGTCCGCCAGCGCAATTGGTGGGCTTTCCTTCGGTGCGGTCAATGTGCCGCCGGTTCATCAGGTCATTTCGACAAACACACCTGGAGCCACGCTGAATTTCACCTTCGCTCCCGGTGTTCAAGGTATCGGCGGGGAGATGTTCGGTACGAACACATCCTTTGAGGTCGTGCTCGCTCACATCACGGTGACGCTCGCGGATGGCACCTCGTACGTCAATGACCAGACATCCCCGACGGATTTCGTGGGCTTCTACTCAAATGGAGCAACGATCTCGAGCATCTCGATTTCGACATCAACTCCTGACACCTTCGCCACCGTGGACAACCTCTACTTCGCCACCGTGCCCGCTCCAGGCGCTCTGGCCTTGCTCAGTCTCTCTGGTGTTGTGGGTGGACAAAGCCGTCGCCGTGCAACTTCGGCAGCCGTTCGAACAAGTGCTGGCAAGTAATTCGCTGACAGCTCACATAGTCACCATCACTCGCCCTTTCCGGGAACTTTCAATTATGAAAAATACAACACTTGTCATCTCCGCTCTCGTGAACCTCTCCGCAGTTCAAGGGGCTTCAGCCGCAGTCGCCGTCTTTACTAACTTTGGTGTTTGGGATAACGCCGTGACTGCCAAGGGGCACTCAGTGGCGGTTGAGGACTTCAACAGTTTCGGTCCGGGTACGGCTACCTCGCTCACTGGCAGCCCGATCCCCGCTTCCGGCATCACTTGGACGGCGACCGCGCCAACGCATGGCCTAGTGATGGACGGCGCTACGTTGCGCCCCGACACTGCAACCGAAGCCTTGGTGTTTGACTTTGAGCCAGGAGTGCAGGGCATCGGTGGAAACATCTACACCAGCATTCTTGGCGAGGGTTCAAGCTTTGCGTTCATCGAAGTGACGCTCGCAGACGGCGTTTCCTACTTTGGAAATTCTGAAAATGCACAGATGTTCATTGGTTTCTATTCCGACACAACATCCATCGCAAAGTTGACCATCACGGTCTATCAGGTCGTTGGAGCCCCTTCATACGCAACGGTTGACAACCTGTACTTTGCAGTACCGGCACCTGGTGCGCTTGCACTGCTCGGTGCAGCGGGGATGATCGTCGGTCACACTCGTCGTCGCGCTTGATCGCAACGTGGGCTTGAAGCAAACGCAGTAACCCGACAGTGGCGACCATCACGGTCGCCACTGTTTCGTTTGGGGTGCGGCTTCGATCACCCTGCTGGGCTGTTGCGGTTGTGCAGGATCCGCTGCTCGCGCGGGACGACGGTCACTAACTTGCAGGACTGCAGTATGCGGCGCGGGCTGTGTTCGCCCGCCGGAAAGCGTTGCATGAAGTGCTGTACTGCCGCGGGCTCCCAGAGCGAAACCATGGGATCGATTTCAGCTGTCTCGTTATTGAGGAATGTCACCCCGTCCTTTCCTGGTGCGCGCGCTGCAAGCAGGCTGCGGATGTCTTGCGTTTCCAGGAATGGGTAATCGCATCCAATGACGATCCATGCAGCATTCGGCGCGCGCAGGAAAGCGGCGTGTATTCCGCTGGCCGGCCCGTGACCGGGTACTTGATCAACAACGCCCGATTCGCCAATTCCCCAGTCATCTCGTTGCTTTGCGGTGCAGGACCAGTAGGTGCGCGCACAAATCGGCGCCAAGATGTCAGCCGCCGCGCGCCACTGTGGCTGTTCGCCGTAAGTGATTTCTGCTTTGTCGCGGCCCATGCGGGAACTTGCCCCGCCGGTGAGCACCAAGCCATACAGCTCAGTGGCCACCAGTCGCCTTCACTAGGGACACAATCACCGACTTTGAAGTAGGCGTATGGCTGCCTTCCGCGAAACTATCAATCGGCACTAACACGTTTGTCTCCGGGAAGTAACTCGCCAAACACCCGCGTGGGATCTCATAAGACACGATGCGGAAATTGTGCGCGCGTCGCTCGGTTCCGTTGTAGTGACTCACGATGTCCACGGCATCACCAGCAGCAAACTGGTGTGATGTGATGTCCTCCGCATTCATGAGCACCACGCGGCGGCCGTTGCGAATGCCGCGGTAGCGGTCATCAAGACCATAGATGGTGGTGTTGAACTGATCGTGCGACCGGATGGTGGTCATGATGAACTGACCAGGTCCAACCGGCAGCTTAGGGATGTGGTGCACAGTGCATTTCGCCTTCCCGCCCGTTGTGCGGAACTCGCGGCGATCGCGGACTGCATGCGGCAATTCAAATCCATTCGGCTGCCGAATGCGCGTATTCATGTCCTCAAAGCCGGGAATGACGCGGGCAATGCGGGCGCGGATAGCGTCATAGTTCGCCACGTATCCGCTCCAATCAACGCCGAGCGTTGCGCCCGCCATTGCGGCGACAATCGCTGGCTCGCTCAGCAGGTGCTCGGATGCCGGTGCCAGTGTTCCAGTGGATGCATGAACGACTCCCATGGAGTCTTCCACGCTCACAAACTGCGCGCCGCTGCTTTGCATATCGCGCTCGGTGCGACCAAGGCAGGGCAGCATCAATGCATGCTCGCCGGTGATGAGATGCGAACGATTCAGCTTGGTTGAAATCTGTACGGTCAGGCTGCAGTGAGTGAGCGCCTGTGCGGTGTATGCGGTATCCGGCGTTGCCGAGAGGAAGTTGCCGCCAAGTGCGATGAACACTTTGGCTTGCCTTTCATGCATCGCGTTGATGGCTTCAACGGTGCTGTGACCGTGCTCGACGGGCGGCTCGAAACCAAACTCATCGGCGAGACTCTTTAAGAACGCCGGGCTTGGGCGTTCCCAGATGCCCATGGTGCGGTCGCCTTGCACATTGCTGTGCCCGCGCACGGGACACGCGCCAGCGCCGGGGCGCCCGAGGTGCCCGCCCAGCATCAGGAGGTTGATGATCTCCTGAATGTTTGCAACGGCATTTTGGTGTTGCGTCAGACCCATCGCCCAGCAGCAGATCATCGCTTTTGACTGGCCGATGACGGCAGCAATTTCGCGAATCTCCGCTTCGGAAATGGCGGAGCCCTCCACGATGGCGCTCCACTTTTCCGCCTCAAGATTCGCGCGGTACGCATCGAACCCTTCGGTGTATTGGCTGATGAACTCACGATCAATGCGCGCGCCCGGCGTTTCCAAGATCGCCTTCTGAATGCCTTTCAGAAGCGCAACATCGCCATTGATGCGCACCGGCACATGGTGCGTGGCCAGCGCGGTGCTCATACCCAACATGCCGCCGACTTCTTGCGGGTGGCGGAATCGCTTCAGGCCAGCTTCTGCAAGCGGGTTGATGCTCACGATCTTGCAACCGCGGCGCGCGGCTTCTTGCAGCGTGATCAGCATGCGCGGATGGTTGGTGCCCGGATTCTGGCCGATCACCACAATGCAGTCCGCAGACTCAAAGTCCTTGAGCGTGACCGTGCCTTTGCCGGATCCGATTGTTCGCATCATGCCAACGCCGCTCGACTCGTGACACATGTTGGAACAGTCGGGGAGGTTGTTGGTGCCAAACATGCGCACGAACAACTGGTAGAGGAATGCAGCTTCGTTGCTGGTGCGGCCGGACGTGTAGAAGAGCGCTTCGTTCGGTGATTTCAGCGCTTTCAATTCATCAGCAATCACTGTGAAGGCGTTTGCCCATGAAATTGGCACATAGTGCGTGCCTCCGCGCGGCAAGTACATCGGCTCGGTAATGCGTCCCTGTTTGCCGAGTTGGTAATCGCTTTGCCGTGAAAGTTCTTCAACGGAATGCGCGGCAAAGAATGCTGGAGTGGCGCGAGCAAGCGTCGCTTCTTCAGCGATCGCCTTGGCGCCGTTTTCGCAGAATTCAAACTTGGAACGGCTGCCTGCAGGGTCTGGCCACGCGCAGCCGGGGCAGTCAAAGCCGGTGGTTTGGTTGACACGCAAGAGCGTTGCCATGGTGCGCGCCACACCCATTTGAGCCACTGATGTGGTGAGCGCCACTGTCACTGCCGGTGCGCCGCCGGCTACTGCCGCGGGAGCGCCAATCCGAATACCGGGATCAAGCAACTCCGGGCTGAGAAAAGCTGGGCTGAGAAACTGCGGAGCGCGCGGACGGTTGGTTGCTTGCTTCATGAAATGAGTTGGTGGAGCACTTGCTTCACGGGCCACACGATGAATTGGGATTCATGAACGCATCGGAGTCATCCTCACGCAGAGACGGCTCGCGCGGTTGCAGGCATGCAAAGTCCTTTTCAATGAGTAGAAGAAGTGGACCAGCAGGCGTGACTTGTTCGGCAAGCATTCCAACTTCATCGGAATTTGCCCAGTGCAATGCGGCGGCCATCGGCACGCGAACGCGGATGGTGTTGCTTGCGAAGTCGGAACACATGGCGCTCACGTCGGCACTTACCTCGATCGAGCAGCGCAGTGTCTCGGTGCCGAAGCATGTTTCATCAATCACCGCGCCAGCAGCAACCAGTTGCTTCACTTCATGTTGCTGAAGCCGCAGACGCAGGGAGTTCTTTCGGATTCGGAGTTTCATACCGTTTCGCCAGTCAGTCGCCAGTCAGTCGCCATTCGCCGCTGTACACATTGAAGCGCTCGCCGCGCAGGAATCCGATCAGGGTAATGTCAAATCGCTTTGCAAGTTCAATCGCCAGGCTGGACGGGGCACCCACCGCTACCACCATCGGAATACCGCCCGCCAGCGCTTTCTGCGCCAGTTCAAAGCTGATGCGCCCGCTCAGGAAGAGCAGGTTGCTTGAGAGTGGCGTATGCCCCTGCAAGAACTGCGCGCCAAGCAACTTGTCGACGGCATTGTGGCGCCCGACATCTTCGCGTATCGCAAGCAATTCTCCCGCTGCGTTAAAGAGTGCTGCCGCGTGCAGTCCGCCGGTTTCCTCAAACACCGACTGCTGCGCGCGGAGCCGATCGGGCAACATGCGAACGGCCTCCACCGAGAAGCGAAATCCATCGCGCGGAATGGGACAAAGTCCCGGCACTTCTAATGCCTCAAGCGAGGTTTTGCCGCACACGCCGCAACTAGAGGTTGCGTAGAAGTGCCGCTCCACGCTTGGCCATGAAATGGTGGCGTCGTCGGCGAGGCGCACTTTGACCACATTGTTCCCATCGTGCGCGCCGCTCTCTGGACCACACGGACGGATCGATTCGACGTCGCGCGCAGAACGCACCAGCCCTTCGGACATCAGGAATCCGGCAGCCAACTCCTCATCATGCCCCGGCGTGCGCATGGTGATGGAGAGACTGCGGATGGAACGCTCACCATTGGCAGCAAAGTCAACGCGAATCTCCAGCGGCTCTTCAATCGCCACGCGATCAGTGACTTCGTTGCGCTTGGGTCCTTGAAAGCGAATGATGTCGGCTGTGACACTCCGCGTCATTTTTGTGGTGCGCCCGGGTACGTCAAGAATCCAAAGTGCATGGCCGTGTGGTTGAGGTTGAGCCGCACCCATTCCTCATGCGTCATCGCGCCGAGCCACGGGCTGGGCTTGGTCATACGCTCGCCGGATTCGATCCGTGCGAGTGCCTTGCGGATTCGTGCCATGCCTTGTTCAAAGGTGACGCCGTCGCTGGGCATGAGCTCCGGGTTGGACTTGCCGACACTGAATCCGGGACGCATTGCATCCGGCTTGGCTTTCAGGATCACGGGCTTGATCAGTTTGGCAAAGAGCCGCACTACGAATGATTTCGTCTTACTGGATCCGTCTAGGCCCTCTTCAAGCGGCACCGCGCAGTGGTCAAGGTTCTGACCAGGCGTCCAATTGCCAGTGGTTGTCAGCGTTCCAGCACGATGTGCGGCCTCGATCCGATCCAATTCACCACGCAGACATCCCATGCACTTGAAGAACAGGTGACGACGTGCGGCGGTCTTGGTATTGACGGACATCAGGTCAGATTACTCGGCAACCGCCACGCTTATGCGCGACGGCGACGGGCGACAATTCCTGACACTGCCAGCAGGGCGAGGGCACCTGGGGAGGGCACGCCCACCAGACTGACGCCGTGCAGAACGATGCTTCCGGTCCATGTTCCGGACGCGATGTAACTCTCGCGACCGTTACCAATCCAGAACGACATGGTTGGATGGCTTGCCAGGTTGATGGCGCTGTTCAAGTCCACGCGCCCGGTGGAGTTGGTGGAGAAGAGTCCGCCACCGGTCGGCCATGCACGACGCTCAGCGGCGCCGGTATTCACCGCGCCACCGATTTGCAGCAGACCGCCAGTGCTCACGGGAGCGATGTCCATGTACAGGGTTAAATCGTTGGCCTTTGTGAACCAGAACGAATTGGTCATTTCAACATTGATGGTGGCGCCAGTCAGCGTGCCGGCGATCTGCCCGGGCGTGATGGCCTCGGCGAATTGGTATCCAGCGAGCGTCAAGCCGGTGAACGAAATCGTCACGTCAGCGGAGGCAGCGGATGAAATGAGAGCGACGGTGGCAAACCCGGAGAGACACAACTTGTTGGTGATCATGGCTGGAAACTTATCTAACAGGGGAAAGGAACAACAACACACCCTTCCGTGCACACGGGAATGTGCGCGGACGACCCCTATTCACAGCCTCTCTAAGAGCCAGAAGTGTGCCACGAACTGAAAGCAAGGCAAGCAAAGGTAACGCATTTCCGGAATAAATATTCGGCCCGCCCAGTCATCTCCAATAGTTGTTGGCAGCGGCAATGGTCGCAAATTCAGTGGCGACTGTCTGGCCGATGGCGATCAACATGCCGGCATCTTCTGCATAGACCCCGCGGAGCCGTTCACGCACTGCGGTGTCGGGCTGCGTGGCCTTGATGATGAGCCGAGACATTTTGATGGCCAGCATTCGGCCTTCCTCTGGCGTCTTGGTGATTAAGGAATTGCCTGGGACGAGTTGGATTGCCGGTGCAGCAGTTTCGCTCATGAAAGGTAAATATACCCGTTGGTAGCCGCGGGGCAGTGGTTCGGCTTGCGTACGCACGGGTTGCGCTTGCGATTGTGAGCGGAAGCAGGGCAGCGAAGCACAGTCCGAGCGTGCGCAGACCGGATGTCGTCGAGATGTTCTTCATGGTGGGCCGGTGGTGGGTGGGATTGAATCAGAGAGCGCAAGGTACCCACCCGCACGCAGGTGCCCGGGCGCTGTTCCGTCGACTGAGCCATCCTCCGTTCGCCCTCTGAACACCAACTTGACCATTCATGAGTCCGCCCCGAACGGGAATCACACAATCTTTGCGGAGCATTCTTGGCTACATCTGAACTGTTCTGCCCTGCTTGAAACCGGAGATCCGCATGCGCTCGCACTACGCCTCGCTCCTCGCCGCTTCGCTCTCTGCTGCCGCCTTCGCGGGTACGCCATTCATCACGCTGCAGTTCCTTGGTCGCTCAACCTCCGGTGGATACGACGTCTCCGCCGCGGAGATTGCCGCGTACGACCCCGCCACCTCCCGCGCCTTCGTCGTCAACGCGCTCTCTGCATCGATCGAGATCATGGACCTCTCGATCCCCGCGGCGCCGATTCGTGTTGGCTCCATTCCGATGACGCCGTACGGCGCGCAGCTGCAAAGCTTGGCCGTGCGTAACGGACTCGTCGCGGCTGCCGTCTCGGCCACCACCAACACCGATCCGGGCAAGATCGTTTTCTACACAACTACCGGTACCTTCGTGGCAGTGGTCACGGTCGGCGCGGGTCCGGACATGGTCTGTTTTACGCCGGACGGAACCAAGGTCATGTCCGCCAACGAGGGCGAGCCAGACTCCAATTACATTGTCGACCCAGAAGGTTCGATCAGCATCATCGACGTGACCGGCCCAATCTCACAGGCAAGCGTCACGACCCTCGGTTTCAACGGATTGCCCGCTGGCGTGATCGACCCCTCGATCCGCGCGTTCGGACCGAATTCGCCGACCATTGGGCAGGATCTTGAGCCCGAGTACATCGCTGTCTCCGCGGATTCATCCACCGCGTGGGTCACTCTGCAGGAACACAGCGCGATGGCGGTTGTTGACATCGCTACGCGCACCATCGTCGCTGTGCGCCCCCTTGGCTACAAGCCCCATGGCTCCGGCACTGCGGCCTTGACCACCGCCACGCTCACCGCACCGCCCGTGGTCGGCACCACCGCCGCGGGGCAAGACATTCTGCTTGGCGGCTTCAGCGGACTCTGGATTGATTCCGTTGATGCAACCACCGGCGTGATCACATTCCTTGCGCACCCGGACCGCGGCCCCAACTGCGAGCCTCTGAATCTGGACGGCGATGCGGCGCTCGAGCGTCCGTTCGTACTGCCCGCTTACCAGCCGCGCATCTGCACGTTCACCTACAACCCGGCGACTAACGCACTTGCACTCACTGCGCAGCTCCTGCTCCGTAAGCCTGACGGCTCCCCGCTCACTGGTCTGCCGAACGTGCTCGGTCAGTCCGCTGGGTTGGCGAACACCGATGAGGATCCCTGCGACCTGTTCGGCAACCCACTCGCGCTCGACCCGCTGGGCGCCGACCTTGAAGGTTTGGTGCGCACCGCCGACGGCTCGTTCTGGATGTGCGACGAGTACCGACCATCGCTGTACCGATTCAATGCGACCGGTCTCATGGTTGAGCGCTTCGTTCCGATTGGCGCGAACAGTTACGGCGCGACGCTTGGTACCGAGGCGTTCCCTGCGGTGTATGCGCAGCGCCGCGATAACCGCGGGTTTGAGGCGATTGCGGTGTGGGATGACCAGCTGTTCTGCTTTGTGCAGAGCCCGATCGACAACCCGGACGTGGCAAACGATGCGAACTCCAAGGCATCGCGGCTGATCCGCATCGCTAAGTTCAGCCCGGTGAGCCGCAGCGTCGTTGCTGAGTACGCGTACATCTTGGAGGGCGGCGCCAGCGACAAGCTCGGTGACGCGTGCGCCTCCGGCCCCGGGCGTTTCCTGGTGGTCGAGCGCGACAGCGCCGTGGGCTCATCCAGCCAGAAGCGCATCTACGAGATCGACCTTGCCGGTGCCACCGACCTCTCAACGCTCTCTGCGTCGATCGCTGGTCCCGGCGGAACGCTCGATCGCATGACCCCGGCCCAGCTTGCCGCTGCTGGCATCGTGCCGGTCCGCAAGACGTTGAAGGTTGACCTTGCCGCCGTGGGCTACGCCGCGGTTGGCGACAAGGTGGAGGGTCTGGCAATGCGAGACCCGTCCACGATCTTCGTCATCAACGACAACGATTTCCAAGTGCAGGGCACGTTCGACCGTACCACCGGCCTCTTGACTTCGAATCCGTCGCCTGCGTCGACGGTGCTCGGGATGATCACCTTCTCCGGCAACGGGCTTGATCCGAGCGACCAAGACAGCGCCAATGCCATCCGCGGATGGCCGGTCGATGGCGCCTACATGCCGGACGCGATCGCCGCGTTCCGGTCCGGCGGACAGGATTACTACGTGACCGCCAACGAGGGCGACGCGCGCGAGTGGGGCAGCTTCGTCGACGGCACCACGGTGGCTGCGGTCACGCTTGATAAGCACGTGTTCCCCGGACGCAGTTGGCTGCGTGGCAACGCGCGGTTGGGCCGCCTGCAGATCCGTAAGGACCTGGGTGACCTTGATGGCGACGGCGACTTTGATCGCATCGTTTCTTACGGTGGCCGCGGCTTCACCATCTGGGCCGCGGACGGCAGCCGTGTGTGGGATTCCGGCGATCTGCTTGAGCAGGTGACGGCATCCACGTATCCGCTGTACTTCAACGCGAGCCACACCAACAACACGCGCGACAATCGCAGTCGATCGAAGGGGCCGGAGGCCGAGGGCGTGACCGTTGGCGTCGTCGCGGGGCGCCAGTTTGTCTTCGGCGTCTCGGAGCGAGTCGGCGGCTTGTTCGCCTTCTGCGTGGACAACCCCGCATCGCCGAGCTTCGAGGGATACTTGAATAGCCGCATCTTTACGGCACTTCCATCGAGCGGCAACGCCGGCGACCTCGGCTCCGAGGGCGTGTGCTTCGTCCCCGCTGCGCAATCTCCGAACGGCTATCCGCTGGTACTTGTGGCAAACGAAATCAGCGGCACGCTCTCAGTCTTCCAGGTGAACGCCATCTGCGACGGCATCGGCGACCTGAACGGCGATTGCATTGTCAACGGGCTCGACCTTGCCCTGCTCTTGGGGGCGTGGGGACCATGCACGTCACCGTGTCCCGCCGATCTGGACGGAAACGGCTTGGTTGACGGTGCGGATCTCGCATTCCTGCTGTCTAAATGGGGCTGAACAATTTCAACAATGCCTGAACGGCAACTGCATCGGTTCTAAACGCATTGCTCATACAGGTGGTTTAGTTTGTCGGCGCGGAGAGGGTCGGTTTAAGGGGCAACGTGGCGTTCCAAACGTCCACGGGCATTCGTCTTCTGTTTCGTTTCCCTTCCCTCTCCCTTTCCCCTTACCTGGAGCTATCTCAATGCGTTTCTCCCTTCTCTCGGCCCTCGTCGCCGCGTCTGTCACTATTCCCGCGGCGCACGCCGGCATCGTTATCACCGAGGTGATGAGTTCAAGCGGCACCGGCGGAACTCCCGACTGGTTTGAAGTCACCAACGACGGCAGCTCCGCCGTGAGCCTCACCGGCTGGAAGATGGACGATGGTTCCTTCAACATCGCCGCGGCAGTTGCCCTCAGCGGCATCAGCTCGATCGGCGCTGGTGAGTCGGTGATCTTCCTCGAGAGCGCAGCCGGCGCGGGCGTCGCTTCCTTCCGCACCTTCTGGGGCGGTCTCGCCGGCGTGCAGGTCGGCTATTACTCGGGCAGCGGGGTCAGCTTCGGCTCCGGCGGCG
>JBBAOD010000067.1:0-7429 GCA_040401635.1 Phycisphaerales bacterium
GCGCCACTACTTGCGCGCTCTCAACGATCACGTCTCGCGCGTCTTAGACCAACTTGAAACTGACCGATATATGGCCAATGATTTGCTGGACATTTATATGACCAGCGTCAATCTGAAGGTGGCAGAAACCTCCAAAGTTCTGACCATTATTGCCACACTGTTTATGCCGTTGACATTCATTGCCGGCGTGTACGGGATGAACTTCAAACACATGCCGGAGCTTGACTGGATCCTCGGCTATCCATTCGCCTTGGGCCTGATGGGATTGACCGTCATTGGCCTAATGACGTATTTCTGGCGTAAAGGGTGGCTTCACGACACTACCAAGTGATTCAGTTGCATACAGTCACTCATGACCGGCGAAGCAACAACTATGCCAACATCCCCTGCTATCCACACCTTGGCTGAACTTCGCGCATCGGGCTGGCGCAGCCGATCCGTCAAGGCGGAACTCCGCACCAACTTCGAGCACGCCCTCGCCGCATCATCGGCGCGTGGCGACCGAGGTGCCGCTGGTCTATTCCCCGGCATTCTTGGCTATGACGACACCGTCCTGCCAGAACTGGCAACGGCCATCATCGCTGGCCACGACATCTTGTTCCTTGGCGAGAAGGGCCAAGGCAAGAGCCGCCTGATGCGGATGCTTCCAAACTTCTTGGACGAGTGGCTGCCGTACCTGAACATTCCCGGTTGCGCAGTGCATGAAGACCCGGAACAACCCATCACCCGCGCCGGGCGGGAGATGTGCGCCAACACGGCCGATCGCATTCCCATCGCATGGTGGCATCGCAAAGATCGCTACGCCGAACGATTGGCCCCCGGCACCAAGTTCGCTGACCTGATTGGTGAAATCGACCCATCGCGGCTTGCTGCCGGCACCAGCATGGGCTCGGAAGACGCACTGCACTTCGGCCTGGTTCCACGCATGCACCGCGGCATCTTTGCTATGAACGAACTGCCAGACCTTGATGAACTGGTGCAAGTGGGCCTCTTCAATGTGCTGGAAGAACGCGACGTACAAATTCGCGGCTATCCGGTGAGTTTCGATCTTGATGTCTTACTGGTGTTTAGCGCAAATCCAAGCACCTACAACCGCTCCGGCAAGGTGATCCCGCAGCTGAAGGACCGTATTGGTAGCACCGTGGTCACCCACTATCCACGCGAGCGCGATGCTGGCATTGCCATCACGCGGCAAGAGGCAGGCATGGATCTTGGTGGCGAATTCCCAGTGATTGTTCCGCCATTTATGGATCGAGTGGTGGAAGAAATTTCCATCGCTGCTCGGCGCAGTAAGTTCGTGGATCATGCTTCGGGAGTCAGCGCGCGCTTCAGTGTTGCCAATTGGCGGACCATGGTTGCCAGCGCACGGCGTCGATCCATTCAACTTGGTGAATCTCCAGCAGCGCCGCGTATCAGCGACCTTTCGCACTTGCATTCATCAGCACTTGGAAAGCTTGAACTTGATCTCATGGGCAGCCATCAGATGAACGAGCGCCAAGTGATTGATGCCATCGTTGCTGAAGCGGTTGGCGTGGTATTCAAGGAATACGTCGAAGAGCACGGTCTGGCAGCCATCGCGGATGCCTTTGCCAAGGGCGTGCGCATTGAAGTAGGCGATCTGGTGCCCAGTGCTCAATACGCGCAACGCATGAACAGCGTTCCGGAAGCATGGGACAAGGCCTTTGAAGTGAATGCCAGTACCGATGCCGCCGTTCGAGCTTCATGTGCTGAATTCGTACTTGCGGGACTGTGGGCCACCGATCGCGTGAGCCGTACCGCTAAGCATGGCCGCACTTCGTACGAGGTGAAGTAACCGCCGTGGCAAACCACGAAGACAGGTCGCCTGACGCTGACGGTTCCATGGACGCACCAGTTCCTGATGCGCGCCGGACTGCCCCGCAGCCACTCGGCGGCGTCTTGCACACGTACCTCGGCTACGACGCCGTCAAGTTTGGCCAAGCGCAGCCTGCTGACTCCAGCGGTGCCGCGCGCGGCGCGTACGAACATCTCTTGGCCGCCGGATCCATGCGCCACTTCACGGACGAAGAACTTGCGGACGCCATTCGCATTGATCCTTCGCAGATCCAAGGCCTTGGACCCAGTATCGATGCGCTCATCGAACTGCTTGAGCAACGCAAAGAGCGCATTCTTTCGACCTATGACCCAACGCCAGCGACGCACGCTGCTGCGAAAGCGTTCCTCGACACCGCTGCGGGAGCGGTACCAGAAACCGGCAAGCCCGACGTTGCAAAGCGGATCGCGCACGCTATTGCCGGTGAGCAGTTGCGCGACCTTGAGCGGTTGTGGTACCGACTTCCAGAGAATTCACCCGAACAGCGCGCGCTCACACAAGCATTGGAACGCCTGCGCGAGAAGTATGAAGTTGATCAGCTCACTTCACGATGGTCGTTCAGCGGACGCGAAGCGCTTGACGTCCCTGGCGCCATTGAGGTGAAGGCAGAGTTGGAAGAACTCGATCGCCTCCTTGAGCAGTTGCGCGAAGCACTCAAGAATGCAAAGCCAGCCATCATTGACATGGATGCATTGGAAGAGTTCGCGCCGCAAGAGCAGGTCGACTCACTGCGCGACGCCCAACGAAGAGTGAATGAGTTGCTGGAGCGTTTAGCTGAGGATGCAGGCTTGGCGCGCACGCCGGAAGGCGGCTGGCAAGTCAGCCCCAAGGCCATGCGCCTGTACCAGCGCAGCCTGCTGGCAACCATCTTTGGCGGTCTGCAAGCAGCGCGCAGCGGCAGGCACGAAGGCGTTGCCAGCCCAGACGGCGCGGTGGAATTGCCGTCCACGCGTCCCTATGAGTTTGGAGACAGTCCATCCGCCATGGACATTCCACAGAGCATGGTGAATGCCCTGCTCCGTGAATCCGCAGACGGCCCGCGCGCACCCGGCACTCCGGTCCGCATGCGCTCGGACGACATGGTGGTGCACAAGACGCGCCAACAACCAAAGTGCGCGACGGCAGTCATCATGGATATGTCCGGCTCCATGCGCAACGGTGGGCAGTACGTGCAAGCCAAACGCATGGCCATGGCGCTCGATGGTCTGATTCGCAGCGACTACCCCGGCGACTATTTGCAGTTTGTTGAGATGTACACCGTTGCCAAATTGCGATCGTCGGGCGAAATCCCCAGCATCATGCCCAAGCCGGTCACCATTCGGGAGTCCGTGGTGCGTCTTCGCGCGGACATGTCGGACCCCGACATCACTGAGATGGATCTGCCCCTGCACTTCACCAACATCCA
The DNA here is from genome assembly GCA_040401635.1 of Phycisphaerales bacterium. Lineage (GTDB taxonomy): Bacteria > Planctomycetota > Phycisphaerae > Phycisphaerales > SM1A02 > UBA966. The sequence continues at coordinate 3,258 of JBBAOD010000067.1, forward strand.
ACGCGCGCTGCAACTTTCGCGGCAGTGGCTCGGTGGCCGGCCAACGCCAAATCGCCAAGTGATGCTGATCACTGACGGACTGCCAACAGCGCACTTTGAAGGCAGCGATCTGTACATGATGTATCCACCGGATCCACGAACAGAGCGCGAGACCATCCGCGAAGCCATGCGCTGCAAAGAGGCTGGCATCACCATCAACGTGTTCCTGCTGCCAAGTTGGAGTCAGACCGAAGACGATGTGCAGTTTGCGCATCGCATGGCGGAATCCACCGGCGGACGCGTGTTCTTTGTTGCGGGACGGGAACTCGACCGCTTCGTGGTCTGGGACTACGTGAAGCGGCGCCGCTCAATCTTGGGCTAATTCCGGGTATTCGCTCGATTCCGCCGTGAATTGGGGGCTTGATCGCCCCTTCAGGTCGACATACAGTTATCAACTTGGGCTCAGGAGGCCCTTCGACCACTATGAACCCGTTCATCAATACTTCCCACGGTACGCACATGAGCTCTAACACCTCAACGTTCGACAACCCAACGCGCGCCTCCGACTACTTCGGCTGCATGACCTTCAGCGGTGACACCATGCTGAAGCGCCTGCCAACTGACGTCTTCACAAAGTTGCAGCGCACCATGAGTCAAGGCACATCGCTTGACCCAGCAATCGCCAACACGGTTGCCGTTGCCATGAAGGACTGGGCGATCGAACACGGTGCCACGCACTATTGCCACTGGTTCCAACCACTGACCGGCATCACTGCTGAGAAGCACGACGCATTCCTCAATCCAATGTCCGATGGCAGCGCCATCGAACAATTCTCCGGCAATCAACTGGTGATCGGCGAACCCGACGCATCCAGTTTCCCTTCCGGCGGAATCCGCGACACCTACGAAGCGCGCGGCTACACCGCTTGGGACGCCACCAGTCCCGCGTTCCTCTTGCGCAATCCGTCGGGCATCACCACCCTGTGCATCCCCACCGCGTTCGTCAGTTGGACCGGCGAAGCGCTCGACAAGAAGACCCCGCTCTTACGCTCCATTCAAGCGCTTTCCAAGCAGGCGATGCGCATTCTCAAGATCTTTGGCCACGACGCAGGCGTCTCCCACGTGGTGGGCACCCTCGGTTGCGAGCAGGAGTATTTCCTAGTCGAGCGCGAGCAGGCCGAGCAACGCCTCGACCTGATGATGACTGGCAGAACCATGATGGGCGCCAATCCACCCAAGGGTCATCAACTGGATGACCATTACTTCGGCGCAGTACCGGACCGCGTACTGACCTTCATGGCAGAAGTAGAAGCACGGCTCTTTGAGCTGGGCGTTCCCGCCAAGACGCGTCACAATGAAGTGGCTCCAAGCCAGTACGAATTGGCGCCGATGTTTGAGAATGCCAACATCGCCGTTGACCATCAGATGATCACCATGCAAGTGTTGCGCATGGTGGCTCGCAAGTACGGATTTGAGTGCTTGATCCATGAGAAGCCCTTCGCAGGTATCAATGGAAGTGGCAAGCACAACAACTGGTCCATGTCCACGAGTACCGGAATCAACCTTCTTGATCCACGCGCAGACACGCACACCAACATGCAATTCTTGGTGTTCCTGACCGCGGTGATCCGCGCCGTGGATCTGCACGCTGACATGTTGCGCGCATCCATTGCAAGTGCCGCAAATGACCACCGTTTAGGCGCAAATGAAGCACCTCCGGCCATCATGAGCATCTTCCTTGGCGACATGCTCACCGACATCCTGGATCAGCTGCAGACTGGCTCGCCCAAGAAGACCAAGACCGGCGGCGAACTTGATCTTGGCGCCACCAGCCTTCCGCACATTCCGCGCCACGCAAGCGATCGCAACCGCACGTCTCCGTTCGCCTTCACTGGCAACAAATTTGAGTTCCGCGCCGTTGGTTCAACCAGTGCCGTTGCATGGCCGAACACCGTGCTCAACACCATCGTTACCGAGAGCATTGACTACTTGGCAACTGAACTGGAGAAGAAGGCCGGCAAGAATCCTTCCGCTACGAAACTTGAAGCTGCAGTCAAGACCGTGCTCAAGGAAACCATCAAGGCGCACCGTCGCGTGTGCTTTGACGGCGACGGCTACGGCGAGGCATGGCACAAGGAAGCCGAGAAGCGTGGCCTTCCCAACCTGCGCAGCACCGCTGAAGCCTTGAGCGCATTCAGCACCAAGAAGGCGCGCGATGTCTTTGCCAAGTACCACGTCTTAAATGCGCGTGAACTTGAGGCTCGCTATGACGTGCTCGTCGAGAATTACTGCACGGTGATTGGCATTGAAACGCGGACGATCATTCAGATGGTTCGCACACAGATTCTCCCTGCCGGTCTCCGCACCCAGGAAGAATTGGCCACCACTGTGGGCGCCACGCTTGCAGCCGATGTTGACTGCGCGGAAACGCAAGCCGACCTGCGCCATTACGTTGGCCTAGTGAATGACTTGCGGGTTGCTGTTGCTGAACTTGAGAAGCTGGCCGCCAAGCACCACAAGGATCACGCCACCGAGATGCGCTTCCTGCGTGACAACACGGTGCCCGCAACGGCCCGCGTTCGTGCCGCATGTGATGCACTCGAACGCGTGACTCCGGACGACAATTGGCCCCTGCCCACCTACGCCGAGATGCTTCTCATGAAGTAACGGACACGATTCGGCGATGGTCGCCGATCCCCGTATACTGCTTCGCTTTCCCCAGAACTAGACACAAGACCTAGACACCAGACACCAGACCTGATCGAGCAACACTATGGCCACTGAGAGCACCGTCGTCGTCGAGAACATTGGACCTGCGCGCAAGCGACTCAAGATCACCATTCCAGCAGCGATGGTGGACGAGCGCCTTACCGAGGCGTATGCCAATGCTCGCACCGAGGTGAATATCCCCGGCTTCCGACGCGGCAGCGCACCGATCGGCCTGATCGAGAAGCGCTTCGGCGCGTCGATCATGGAAGACCTGCGCCGCCGGCTCCTGACCGATGCGTACTCCAAGGCGCTGCAGGATCACAAGCTTCAGCCCGTTGCAGACCCTGAGGTGGACGAGGCAGCCGCTGACGTTGAGATCAAGCGCGGCAAGGCGATCGAAGTCTCGATGGACATTGAAGTCATCCCGGAGATCACCCTGCCAAAGTTGGAGGACGTGGAAGTCAGTCGCCCAGTGGCAGAAGTTGACGAGAAGTACCTCGCTGACGAAATCCGCCGACTTGGCTACCGGTTCGGAACGCCGACTCGCATTGATGGTCCATTCGAGACGCTTGACCGCATGGTCGGCAAGGCCACCGTGCGCGTCAAGGGTGCCAAGCAGGATCCATACTTTGAAGCCGCCGAGTGCCTGGTTGTTGTGCCGGACGTGGAAGACGAAGGCAAGGGACAAGTGCTCGGTCTCATGTTTGACGACCTGAGCGAGCACGTCACTGGCAAGAAGGTCGGCGACTCCATCGTCCTGAAGACCACTGGCCCAGAAGTGCATGAGCGCGAAGACCTTCGCGGTGCAGAAATCACCGTGGAATTCACGCCAACGCAAGCAGAGCGCATCACTCCGGCTGAACCAGCTGCAGTGGCTGAATCGCTTGGTCTTGGCGCAGTTGAGAACCTGCGCGAGCAGGTGAAACTCTCACTTGAGTCACGCCGTGATCAAGAGCAACGCGCCGCCATGCGCGAGCAGGCCGCTGAGTGGCTCCTTGAGAAGGTGACCTTTGATCTTCCAGAGAAGATGTCGGGCGCTCAAGTTGCACGCAACATTGAGATGCAGCGCATCCAGCTTCAGCAGCAGGGAATGGAAGAGGCGCAGATTGAGCATCGCCTTGCCGAAATCCGCGGAGCCAGCGAAGAAGACACCCGCAAGCGATTGCGCGCGTTCTTCATTCTTGCGCGCTTGGCGCAGGACCTCGGTATTGATGTTTCCGACGCCGAACTCAACGCATCGATCGTGCAGATGGCCCGCTCACGCGGCACTCGCCCCGATCAGATTCGTACGGAACTCCAGCAGAATGGCCGCCTGAACGAGATGGCTTTGGCCATCCGTGAAGCCAAGACGCTTGACCGCGTTCTTGCCAAGGCCAAGGTCACTGATGTGCCGGCCGAAGAGTGGAACAAGATCGTTGCCGAGAAGCAGAAGGCAGCGGCAGCGCGCGTGGCACCAAAGAAGAAGGGGTAATCCGCGCGTGAAT
>JBBAOD010000067.1:7439-10926 GCA_040401635.1 Phycisphaerales bacterium
GTGCTGATTGTCGGTGGAAGCGGCATTGTCTTTTGGGCTCGGCGCGCTGCGAAATCGCCCGATCTCGGAGCATCACCTGGTTTCACCCTCGATGACATGCGCGGCATGCTTGAGCGTGGTGAGATGACGCGCCGCGAGTTTGACATCGCCCGTGATGCCATGGTGCAACGAACCCGCGAAAATGCAAAGAAAGAACGGGATCAGCGCGGGGGTACGGACTGGGGCTCTGAGGAACCACGGCGGACACCGCGCCGATAGCCCTAATTGTGGTTTTTCACGCCTGATCCCGCCGATAAGGGGTGTTCGATCTGAGGAATCCACATAAGAACTTGCGAATGACGGTTCGCAAGCCATGATGGAAGTCTTCACTTCAGAATCCCCTCTTTGAGACCGATAGACTTACTCCCGTTGATCGATGCGCGCGACTCGCGACCGGTTGACTGTATTTAAGGAGCCACTGACAGATGCAGCCTATGCCGAGCCGTGAACCAAACCCCGCCATCCCGCAGCGTGCCAATGGCAACTCGGGTAATTCCAAGCGCGGCGGTGGTCGTGAGTTTGGCGATGGCTTCGGCGGCGGAACCGGCGGTGGCCCCAGTGGACCAGGCGGCGGCGGCGCATCCGGCAGTGGCGGTGGCGGCGACGGTGGATTCCGTGGTCGCAAGGTCACCACCTGCAGCTTCTGCGGCAAGACCAGTCGCGAAGTCGGGCCGATGGTTGAAGGTCCCAGCGACGTCTACATCTGCACCAACTGCACTGACCTCTGCCAGAACATCTTCAAGCAGGAGCGACGCCGCGTCACTGGCAGTCGCCCGCAACTTGGACAGATTCCATCACCACGGCAGATGAAGGAATTCCTTGATCAATACGTGATCGGCCAAGAGAACGCCAAGCGCGCGTTGTCTGTTGCCGTACACAATCACTACAAGCGTCTCTCGCAACTTGAGAACGAGCAATCACAAGTGGAGCTTGATAAGTCCAACGTCCTAATGATCGGTTCCACTGGTACCGGCAAGACGCTCTTGGCCAAGACGCTCGCGCGCATTCTCAATGTGCCGTTCGCCATTGGTGACGCCACCACGCTGACCGAGGCCGGCTACGTCGGCGAAGATGTTGAGAACCTACTCCTGAAGTTGCTGCAAGCTGCTGATTTCGACCTGGAAAGCGCGCAACGCGGCATCATCTACATCGATGAAATCGACAAGATCGGTAAGACCAATCACAACGTCTCCATCACCCGTGATGTGAGTGGTGAAGGCGTTCAGCAGAGCTTGCTAAAGTTGCTAGAAGGCACCACTGCCAACGTTCCTCCGCAAGGCGGGCGCAAGCATCCGGAACAGCAGTACATCCAGATGGATACCACCAATATCCTGTTCATCTGCGGTGGTAGCTTCGACGGCATTGAGGACATCGTTCGCAAGCGTATTGGTCGTAAGCGCATCGGTTTCTCTGCTGAGTCACAGGGCGTGGAAGACAAGGTCACCGAGCGCACTGCGCTGGTTGCCCAAGTCACCCCCGATGATGTCCTTGAATTCGGAATGATTCCGGAACTGGTTGGGCGTCTGCCGATCGTGTGCCCACTGCATCCGCTCTCGCGAGATGCCATGGTGCAGATTCTGACCGAGCCAAAGAACGCGCTCATCAAGCAGTACCAGCACCTCTTCTCACTTGAAGGCGCGCGCTTGGAGTTCACGCGCGACGCAGTGGATCTGATCGCCGATCGTGCCATCACTCGCAACACGGGTGCACGTGCACTCCGTGCAGTGGTTGATGAAATCATGATTGACCTCATGTATCACCTGCCCGAGCTGGACAATACAAACACCGTCTATGTGATCGATGCCCACGCTATCGAGCACGGCACGCCACTTCAGCAGATGAAACGCCGCGAGCGCGAAAGCGCCTGACGACCAGTATGAGCATGCAGGAATCGATCCCCCACCGCGACTATGCCGCGCTGCGGATGCCCGCTGCCGCCATTGCCCACCTGCCGTCCCGCGAGGCACGCATGGAGGCCTTCGCGGATCTGTGGTGGAGCGCTTTTGCAGCCTTCGGCGTTAGTTGGGCGGGTTTTTACGTTGACTGTCCGCAGGAGCCCGACGCCCAGCGGATGGTTCTTGCGGCACGGCGGCCAGGGCCCGCGTGCTCGCCCATCGGTATCCACGGCGCCTGTGGGCAGGCGCTGGTCAGCGGCCAAACCCTGGTAGTGCGCGACGTGGCAGACCTTGGCGCCGGCTACATCGCCTGCGACCCACGAGACCGCAGCGAACTGGTAGTGCCCTGCCTGACGCCCGAGGGTCGCCCGTGGGGCGTCTTTGACGTCGACAGCCACCAAGTGGGTTCGTTTGATGCCAGCGACGCAACCGCCTGCCAAGAACTGCTTTGCCTGGCGGGACTAACTCAGCCGGCGCCGTCGTAACGCCGATAACAGGGGTCGGTACGGAGCCGAGCAACCAGTTCAGCATGTTGCGTAAAACCCCGGTTCCGCGTATCCTCTCCGATCCCCCGCTGCATGCCGCAACGGGCATCACACCAAGGACTCACCATGTCACGCGTCTGCTACTTCACCGGTGCCCATACCACTTCTGGAAACGTCATCAAGCGCCGCGGTAAGGCGAAGTACCTCGGTGGCGTTGGTATCAAGACCACCTCGGTCAAGAAGCGCACTTTCAAGCCAAATCTGCAGACCGTGGACATCATGGAAGACGGCGCCCCAAAGCGCGTCCGCGCCTCGGTCCGAGCAATCCGCTCCGGTCTGGTAGTGAAGCCGATGAAGCGCAAGTACACCTACACGCGTGAACTGCGTGAAGCCAAGGCCGCGGGCAAGTAAGCCGCCGTCACACGCGCCTCGCGTACTGACAACCAACATAAAGACACGGGCCGCCCTTTCAAAGGCGGTCCGTGTTGTTTTCATGGGTGTGTGGCTCATTCATGAGCACGTATCGAAAGCCAGATCGCTTTCATCAGCCAGGCATCTTCAGCGCGTCGCCCCGATCACCGGCTGAATCGGTCCAACCGGACCAACTTGATTATCCAACGGGCGATCATTCGGCATTCCGTGCGCGAGGTACTCGGCCACGTCTGCTGAATCAATCCAACCGTCGCCATTGAGAGCAGCGATCGTCAAGACATCCAAGTCAGCGCGTCGCAATTCCTTGACCGAGATGCGCGCCAGCGGATGACCGGTGGTGAATCCTGAGCACGACTCGCCGATCTGGAAGAAGTTCACGCTGATGAACGAGAGATCCGCATTGTTCACCGCCGCATCAGCGTTGAAATTCGCTGGATGATTGGCCGCCACTACCGTTCCGCGCGCAGCAACAAAGTGTGCGAAGTCGACGATGTCAACCACGTTGTCATCATTGGAATCGCCCTGCACAAGGCCGACAGCGAGTGTGTATCGCGCTCCACTGGCGATCGGAGTTCCCGAGCGCGAGATGGAGTGATCAACATCCTTCACCGTGATGCAACTCTGCGTTGCAGCAGT
>JBBAOD010000068.1:0-10822 GCA_040401635.1 Phycisphaerales bacterium
TTGCAACCACTCGGAGTGATGGCCGCGACTTGCCGCAAGCGGCGTGATACCCGCCGTACCGCTCGCCACCCGCGCACTCCACTCCGCGGCGCGGGCGCCCGGCCACACCAACATTTCGTCGTAATTGGCAAACAGTGCGCCTTCCGTTCCCTGAAAACACACGCTGAATCGGCCGTGATAATCCTGCTTGTCCTTCGCACCGATCTCTTGCACAAACGGTGACATGCGACCTCCGTCAAACCAGCGCAGCACCAGCGGATCAAGACTGACCCCGGCTGGACCCGCTGCAATTCCCGGCATCGCCCATGAAGCCTCCAGCCAGGCCGGCGTACCCACCGCATCAAGAGGTGGACCATCCGCGCGGACTTCCATCCTGAGCGGAATGGTGCTGGTGCCACCCTTCACTGCTCCCGCCGGCAAATCCGCGCACGGTGCAAGGCCCAACGCCCAGACCGGCAAGTCCATGATGTGGCATCCCATATCACCAAGCGTGCCCGATCCGTACGCCCAATAGCGACGCCAATTCGCGGGATGAATTCCATTGATGTAGGGAACACGCGGCGTCCCACACAACCAGGCGTTCCAGTCAAGCGTGACCGGGCACACCGCGCCAGGCGTCAACTTGCCATCACCCCAACTCTTCAACTGCCAACAATCAACCGCAGTGACACGACCGATCACACCCGCGCGTATAGCTTCCACCACGCGTCGATAGTTGTCAGTCGCGTGGATCTGCGTGCCCATCTGCGTCGGAACACGCGCGGCACGTGCCAACATCCGCAGCTCATACGCCTGCGCGCGCGTGTGCGTGAGTGGCTTCTCACAGTACACCGGAATTCCTGCGCGAAGCGCGGCCGCCGCCATCGGAAAGTGCGCGTGATCGGGCGTTGCAATGAGGATTCCATCAAGATCAAGCTCGCGTCGGTACTCAACAACCTGCTGCCACTCAACAGCGCGCGCAGCATCTGGAAACTCCTTGCCGGCTCGTTCGAGGTACGCGCTATCCACATCGCAGAGCGCCACGATCTGCTCACTGCGCACTTCTTGAATGTTGTCCCACGCGCGGTTTGCCGTGCCGAAACATGCGATGCGCAACTTGTCCGGGCGTCGCGGCCCGACTTCTTTGAGGAAGGCTGGCGCCGTCCGAGACGAGACACAGCGCGCGAGGGCGGGGGTGAGCGCCAGACCGGCGGCGGCCAACAAGAATGTACGGCGAGTAGGCATGCGTATCACGGTACCTGTCCGTAGAGCGGCGCAGATTCCTGCGGACACCCCACCAGCGGGCGCAGCAACTACAAAGCAAAGTCGTGGCGGAATCGCGAAATAAATTGGTCCGGGAGGAACGGGAATAATTTATTTGGGTAAACTGCGCTCTCGAATGGGACAAATCGTGAACTACCGGTGCGGCGCTTGTGATTCCTCGTTTTCATGGATGAGCGGCAGTGGCGCGTTCACCAAGATGGCTCACTGTGGCACGTGCGGGACGCCGCATGCATGGCCACTGCACGGGGGTCGCAGCAAGAAGCAAGTCACCAAAACACAGAAATGCAGTTGCGGCGGAACCGTACGCCTCGATGCCAAGGTGCGTTGCCCCAGTTGCAAAGGAACCGACGTCAGCGCCGGTAGCGAGAGCACGCAGTGGGAGTGATCGAAGGCGATCGGCTTCAGGGCGGATAGTTTGATGAGCGCGATGTACGGAAGTCATGTAAGGATTCAGCCCAAGCTGATCCGCTGTATCACACCCACGCCCCTCATGCCGCCCCGCCCCACCCACGAATACGTCCTCGGTACGCACGACGCAGAGCGTGATCGGCTTGCAAGCCAGCACGAACTGTGGATCGATGAGATGCGCCACGCTTGGCGCGCAGCGGGGATCACGCGCGGGTCTCGCGTTCTTGACATTGGATGCGGACCGGGACTGGTGATGGAATCACTCCTCGCTGAAGTCGGCGCCGAAGGTCGCGTGGCTGGTCTTGAAATCGCGCCGGATTTCGTAAGTCAATCGCAACAACGCGCCGCCGCACGCGGGCGAGCAGATACGGATGTTCGCGTGTTTGACCTGATGCACGCCCCACTCCCCGCCGATATGCGCGGACAGTTCGATGCCGTGTGGTGCCGCTGGGTTGCTATGTTTGTGCGCGATCCCGCCATGCTGGTGCGCGCGGTGCGCGACGCGCTCGCCCCCGGAGGTCGCGTTGCATTCCACGAATATGTGCATTACGAAACCTATGCACTCCATCCGAACGGACCGCGCGTGGCGGAGTTCGTACAGCTGGCGATGAAGAGCTTCGCTGCGGACGGTGGAAATGCGAACATTGCAGGTCGCCTTCCCACGCTTATCGCCGACGCCGGCATGAACGTCACCTCCCTGCGCCCGATCGTGCGGATCGCGCGGCCGTCCGCGCCACTCTGGCCCTGGCCTGCTGGCTTCATCCGGACCTACGCACCGCGCCTGGTGGCGCTGAAACTGGCTACGCCGCAGTGGACGGAAGAACTCTTCGCGGAGATTGACGCTGCACCAAAGCAACCCGGCGCGTTTTTGATGGCGCCGACTGTGATGGAAATCATTGCGGAACGCAAGTAGTGCCACACGCCCGGTCCGCCGCATTCCTGCACGCCGCTTAGTCCGGTGATTGATTCTGCACCGCCGAGAGCGCGGGATGCCAGAGATAGCCAAGAATCTCTTTGAACCCCTCCACCTGCGCTGCTGTCGGAGTCCTGCCTTTGAGCAATTCGCGTTCGATCATATGAATGAGTGACCGCTTCGCCTGAATCGGCATTTCAAGAATCTCTCGATTGGAGAATCCCAATCGCGCTGTTTCATAAATCATTTGTGATCTGTCCTTCTCCGGGACCGGCGCAGGCAAGCGTGCGAATGCCTCCTCGGCCGCGCTACGCACTAACCAGTGGCGATCGAGGCGAAGTTGCTCGAGCGTGGAACGATCGACTGCGCGACTCATGGCGATACTCAGCCTGACCATCCAGTCGCGTGACCGCGCACGTATTTGGAGCAATTCTGCCGGGCATAAATCACTGGAGAGAAGTGCAAGATGCTCGGCGGTGCCACTCACCCACGGCGCGCACGATCGCTCCACGCGCGTTCGCTGCCAAAAGTCGGCGAGCGTGAAAGTGCGTTTCGCGGCTTCTGGTCGATTGTATTCCGCGATTGCTGTAGGCGCGACGTCCGCCGCTTCCGTGAGTGATGCGAAACTCGCTGCGATCGGGGTGTAATAAATCGGATCACTAATTCGCCGATACGAGAATGGAGTGCCGTGGCATCGATACGGGATGCCGCAAGGTGATCGGCCCATGTCCCAACACCGTATGGCCGCGCGCAACAACAGGTCAACCGGATCGACACGACCGGTTCGACCGATCGTTCGGTACGTGTCCATCGCGTGCAACAACTTCGCCTCTGGCGGTACATGCCGCATGATCCGTGCACTCACATCCTTGCGACCAAGCAGTACAAGTCCCGCAACAATTGGCGCACTCGGACTCAAGTGGCCTTCAGCAAGCAGCCCACTGATAAATCGATCCCGCTGTCTGTGAAGTTTGCTACGTCCGTAGTCACTCACCGCGATCGCAAGCGGAACCGTCTCTTGCCAACCGATCCCCGATCCTTCCGGATGGTTCAACCGATGAAGTGCCAGCTCCTGTGCGGGCGTTCCCATCTTGCCTTGATCCCATGGCTTGATAAGAACTTCAAGGACACTCTTGGCAGTATCAGCGCGGGTAGCGATGTTCCACTGTACGTAACTCGCGAGATATTGCTTGGAACCGCCGTACCCCGTTGTCACCCGCTGCGCCACACTCATCCAAAGTCCACCACCTACGCAGTCGTGCTCAACCAATGCTTCGAGTTGGTCGTACTGCAAACTCCCCACAATCGATGGCGATGCAATGACAGCCAACTGCCACGCGGGATTGCCGCACACTTCTAATGGAAAGTGTGTCAGTAGCTCTATCAGTTTCTCAATCGGCGTCGATGGATCGGACGCCATGATGGCGCGCTCCGGAAACTGCACGGCGCGCGTATGGTCGTCTGGATATGAATCTGGCCACGGTTTGTTCATGTTGACTTCCTCTTTCTGACTTTCAAATTGTTCACCGCATTGTCACGCGCCACTGCAGCACGCAACGCCGCAACAAGACCGGCAGCGAATCGCTTGCACTTTTTGAACGATGCGCGACGCACCGCCTGTGTGCCTTGCACCTCCATGTACCGCGCACGGTTGATTTCAATCATGATGGAGAGAACCCGCCGGTCTTTGCCGTAGTGATTCAGGGGAACCATCGACCCGGAGTACGGCGCGTCAACCCGCACCGACCAGCCTTGTGACTTGCACCACTTTGTCGCAGCGCGCACGAGCCACGCTGGCGTATGAATTCCCGCCGTTCCAATGCACACGTCTGGACGCGGCACTTTCTGGTCCGCGTCCATTGCAAACGGCAAGTCAGGGAATGTGTGGCAGTCAATCACTAACGCGCGTGGCGCACGCGACAGCGCGTCATCCACTGACTGCATGAGCCACTCATGGTGCGGCCGATACCACGCCGCCAAGATCTCCTCACGCCGCGCTCCAGTGATCGGTTCCCGAATCACGTTTCCGTCATGACCACGTTCGTAGAGAACACCCAGCCCGCGTTTCGCCATCGGCTCCAACGCATCTCGCTCGAATCGCTCCGGATCAACCGCCAGGCGGCTGATTGGGAAGATCAGCGCCTGAGTATTCGGCAGGTTGCTATCGAACAGTTCGTCTGTAAAGTGATCCGTCGACGCCGCCAGATGAGTAGACAACTTCTTGTGACGAACAACAAACTCTCGTTTCAACAAAGTAGGTATCCCCACCTGGCTGTGCGGAATGTTCAGAATCAATGGAACCGGCTCCGTTGCATCACGCTTCGCCTTCGCATGCAACACCTTCTCGCGCCGTTGCGTTCGCTGTGCCCGGTTGTACCGCGGAACCTGCCCGCCAATGGTGTCCATCCAATGCAGATTGACTGACCCGAGGTTCCACTGCGCGTGCGGCACCGATCGAAACAACGCATCGGCAATATCCAGCACGCCGTACTGCAATGCCCAGACAATCTGCTCCTCGATGCACCCAGATTTATGCACATCGGTGAAATAGAACGAAGCTGCACCGGTGAGGCAATTGGGGAAACACCGAATCGCCGCCTTAGTTCCAACCGATTCCTTGAGTCGCGAAGCAATGTTCTCCCAGACCTCGGGAGTCGGACAGACGCGGAGATCGGCGGCGCAGTACTCAAGGAGCGATCTTGCTTGGTCGCTTGCCAGCAACGGATGCGCTGCCGCTTCAGCACTGATATTCGAACTAATTTTTTTTATAGTCATCGCTTACCTCCCATGCGTAACACCGTTCCAAACGCGAAATCGCATGAATCCCGCCCGCCCGTAGTGACAACCCAAAGCACGTCAAGATCCGGGGCGGTCTTCGGAAACATGCCGAACCCGTCAGTGATGTAGATGACCGTTGGCGACGCGTTGCCGCGCGCGCCGTCCGCCGCCACCCGCGCCGCAACCGCGGCGAAGAACGGCCGGAAGTCCGTTCCTCCACCGCCGACTGCGGACGCGAGTGGCCGATTGATGTCAACCTCAAATGGGCCAACGCACTGCGAATCGGCGTAGTACAGCCTGCAGCGCACCGATGGATGCGAACACACGATGTTCCGCAGTACTCCCAGGAATTCGGAGAGTTGACTGTCAGACACTGAACCACTGGTGTCGATGCACACATCGATATCAACCGTGTCTGCTTCAAGGACCTCCACATACAGTCCGCGCCACAGGTGACGCCGATCGAATCCCGCAAAGTCATCGGGAGTTCGAACCACCGAACGCCACAGCGCCGACTGCCAGTCGATCTGCGGAACGTTCGCTTCAAGAACGCTGCGCAAGAGCGCGGCGGGTGGAGAGCTGTGCTGCTGCTTGCCCGCCATTCCCAACGCACAACTCACATTGGACGTCCACGTGGTGACGAGTTGGGCTGAGAGTTCGGAGATGTTCCTGGAGCCATGCGAATCCCCTCCGTCGTCCGGCAGTTCAACCAAGTCAACAATATCGAGCTTGTACGCCTCGCGACGTAATGTCAATCGATTCTTTGAAGTGCTATTTTTGTCATTGAGGAGTTTTTCATAAATCTCCTCAACGCACAGCGGCGCAAGTCTAAGGTCCTCTATCGCACCCGCCGGCAACTTCAGTTGCTTTATCGAATAAACGATCCCGTTGACATGGATGTCCGCCGCGATGTTCCAAACCATGTGATCACGAACTCCGCGTCGCGGTACATGCAACAAAGCCAGGTGGAGCAATTCATGAACGAGAATTCCATCCAATTCTTGCGCGTTGAGGCTATGCACGAAGTCCGCGTTGAATAGAAGATCTCGACCATTCGTGGCCGCGGTCGGAATGGTGTTGGTCATCACAATGGGAGCCATCATGAGGAGCGCTCCAAAGAATGGAAATGATTCACTCAGACGAATCTGGCTTGCAGCGATGCGCTTGCGCTGCTGAATCTGCAGTGCTTCACGATCAGCTGCTGTGGTGATGCGCGCCTCGCCCGCGGGCGCGACGGCGTGAGTACTACTCATGCTGTCACCTGCAATTCGTGATAATCCTTGACGAAAGCCTTGAATGTTGGCTCAGCAAGCAGCGCAACCGAAAGCGGTCCCTGGAGTCCCTTCGACTGCATCGACTGCCGAAGATCGTGGATAAATGCGCGCGTCCACTCCGTAGTCATCTTGGCGGTCAACCATCGGAACGAATTCACGGCGTGTTCGCCGCTGCGTGCGCGGAGAGCCAGACTCACGGTGGTGGCGTATTTGACTGAAAGTTCCGCCGGGCAGGCAACCTGCTTGCCATTCCCTTCAAGGATTGCCTCGACATCGGGCAATGTTTCGAACAGCTTGATGAAGGCGCTCAGCTCTGCGCTCGCAGCTGCACCGATTGCGGAATCTGCGGGCAGACCTGCCTTGAGCAATCGATCCGCCGTAAACCACGAACGAGGCGAGGGCCACGCCGGTTGCGCGGGATCAATGCGATGCAGCAGTTCCGGGCGGAACGAGAGAAACGCAATGATGTGTTCCGACACCCCGTGCGCGATCGCATACTTCTTGAAACTCTCGACATCGGGTGATATCTCAAGGTGCGCAAATCGATTCGCGAGCGCCGTGGGCATGTCGAACACCGATGCGCGGTCTTCCTTGCGGTTACCTGCGGCCCATACAAACCAGCCGTCTGGTAGCTGGTAATTGCCAACCCGCCGGTCCAAGATCAATTGCTGCGCCACGCCCTGCATGCTCGGCGCGGCCATGTTCAGTTCGTCAAGGAAGAGGATTCCTGCCCCACTGCGCGGCAGGAATTCCGGTGTATACCAACGAGAAATGCCACCGCCCTCCTCCAGGCGCTCTGGCACCGGTAGCCCGCGCAGGTCTGTTGGCGCTAGCTGACTGACGCGAATATCAATGAATTCAAGACCAGCCTGCTGCGCTGCCTGCGCAACAATGCTTGACTTGCCAACGCCAGGGGCGCCCCAAATCATGAGGCTGATGCGAACTTCGTTGGCGACAACGGACGAGAGGTACACGAGTAATTCAGACGGATTCATGTGACGGAGCCTTTCAAATGTAAGTAGTCATTCCAAAGCACGTGCGCGACAAACAACAACCAACCGCCCGCAACGAGCGGACGATTCCGGAGAGCGCATGCAGAAATTGGATGAACACCACGCGAGACCTTGAGGGCTTGAGCCGCGGAGCCAGTGGGGCCGCGCGACATCAAGACCTTGAGCGCTGGTGGCGAACGAAGCCACCAGCCAAGGCGCGGATCCGCCGGATGTACGCGGCACAATGAAGTGCGCGCGCCATTCCGGCGGACCCGCGGGCTATGCGATCAGTAGCAGAAACGGCCTGATTTCAGGCCAATTTGCGCAACTGCGCCACATGCCCCTTTCGGGGTGTCCTCCGCACCGTGGCGCGCGATTCAGGGGTGTGCCTGCGCGCGCTCGGTTGCGACCCAGCTCTCAGAGGAAGCCTGGGTATCTATATGCGGCATTGAGTGTAGCGACAATGAAACCAAATGCAAGTGAATTATTGCGGATTGTTTCCGCGTTCAGCATCCTCCCGGGCGTAGTCCGCCTTGGCTTGATCGAAGTTCATTTCCTGTGCCATACACACGCTGTACTTCGCAGACTCACGTGCAACGGTGCTCCACAAGCGGCTTGAGCCACGTGAAGATTTCATGACACCCATGGACTGCTCTGCACCAACTCCCACTGACTCTCCAGAGGCAATCACACCCTCATCAGCACTCAGGAAGACAATCTGCCATCCGGCTGCCCGGCGTTCGGTCACCATGCTGCGCACCTGCGCGCCGGTGAATTCATGGCTCGAATTCTCTTGACCATCGGTCACGATGACAAAGATGATGCGGGCAGGCCGCTGGTCTACCGGCATCGACCGCAGCCGGGTATCGAGATCCACAATGCCACGACCGATGGCGTCAAAGAGCGGCGTGTTCGCACGCGGCACAAATGTTTTCTCGGTCAATTCTGGAACCGCAACGATCGGCGCATAGGCGTGCACCACTTCGTACGGGTCCAGAGAATCAAACTGCACGAGGGTGAGTGTGACCTGCGTTGGCAGACGCTTGTGCTCCGCGAGGAAAGAATTGAATCCACCGATCGTGTCGGCCCGGATGGACGACATACTGCCGGTGCGGTCCAGAATGACCGAGATTTGCGTGCAGTCCGCCGTGCCCTTGGTGCCAGCCGCGGAGCTCGCTGCACTGGCGGTGTTCTCTGCGTTCGGCGCGTTCCCGGTGTTCCCCGTGTTCCCCTTGCTCCCCTTCCTCCCCTTGTTCCCCGTGTTCCCCGTGTTCCCTGCGTTCCCCGTGTTCCCCGTGTTCCCCGTGTTCCCCGTGTTCCCCGTCGTCGCTGTGTCCGGCATTTAGAAGTTCCTCTGGTGAAATGTGTTCCCACTGCCCGGCTTCGGCCGTGCAGGCCCCTGGAAGGGCTCTCGAGTATCTTAGCACTATATCACAACATTGCAACTAATGTATTTGTAATTAGCCGAAATTATGTTATAGTCCCACAATCGCTTGCCGATTAACGACTTGAGGACCCCCCGACATGGGAATGCCGAACTTCGAACCACTGATTGTTCCCGTCATCTTCACGCTCTCCGACCGCTCGTGCCAACTTCGGCTCGCGGCCACGCGTGCGATCCCGGTGAACTCGATAGCTGCCATGCGCGCCACACAGAACAGTTCGGATCCTGCGGCATGGATCGCGGAGTTGATCGCGCAAGAGTTGCCGGAGCTGCGCCTCACCTCGCGCGTACATCCCCTGCTCCCCCGCCTCATGGGTGGCAATCGCGTAGCCATGCCGGTGTGGGCCGCCGCGCGAAGCAGCGGAACCGATCTCGGCACGGATAGCAGCGAGAGTGAAAGAGTTCTGTACCGCAAGTCCTCCCGTCAAGAGGCTGATCAAGATCTTGCGTACGGTCTTGAGCGACTCGGTCGCGAACTGGGCGATCGATCTTTCGGCCGGCACGTCATGTCCTCCATGCGCGCCGAGCTCACCACCGATCCATTTGCGCAACGCATCTTGGGTGATGACCTTCGCCTCAGCGCACTGAGCGGCGATCAACTCACGCAGAATCCGACTGACGGACTGCCCGCCGTCATAGCGCTCTTGCCCGAGAGCTTTACATTCAACGAACTTCAGAACGCGATTGCGGCAACGCTTGGCCTTGAGCCCGATGCCATGGAGTCGAACAGCAGTTTTCGCCGGCGTTCGCAGGAATTCGTGCACCGCGGGGTGCTTCGAGAGGTGCGCACATCTCGCGATCCATCCGACGCGGACCGTATTGGCCGCCCGCCGCGGCGATATGAGTTTGACCAGCATGCGTGGCGAATGTGGCTGGAAGAGCGCGGCGAAACCGTATCGATGCGATCGGCGCAACGGACGCCGGTCAAGTTCTCGCCGCCTATGTCGCCCATGTATCCAGAGCCGCCAATGTCCCCAGTGCCGCCAACGTCGCCACTGACATTGCAGATGCGCGCAAACTTGCGCGATGAGCGGGCAAACGACGTACGCGCGAGCGAAGACGACAGCGTTCGCCGAGATGTCGACTCCGGGTCTGCACAGGAATCCACCGATTCGCGCGGTCTTCCATCCTGGCTGGCATCGCCCCGGCGATCGATAGCCCGCGCCTCGATGCCCTCGGAAACAACGAAGGCACAGGTCGAAGCGGAACCCGATCGCTTGGCGCGCTTGGAACGCATGGTGGAGATGCTTGCACAGGAACTCGCGCGCAGCAAGGATGCGGGGCGCGGGAAGAAGAGTTGATGTCGGCGCGACCCATGCCCCCCATCCTGCGCAACATTCTCGCCTGCGTCGCCGGAATCATCATTGGCAGCCTGGTGAACGGGGGCGTTATCACCGCTGGCGCTGCGATCGTGCCACCGCCGGCGGGCGTCAATGTCAATGACGCTGACAGCATCGCCGCCAATATCCACCTCTATAAACCGCAGCACTTTGTGCCACCCTTCCTGGCGCACGCACTCGGCACTCTCGTCGGCGCGGCGGCCGCTGTGGGTCTCTCCGCACAGCGCCGCATGACCCCTGCGTTTGTGATCGGCAGCGTATTCCTCATCTTCGGCATCGCCATGTGTTTCATGATCCCGGCACCCGTGTGGTTTATCGCGCTCGACCTGGTAGTGGCGTACATCCCCATGGCATGGCTCGGCGGCACACTCGCGCGCGGCCGCGCTACCACCCAACCGCCAAAATAATTT
>JBBAOD010000069.1:0-10722 GCA_040401635.1 Phycisphaerales bacterium
GCGGTGACAACTGCCGCCGTGCTACGGGCGATGAAACGTGCGGATACCGCGGGGCGGGCTGCTATTCAGGCACGCCGTCACGGGCTTCACGAAGCGTGACATCAGGAAAGTGATACACGGCCACATTGTGCCGCTTGCCGCGCCGCTGGGCACGAGCCTCACGAACGAACGACATCAGTTCATTGACCTTGGCATTGACTTCCTGAAGTTGTTGGTCATCAAGCCAAGTGGTTTCAGAAACCAGGGCAGCGTTGCGCAGATCGCGTGCCTCAACAGCCTTCTTCACGCGCGCCTTCCCCCAGCGGCGCAGGCGCAGTGCAAGGTCACTGAGAAGTTGCACACCCAACGAAATGGACGAATGACCCTCGCTTGCGGGCTCGGAGGACTGTCGCTGCCAAGCCACAGCTGCGCCCGGCCTGTACACGCGCCGTGGGCGGCCCTTGCCGACTTCAATCTCCACCGCCACCAATTGCGCCGCCTCCAGAATTTCTAGATGCGGGTACAGCGAAGTGCCAGTTCGGCCGGTCCATCCGCTCAGGTCCTTGATGGTGGCGCGGCCAGCCCCCTCAATGAATTGCAGGAGTTGCAGGCGATGTGCGGATGAAATGGCTTCCCATTGGGCTGCCGTCCAAGAAGGAACGGCGCCATTGGCGGATGTGGGGGTGGACATAGGGGGGGTGATTGGGTTTGTGGTGCGGAGTGTCAGAACAAAAATCGGTTGAGAGATAGCCACCTCAGCGAGAGCCCACGGGGGGGGTTTCGCTGGCGACGGCTGCCGGATTCATTCAAAGCCGATATTTCTGAAATATTCCGACCTCAGCTCGAAACCCGCTCGACCCCGCTCCCGGCTCGCCGACCATCGCCACCAAAAACCCCCCCCCTCCAACGACAACCCCTCCGCAATTATTGAAAAACCCGCAACGTGCTCCTTGATGACACGCACAACCGCGCTACCTTTGCTATTAATGAAAGTCTGACAATCGCCCCGCGATTTCGGTCTGCGTGGTGACCAAACGGCTGTCCGGCAGACCCCGGACATGTATGTGAAGCGAGCAGATCGCCTGCTCAACATCATCTCTCTTAGAAGGAACTTCACCAGAATGTCAATCTTCAAGTCCTCTATCGCCGTTCTCGCCACCGCCTGCCTTGCCGCTTCGGCGCAGGCACAGTTGGATCCACCGGCGTTTACCGCCGGCGCGGATACCACCTCGCGATACAACGTCAATTCCACCAGTACCACCTATCCCACCGGTCGCCCGGACGCTACTTCGTACGCACCGGTGTACGTGACTTCCAACGGCGGGTCGCACCTCCGAGTGAATCAGGCCAGCGTCGGTATCCGCCGCGTCGGCAACACCACAACGCCAGCAGTGGCAGTGACCGTGGAAGTGTCCATCGTGGAGATGACCTTCGACGGCACCAACTACAACCTTGGCAATGTGGTCCAGACCTTCACGCAGGACTTGGCCGCATCCACCACCTCGCTCACGCAAGTGGTTTCCAAGTCATGGGGCGATGCTGACCCAGCGGTTCGTCCAGTGGTGAACCTGCAGACTATTACCAACGGCGCCAATGGTTACGCCGGCTTCTGGGTTGGCGTCCGCTTCACGGGCGCTGGCTCGAGCAGTAGTACCAACGGATGGCGCATCGTCACTGAGCCCGTCCTTGGTCGTTCCAACAACAACTTCGGCATCAATGATCCAACCAACACGGGTTGGGGTGCAAACTTCTACTTTGGTACCACTGTTGGTACCGACGGCGTGACCCGCGAGAACCAAGCTCGTTTCTCCGTGAACGTGAACGGCCTGGTCACTGATTCAGTCACCCCGCCAGCCACCCTGGTGTACGGCAAAGTCTTTGAAACTGGCGCGTACTGGAAGCCCACCGATGCGCTCGATGGCGCTGGTTCCAAGCGTTTCTACAACAGTGCCTTTGTGCGAGCCAATGCTGGCGATGCCCTGACCCCAAGTAAGGTCTCCATGGACGTCTATCGTGGCGGCACTGCCCTGACTCCGGCTCCTGCCATCGGCGTGGAGCTGGCGTTGGTCAAGATGACCTGGGACGCAGTTGCTGGCACCTACGGCGTTGGCGATGTGGTGGCAACCCAGACGTTCCAACTCGCAGCGTCCGACACGGCCAAGACGGATCGCATCGATTGGACATGGAGCAACCCAGCGACGGCGCCAGTAGTTGCTTTGAACACCGACAACCCTGCGAACGCCAACCTCGGCGGACTATGGGTGGGTGCTCGTTTCCTCGGTGACGCGGACGCACTGTTGGGCAACAACGGCCCAATCACCGGGTTCTCTCCAGCGTACGGCGCCTCGTTTAATAGTTTCGCTATGGACAATGCTGGCGTACTCACCACCTACACCTTTACCCCGGCTTACACCTGGACCCCCGCCGCGACGGGCGTCGCTGTGTTCTACAACCGTCCGTCGCGCTTCATGCTTGACGCATTCGGCGTGGTTGGACCGAACGTTCCGCCACCTCCGTCCTGCCCTGCTGACTTGAACCAAGACCGCGTCGTCAACGGTGCCGACCTTGGTCTGATGCTCGGTGCTTGGGGCCCATGCCCATCCAGCCCATGCGCTGCTGACTTGAACCTCGACGGCGTGGTCAACGGTGCTGACCTTGGTCTGATGCTCGGTGCTTGGGGACCATGCCCGGTCTGACCGGAGCACTCCATCTCACTGCTACTACCAGTTCGCTGCTCGAGGCCACCCCTCGAGCAGCGAACTTCTTTCATGGGCATCGCAGGCACATCAACCGGGTTCGCTCCTATCCTCCGCACCGTGCCAGACCAACCAGCAGCGCGTTCTTCAGCGAGCACTCCAGATCGCCACCAGCATCGCCGTGATTGGAAACGCTGGGCGCTGCTGTCCTTGTACATCGCTGCATACGGCGGATTCATTGGCGTAGCAGTCACTGCGCCAGCACTCTTGGCGACCATCGTCATCGGCGGCATCAATCTTGCAGTGGTGTGGGGGTTTGCACTGATTGTGCTGGCCTTCGTCATTGCGCTTGCTGCACTTCGCCTTCCGGAGCAAGGCTGACATGCTGGCAAACACCACCCCCACTGACTGGGTTTCAGTTGGCGTCTTCGGCGCCTTCACTGTGGCCGTACTGGTACTGAGCTCACTGCTCGGCCGCCGCGCATCAAGTGCAAAGGGCTACTTTGCAGCGCACGGACAGATCGGTTGGTTTGTGAATGGCATTGCGTTTGCGGGTGACTACCTCTCCGCCGCCAGTTTCCTGGGTATCTGCGGACTGATTGCATTCTGGGGCTATGACGGCTTCCTCTACTCCATCGGATACCTGGCTGGATGGATCGTGGCGCTGCTGGTGGTTGCAGAACCGATTCGTCGGCTTGGTAAGTACACGTTTGCAGATGCACTGAACGCACGCTTTGGTTCACGACTGGTGACGCTTGCGGCTGCCGTCAGCACGCTACTGGTCAGCCTCTTCTATCTCATTCCACAGATGGTGGGCGCGGGCGCACTCATCAAACCATTGTTGGGACTGCCTTCATGGGTGGGTGTTGGACTGGTGGGCGTTGTAGTGACGGTGATCGTGACCACCGCCGGAATGGTCAGCACCACGTGGGTGCAGTTCATCAAGGGCGGACTCTTACTCTCCTTATGCGCCATTCTTGCGGCACTCATCTTGGGGCGCGGATTTGAAGTGCGCGCTCCCGGGCCAGCGCGCGAAGCCCCGGCGCGCAACGTTGGGTCGGTGGTTGCACTGCCAGCGTGGGCAATCATGGAAGGGCCACCGGGCGAAACGGCGAACTTTGCAGTGGATCCGGATGGATTGGTTCGCACCGAAGGTGCACGTACTGGTCCGCTCGGTCCCATTGACTTCCTGCGTGTCTTTTCCGCAAGCGATGTCGCTGCATGGCGGACTGTGAGCGCCAAGGACGACACCGGCGCCGTGCACAGCATGGCTACCCCCGAGACGATCCATGGTGATGTGCTGCTTCAGCCTGGAAATAGCCCCACATTCAGGGGCTTGCGATCTGGGAGCATCTTGGACCGCGTTGACTTTGTGTCACTGATGCTGGCGCTCTTCTTGGGGACGGCCAGCCTGCCGCACATCTTGATCCGCTACTACACCGTGTCCGATGTGCGCAGTGCGCGGCTCAGCACCGTGGTGGGCATTGGCGCCATTGGATCGTTCTACATTCTGACGCTGTACTTGGGTCTTGGTGCCATGACTGGCGGCGCGCTGGATACTTCCGATAGCAACATGTCGGCGCCACTCTTGGCACGCAGCTTTGGCAGCGTGCTCTTTGCGCTGATTTCCAGTGTGGCGTTCTTCACTGTGCTTGGAACGGTCAGCGGATTGGTGCTCGCGGGGAGCGGCGCTGTGGCGCGCGACTTGGTCATCACCGTGCTCGGTCGCACGCCGGATGATCACGCACAAGTACGCATCGCGCGTATTGCAGCGTTGGCGCTGGGCACGTGCGCCATGATTCTTGGGCTGCTGTTCAAAGATCTGAATGCATCGTTCCTGGTGGGGTGGGCATTCAACATTGCTGCCAGCGCCAACTTGCCAGCGCTGCTGATGGCCTTGTTCTGGAAGCGCGCTACTAAGGAGGGCATTGCCACCGCCATCATCGTGGGGCTTTCCTCCAGTTTGGTGTGGGTGCTGCTCTCCAAGGACGCGTTTGAGAAGGTCTACGGACTGCCTGGCGCCGATGCGTGGATGCCGTTTAGCCAGCCCGCACTGGTCACCATTCCGCTGGGCGCGGTGGCCGGCATCTTGGTGTCACTGGCAACGCGACCGCGCACGCAACAGGTCTGAGGCGCTTCGCCTGAGGTGCTAAATCCGCTCCGCTACGCAAATGAAACAGGACCCCAATGAAACAGGGGCGACCGTGATGGTCGCCCCTGTTGTGTTTCCTTCAGTTCTGCTTGCGCTCGCCTTAGCGACGCTTGCGAGCTCCACCGATGAAACCGGCGAAGCCGATCAGGGCGAGCGCGCCTGGAGATGGCACTGCAAAGTAGAGGTTGTCAACGGTGGCAAAGTTGGTGCCAGCAGGCCAGTTGCCTGCCACGGACACTGAGATGCTGGCGATCGCCGCACCGGTTGAGTAGAACCCAACGAAGTCAGCGGCTGATGCTGCGTAGCCAACGTACGAAGAGCCGTCGGCGAGCGTCACGCCAATGATGGCGGGGAGGATGTTGAAGCTGACGTCGGTCGCGAAGAAGTTCCCGGCAACTCCCTGCACGCTTGGCGACAAGTTGAACGTGAGGAGCGCTTCAGCGATGTTGGTCGACATGTAGCCGAGACCCGCATAGAGGTCGCCGGGCGCACTGGCTGTCCACTGGATGCCACCGGCAGAGCCGGTGAGGCCGCTGGTATAGGGGCCGTTGTACGAGTTGAAGTTCTCGGTTGCCACTGTCTTGCCTTGGCTCGCAGAGAAACTGCTCCACAAGGTGTTGTTGGTGAAGGTGACCATGGCAGCAGATGCCGCCTGGGTCATCACTACGGTCATTGCCGCAGCTGAGAAAGCGATTCGAATGAACATTGAGGAAACTCCGAAAGGAAGTGAAGGGAAACACCGGAAGCAGACGGGAATCATGCGGCGTCAGTGGAAGTATGCCGCGATTCGCCGATGGTGCAAGTAATCCGGTCGGGATTTCGATTCATTTAAAGATGTATTCAATACCCGCCACCCGAGGCAAGAAACTGGGATGCGGAAGAAACAGGCGCCCCAATCACCCTGGGACGGCAGAAAAATGAAACAGGGGCGACCGTGATGGTCGCCCCTGCAGAGTTTCCTTGGGTTCCGCGTCTCGCCTTAGCGGCGCTTGCGAGCTCCGCTGACAAGGCCAGCGAGGCCGAGCAAGGCGACCGCGCCTGGTGCTGGCACCACTGCGAAGTAGAGGTTGTCAACGGTAGCGAAGTGGGTTCCAGCGGGCAAGTTGCCTGCCACAGAGATAGAGATGCTGGAGATAGCAGCACCGGTTGAGTAGAACCCAACGAAGTCCGCGGCGGATGCTGCGTAGCCCACGTAGGCCGAACCATCAGCAAGCTGCACGCCAATGATGGCTGGAAGGACGTTGAAGCTGATGTCGGTGGCGAAGAAGTTGCCGGCAACTCCCTGCACGCTTGGCGACAAGTTGAACGTGAGGGTCGCTTCGGCAACGTTGGTGGACATGTAGCCCGAACCTGCATAGAGGTCGCCAGGCGCACTCACTGTCCACTGAGTCCCGCCAGCAGATCCACTGAGTCCGTTGGCGTAAAAGCCGTTGTACGAGTTGAAAGACTCGGTTGAAAGCGATGCGCCCCGGGAGACTGAGAAGCCGTTCCACAGTGTGGCGTTGGTAAACGTGACCATGGCGGCAGAGGCGGCCTGCGTCATTACTACGGTCATAGCCGCAACTGAGAAAGCGATTCGAATTGACATGAAGGAAACTCCGACTAAGGGGAACACAGAAAGGAACTGCAGACGGGAACACAATGGGAAAGCAAACAAATCCAATCAGGAGACGCGTCCCTGCACATCTGGGAGGACATGCACCTTTCCAACATTTGCACACCGACAACAGAACTATGCCGCGACATGGGATCGATGCAAGTATTGGCGAGGAAATTTATCTGGATCTCGCGGAAAAATTGGTTTAGTTTCTTGCGTGAAACAAAACCCGCCCAACGCGTTGGCGCTGGGCGGGCGAGTGCCTGTATTGACTAATAACTGTTCCTGACTCCGATCAGGCCCGACGTTCCCGGCGTCGAGCCACTGCCCCGGCGAGCCCAATCAGGGCCACGGCACCCGGCGCCGGCACTGAAGCGAAGTAGAGGTTGTCAACGGTGGCGTAGGTCACGCCGTCACCGGAAACTGCAATGGAGAGGCTCGAAATGGTCAATCCCGTGGAATAGAACCCAATGAAATCCGAGGGACCATTTGAGTAGCCAACGTAGGTGGTGGAATCGGACAAGGTCACCGTGATGATGGCCGGGACAGCGGTCCACTGGGCGTTGGTTCCGTAGATGTTGCCTGCGATGCCGTTCACGCCGGGCGCAAAGGCGAAGTTCAGCGTGGTCGACCCGTTGCTGGTGGACACCAAGCCGGCGGAAGCGGTGACGCCGCCGATGGCGTTGGCGGTCCAAGAAATCCCGGAGATTGAGCCGGCAACACCGGATCCGTAGTACCCGCTTGAAACAGTCGAGAAGTTCTCGGTGCTGATGGAAGCTCCAGCGTTCGTGGAGTAGGCGGCCCAGGCAGCGGCATCAACGGTATAGAAGACGGAAGACACGTCCGCAGTGGCGTATCCGGCGGAGGTCAAAGCGATAACGGATGCAATAAGGGCACGGGAAGACATGAATAAGACTCCGATGGAACAGGGAACAGGGAACAGGGAACAGGAACAGGAACAGGCAAGACTTCAAACACAGTGCTGGGGGAGCAACACTGTTGGTGACACATGAATCCGCGGGAGCGGGATTCATGCCCTGATCACTTTCTCCAAGTACGAGAACGAGAATGGCGGGTGCCACCCATCACGCTTGTGCGAAAAGAAATCAACTTTGTTTAGTGACAGATAAACAGGCGCTAAATGGCGCTAATTCAACGCTTGCCGCCACAATCCATCGCAAATATGTGGAGAAGCAAGAGGAGTTTCCGCTTCCCCTGCCCGGCACGGAACGGCCGCGCGACCGCGGCGGGGCTCGTAAAGTGCCCCGATGACCCTGAACCACGCCCAGCCGCACGTTCGATTCGCCACAATCACCGCCACATCGCTTGGAATGGCGACACTGTTGCTGGGAATGGCGGCTGCGCCGAGCCGGACGGCGGATCCAGCAACCATCACGCTTGATCCAGTGCATTCGGTGGCACTGTTCCGCATCCAACACTTGGAGGCAGGGCTCTTCTGGGGCCGATTCAAAGCCCTTGAAGGCACGGTGAAGTGGACGATGGAACCGACCGCGGCGCCCGTCTTTGATATTTCAGCAAAGATTGCCAACGCCGATACGGGCAGCGAGAAGCTTGATGGCAATCTCCAAGGACCCAATTTCTTCAACGCGAAGGAGTTCCCCACCATCACCTTCAAGTCAACGGGCGCCACTGCTGCTGGCGACCGACACTGGCTGGTGAAGGGTGACCTCACCTTGCATGGCGTCACCAAACCCGTTGAGGTGGACTGCGTGGCAACCGGCATTGGCACCGGTCCCGCGGGCACCAAAGTGGGGTTTGAATGCAACCTCACTCTCAAGCGCAGTGACTTTGGCATGAAGTGGGGCATTGAGAAACCAGCCAAGGCGCTTGGCGATGAAGTGAAACTGATCATTGCACTTGAGGGCGATGCCGTCGGCGGAACGACGCCGTGAATTACCTGCTGAGCGTGGTGCTGCTGCCGATATTGGCGGGCAGCGCGCTTGCTGGTGCGGCACTGCTTGGCCCGCTGCGCCAACGAGCGGCCATCATTGAATGCTGCGTGGCATCCGGGCTAGCGATTGCATTTCTCATCTCATTTGTGTATGAAGTCGATCCGGCAGCACTATTGCGGCAACTGCCGGTTGAATTGAAAGATGATGACGCGCCGTTTGAACGCTGGCACCAGCTTGGGCTGGTTGCTTTGCTGTTGGCGCTGGTGTCGCCCGCGTTGGCGCTGCTGACCGCGGCCGTGCCGAGGCATCGCCGGGCGCTGGTGATTGCTACCACGCTGCTCTCTGCGTGCGGCGTGGCGGCGTTCGTTGCATTTCCTGGTGCAAGTAACGGCGGACGTGCGTTGTTTGCTGCAACATGCGCCCTGTCATCCGGCGCGATCGCCATGTGTGGACTTCGCACTGCGATGTGTGCCGTGGCGGTGTCCTGCGTGGGCATGGCGGTGTGTGCGGTGATGACGGGATTCCCATCGCTTGCCGTCATGTGCGTGGCGGTGGCGGGGACGGCTGGGAGTATTGCGCTGGTTTCGTGCTGGAGACGGAGTCCACGTATGCATTCCGTGGCTGGCGTCATCTCCGTGGTGTCCGGCATATTGGTGGGAACCGTGGCGGCGTGCGGCGAGGCATACGCCAGCGGTAACTTGCCACACCGGACATGGAACGCGTTGGCGGTGGTCGTGCCAGTTGCAGGCGCACTGCTCTATCGAACGACCACTTCTTCCACACCGTCATGAACTCCAACGTGCCCGTACCACCGCCGCTTCCCGTTGCACCGCCAACGCGTCATCGCATCATCCACCATGTGGTTGGCACGGCGTGGCGCACCCCACTTGCCATCTTGTGGCTGGTGCTCACTGCGTGGTGCACCTTGGCGATCGGATTCGCCCCCGACGGCCCGTCCGCCATCACGTGGTCCATGGGTGCGACATGTGCGCTGATGTGCGTGGCGCTGGCGGCCGGACCACTGCCGAGATTCGCGTGCAGCCGGGTAGTGCGATGGATGGGATTGGCTGTGCTGTGGACTTCCGTTGTCACATGGTTCTGGTTCGTCCCTGCACCAGCACAGGCGGACTGGCAGCCAGATGTGCAGGACACGGCTACGTTTGCCGTGAACGGCAACGAAGCAACCGTGGCAGGCATTCGGAACTTCCGCTACCGCAGCAGTGACACCGACTGCGAAGAAGTATGGGTAGAGCGCAGTTATGACCTGTCACAACTACGCACGGTTGACTTGTTCTTTTCCTTCTGGGGACCGCAACGCATTTGCCACAACTTTGTGAGTTTCGGCTTTGAACGCGCTGACGGAACCATGACGTACTTGGCCGCCTCCATTGAAGCGCGCAAGCGCGTTGGCCAGCAATACTCCGCTGTCGGTGGTTTGTTTCGTCAATACACGCTGATCTATGTGTGGGCCGATGAGCGAGATGTCGTGCGCGTGCGCACAAACTTTCGAGGCGAAACCGTGCGCCGCTATCGGATTGAGTGCACACCAGAGAATGCGCGCATCTTGTTCGAGCGCTACGCGTTGCAATCGATTGACGTGGCGCGCGCGCCGTGTTGGTACAACGCCATCACGCAGAGTTGCGGCGTAGACATCCTGCGCACCGCGCTTGGTCAGCGCATTCCGCTGTTCCCTTCACCACGGCTGCTACTCAACGGAACGTGGGAACAACAGGCATGGGATGACGGATGGGTGAGGTCTGCCGCAAGCTTTGCGGACGCGAAACAGCAGGCTGATATCACTGACGACGCCAAGCATGCTGGGATGGATGACTTCTCACAGGCGATTCGCAAGCGAGATGTTTCGCTGCAGATTCGGACGGGTGACGGTGCGGGTGAAGAAGTAGAGCCGTAGCGGCGCACTCACCACGCGCAGGAATGAACCGTGTTGCGCACGCTCAATCGGGGTGCGAAGGCGCTGGAGCGGGCGGTGTAGATGGAGTTGCGCCTGGAGTTGCGCCTGGAGTTGCGCCTGGAGTTGCACCTGGCGTTGCACCTGGCGCTGCATTTGGAGCCGCCGCGGCGGGAACCGGGCGTGGCTTGGTGGGCTCCGGACCGGGGGTTCCGGTGCGGAATTTCTGCAGCGACTGTTCGTACTGCTCGCGGGTCTTCGGGTCTTTCTCAAGCTTGACCGCGCGTTCGGCGTTCTCAATGGCTTTCTCGCGGTTGCCCTTGGAGAACCAGGCGAGACCCAACGTATCGGCGGCGCGGGCATCTTCACCCTTGGCCAATGTGTCGGCGGTCACTGCCAGTTCCATGGCGAAATCAACATCGCGTCGCTTGGCATACGGGGAAGTCAGGATCGCCCGCGCCAAGGAGCGCGTGGTG
>JBBAOD010000070.1:0-10689 GCA_040401635.1 Phycisphaerales bacterium
GGCATTGCGCTCGGCTGCGGGGTAGTGCTCCGCGGTGGCCTGGCGCAGCGCGGGCTTGGTGGTGCCGGCGGCCGTCAGTTCGGCGTCGGTGGCGGAGTCGATCTCGCCGTTGATGGTCTCGCGCGTCCACTCGGGGTGGTACTGGATTCCATAACTCAGCGCGCCCACGCGGAACGCCTGCACCGGGCAGGCCTCGCCCTTCATGACCACGGTAGCGCCTTCCGGCAACTTTGAAACATGGTCGCCGTGGCTCTCAAAGACGTACTGCGTCCAACCGATGCCGGCATGGAGCACGTCTTCAACGCCGATACCGGTAGCGCGAACGGGAACCCAGCCGAGTTCAGGCTTGGCCATGGTGGTCACTTCGCCGCCAAGCGCTTTCGCAAGCATCTGTGCGCCGAGGCAGATTCCAAGAATCGGGATCTGTCGGGCGTGCGCCTCGCGCATGAGTTCTAACTCAGGTGCGTTCCAGGCATCGTTGCCGTTGGCGGATTGCGGGCCGCCCAGCGAAGTCAGGCCGTGCACGTCATCAAGGTCATTGGGCAACGGCTGGCCAAGATCAACGCGAACGATACGAACGCGTTGGCCGTGCGAGCGGAGCGAAACTCCCAGGAGTCCCGGGTCGCTGATCTTGGAATGCTGGATGACAAGGATGGCCATCGTGGTTCTCGCGGTGGGGCTAGTGGATCAGACGGCGCTGGTTGAGCGCGTTGGTGCGCTGGTCGCGGTTGTTGGTGTTGATCGACCTTCGATCACTGATCGCACAGTGCGGGCGATAGCTGCAGGATCAAGCCCGCAATCGACCAACTGCTCCTTGCGTTCGCCGTGGTGGATCCAGAAGTCTGGAATCGCCAAGCGCGTGACCAGCCGTGTATCCAGACCGTGATCATTGCACGCCTCCAAGACGCACGCGCCGAAGCCGCCGCGGATGGAGTGATCTTCAATGGTGACCACTGGGATCCCACGTCCGAGCAGGTCCTTGAGAAGCGCCACATCAATGGGCTTAGCAAAGCGAGCGTCATACAGGTCAACGGTGTACTCACCGAGGAGGGCGATCGCTTCTGCAGATTCATGCGCCATGGTGCCAAACGCAACGATGGCAACATCCGGCCGTGCATGACGAATCAGTGCGCGCGACTTGCCGAGTTCAAACGGTGGGCAGGCGGTGTTGGTGAAGCGATCGATCACTCCCTCGCGCGGATAGCGGAGGCTGGTGATGCCTGCTTCGTAGCTCGCCATGAAATCAAGCGCAGCCTTCATGCTTGGCTCGTCAAGAGCGCCCATGATGACTGCGTTCGGCAGTACGGAAAGCATGGCGATATCGCAGAAGCCGTGATGCACTGCGCCGTCGCCGCCAACCAGTCCGGCGCGATCGAGGCAGAGACGCAGTGGCAGGCCTTGCAGCGCAGCTTCTTGGAAGCACTGGTCAAACGCACGCTGCAGGAACGTGCTGTACACGGCCATGAACGGCTTCCAGCCAGTCTTGGCAAGGCCGCACATCATGTCGGCGGCGTGGCTCTCGCAGATGCCGGTGTCCCAGACGCGGTCGGGGAACTTGGCCTGCACCTTGGAGATGCCGGTGCCGTCTGGCATGGCAGCGGTGCACGCCACCACCTTTGGATCACAGGCCATCAGGTTGGTCATCGCTTCGCCGAACGCTGCGGTGAAGGATCGACCGCTCTTCTTCAATTCAACGCGGCAGCCTTCGTTCTCCATGTCGTCGAGCATGTTGAAGGGGCTCGGTGAGTGGAAGGTGCAGCTGTCTTGCTCGGCAAATCCGAAGCCCTTGCCCTTCACGGTCTTCACGTGCAGCACCATGGGGCGATCGAATTCCTTCGCCTCATTGAGGACATCCACCAAGGCCTTGATGTCATGGCCATCGACTGGTCCAACCGTGACCAAGTTGAAGTGCTCAAACCAACCATTGGTGTGCACTTCATGCGCCAGATTCTTAGAGACTTCACCCAAGCGGTGGTAGATCTCTGCGAGCGTGCTGCCGCCAGGCATGTGCTTGGCAAACTCGCGCGCCGTCTTCTTAAATTCACTGTAACCCTGGCTCAGGCGCACATGATCAAAGTACGCAGCGACCGCGCCTTGCGGCTTCGCGATCGACATGCCGTTGTCATTGAGCACCACCAAGAACTGACGGTGCAGGGTGCCGGCGTTGTTCAAACCTTCCATCGCCACACCGTTCACGATGCTGGCGTCGCCAATCACTACCGCAACGCGGCGACCATCAGCGTTGTCTGCGGTCCAACCTTCTCCACCGAGCGTATCGCCGCGCGCTACACCAACAGCAGTGGAGATACCGGTACCGGCGTGACCAACGGAGAAGAGATCGAAGTTTGATTCGCGTGGCTCTGGGAAGCCGGACATACCGCCGCGCTGACGCAGCTTTCCGAAGAGGTGCTGCCGTCCGGTGAGGAGCTTGTGCGTGTAGCACTGGTGGCCAACATCCCACAGCAAACGATCATGACCGAAGTCAAAGACGTAATGCATGGCGATGGTCAGATCCACCACGCCAAGATTCGGCGCAAGGTGTCCGCCCGACTTTGCAACCTGGTCGCAAATGGCTTGGCGAACTTCCGCCGCCAGCTGCGGCAATTGTTCGATGGAGAGCTTCTTGAGGTCGGCGGGACCGGCGATCGATGGGAGGAGCTTCATGGGGGAGTCTTGGGTACCTGTCAGCGCACGGCCATTGGTGATCCGGGCGCTCCGCTTACGTCGCCACGGGGGCATTCGCAAGCAGTGGGAAAGTGTAGCGCAGTGGTGGTTATTTAGTCCGAGTTGCCAGCGCGTGGGCGGTCAAACGGAGCGGTTCGGCGGCATTTCCGAAGGGTTTGAGGGCGCTCAAGGCAATTTCCAAGAGTTGTGCCACGTGGCGATGGCTTTCGTCAAGGCCAAAGACGCTTGGATAGGTGAGCTTTCCTGCATCCCGGTCTTTGCCGGCAGCCTTACCGAGGTGTTCGGTGGACTGGGTTTCATCCAAGATGTCATCCACCACTTGGAACATCAGTCCCATGGACTCGCCGTAGGTGGTGAGCGCGTGGAGGCGGGATTCGTCGGGCGTTCCGCACAGGGCCCCCATGCGACACGCGCAGCGGATCAGCGCGCCGGTCTTGTTGTCGTGCACCAAGCGGAGGCGCTCGGCCGCCGGAAGGTTTCCTGGGAATCCGGCAAGGGTGTCGTAGACCTGACCGGTGATCATCGCAGTGGTTGCGGAGGCCAATTCCCGGGCAATGTCCGCCGCGCGTACCGGTGATTCAAGGGCAATTTCCACCGCTACCGAAGTCAATGCGTCGCCAGCGAGGATGGCGAGTGCTTCGCCGTGGGCTTTGTGAGTGGTGGGGCGACCGCGGCGGAGGTCGTCATTGTCGAGGGCTGGAAGGTCATCATGAACCAAACTAAAGCAGTGGGTCATTTCCAGGGCGATGGCCGAAGGAACGGCGTCCGCACGTCGGCCACCCACTGCCTCGCACGCGCGCAACGTGAGCACTGGGCGCACGCGCTTACCGCCTCCTAACACCGCGTACTGCATCGCTTCGCGCAATTTGGGCGCCAAGAGATGATCGGCGAGCGCCTGATTGAGCGCAGTTTCGACCTCAATAATGAGTTGGGAATCCGTTGCGTGCGTGCCGAGCGCGGTCATTCCGCCGAGTGTACCGAACTCCGTATGATCCCTCTCTCGCCGCCCACCCCTCGGTCCCCACCCACCATGATCGATTCATTCTTAGCACTGATGCACCGCGGCGGACCAGTCATGTGGCCGCTCTTCATCCTGAGCGTCGTTTCCGTAGCCGCGTCCTTTGAGCGCGGGGTTTTTTGGTTCAAGCAGAACGGTCCCGGCGCCAAGCGTGGGTTTGTGTTGCTCATGGAGTCCTTCCGCCGCGGCGATCGCGCCCGCGTTGAGGCGTTGGCTGAGACCAGTGACACCGTGTACTCGCGGGTCGCCACGGCGCTCCTCAACGACGGCGCCAGCGATGCGGTCGCCGTGGGTTCGGTAGAAACCGAACGCATTCGAATGGACCGTTGCATGGCCACGCTGTCCACGATCATTACCGCCGCACCGATGCTTGGCATTCTGGGAACCGTCACGGGAATCATCCGCAGCTTCGAGTTGCTTGGTGGCGGCGGGGCAATGGTTGATCCGCGCGCGATCTCCGGTGGTATCGGTGAGGCGCTGGTGGCAACCGCATCCGGACTGGTCGTTGCGTTGCTTTCGCTGTTCCCATTCATGGGTTACGGCGCGCAGCGTGAGAACACGCTGGGGCGGTTAGAGACCATGATTGCAGTTGCGCAGCTCACCTTCGGTACCGCGCCGCCGCCGCGTGCTCATCACGAGCCGTCGACGGATCCGAATCACACCCATGAGCGTGCTCCCGCAGAGATTGGCGCTCCGCAGCACGTTTGAGTGAGGTGCAGCCGAGTGTGTGGGAACGAGTGGGCGATGTCGCTCAGCGATGTGCTCGACACCTCGCCGCGAAGCCTTGAATCTCAGTTGTCCGCGTGCGAGAAGTCGGCGCGATCCGCCGCATCGATCCACGCGCGCATGTCCATGAGTGCTCCAACACTTGCGCTTTCAGTGCTGCCGTCCGCTTTCACGGTGGCGATCAACAAGTTGTGGCGGCGCACTGGAACGCCCTGCACCGTATTCACCTGAAGTACGCCGGAATCAGTCATTCCTGATTGACGCATGAAGGATGCGGTGCCTCCCTCAGACTCAGCCATGGTGACGCTTTGTTGCGAGCCCATGAACGGCTCCCACACAGCAGTTGCGCCAAGCGTCGGCGGCACGATCCATGAGTTACCGGGAATACGATCCTCCGGGTTCACGCCGGGGCGATAGTTGCCTGGCGCACGCAGGGCGCTGGAAGCAAAGACGATCACTTCCGAGGTGCGCGCGATGTTTGCAAGTCGGGTGCACACCAATCGACCGGTGACGGCACTGCCATCAGCGGTGCTCCATCCGGCGTCGGCGAATGCGGGTGCCGAAACACCGTTGGAAGACTGGTACCAGCCACCCATGTAGTACGCGTTGTATGCGAAGGCGGGCTGCAGGGCGAGGGTGCTGCCCGGCGCTCCGAATGCGGCGGACATCCAACCTGGGTGAGTGGGTGCGCCGTCCCACTCGCCACTTATATCACTGTTGGCATCTGCATTGTCAGACTCGATGTAACTCACCAGCGTTCCGTACGGATCATCCATGAATCGCGCGAGGCGCCACGGATAGGTCTGCGACAGTGAGCGAGCGACCGTGGTCGAGGATGAATTGGTGTAATTGACCTTCCAGTTTGCCTGTGTGGCTTCGTCAAGAAACCCGGGCAGCAACTGCTCTTCATAGGTATTGGCGTACTGGTACCACGCGGCGTACACGCCACGCAGACCGTTGAGCTCACGCGTCTTGCGCGCGCTTCCAATGGCTCCGCGGACGCCAGTGACCAAGATTCCCATGAGCAGCGCAATGATGCCCACTACCACCAGGAGTTCAACGATCGTGAACGCGCGCGGGGTCGGGGTGCGGAGCGCGCGCGTTACAGTCGGCATGGTCTTTGAAGTAATCATCGGCGTAAGCATGGATCCCTAGAAGATACGGCATTTCGGGCAGCATCCCATGTTGAATCGCTCAAATTCTGTTCGAGGCGTCATTCAATAGCGGAGAGGGCGCCGGTCAGGAATCCGGTGACGCGCTCCTTGGCGTCCGAAGCCATCCGCCCGAATCCGGCATGCTCAAATGGCGCCCCCGTTGGCCCGTACACATGAAACTGCACCACTTCTGGGTGCGTGGCACGTGCCCGTACTGCTTCAATGAACTCACGTTGGCCGTCCACGGGTATCCATTCGTCCTCGGAATTATGCAGAGCCAAGAGCGGAATTTCCCGCCAATTCTGCAGATGGTCAATGGGATTCATGGCTGCCACTCGGGCTGCATCAAACATCGCGCGGTGTTGCTGCCAGCGCCAGCTTCCGGTGGTGCATTCCACTACTGCTGCATCAAAGGTATGCGGGCGCGTGAGGCGAACCAGCGCCGCCATACCGCCCGCGCTCATGCCACCCAAGGCGCGCTTGCAACCCAGGTGTTCGCCGGAAGCGTCCAGGTCGGCAACAACGGCATCAAGTTCCCCAACCATCTGCTCGACCACTCCAAGCGTTTCCTCTGCCGCTTGTCGGGACGCATCCAGGCGTTCGCCGTGCCCGGGCAGATCAATAGCACAGGTGGCGATGCCGGCGCGCGCAAGACGGAGGTAACGGCCGGGGTCAAGTTCTTTGGTGACGGTGCGCCCGTGCATCCAAACCAGTACCGGCGCCGGGCGCAGCACTGTGCCGGTGTTGCGATCAAAGTATGGATGCACCAGTAGAGCGGGCACTGCGCCACCCCCAATCCGTACCGCCCGCGAGAGGGCAAGAACGCTCGATGGAAGTTGGTCGAATGGCTGCGGCACGCGCGTGGAAATGTAGCAGGACGTATCCTCAACCCGTGCATTCACGCGTAACAATCATGGGCGGCGAGCATCGTTCGCGGATTCTTCACACCCCCAGCGGCGAGGAAGTGACGCGACCGATGACCGGCCGGGTCAAGGAAAGCATCTTTAACATCCTGCGTGGTTGGTTTGAGGATGCCGTGGTTCTTGACCTCTTTGCGGGCGTTGGAACCATGGGTCTTGAGGCCTTGAGCCGCGGCGCCCGGTTTGCCATCTTTGTCGAACGCGACCGCGGCGTCTATGACTGCATGCGCAAGAATATTGACATGCTTGGTCTCGGCGCGCGATCACGAGCGCTGCAAGCGGACGCACTTGCGCCCGCACTCCTCGCGGACCTGAAGGAAGTAGTCGACGTCATCTTTGTCGATCCGCCGTATCCGATCGCGGAACAGACCAGCGGCAGACGACGCATTTTGGACCAGTGTGCGCGCCTGCGTGGCGCGATGGGTGACCGCGGTTGGATGGTATTGCGTTTGCCGTATGTCTTAGAAGGCGATGAGCGCACGATCGCTGGTTTCAACGGTCCAGAAGTTCGATCATTTGGGGATATGCACGTTCACCTGTACTCACCGCGCGCGGGTGCTGCAGCGGTGCAGGTGGATGAAACGCCGGAGGAGTCCACGTGAAGAGCGCTGCGTTGAGCCGTGTGGCAACCGTTGCCACTGTTGCGAGCGTCGCCGCACTCTGCATGTTGCATGCGCGCGCTGTCGCCGGCGATTTGGAGCCCGACACATCGCGTGATATTGCCGCCGCTGCGCCACTTGGGCCACCGGTTCCACCAGATGCCGCCGCGATTGAGTCCGCGGTTCAGCGCGGAATTGCCTTCCTCCTTTCAGCACAGGAAGGCACACCGAAAGCGCAGTGGCCGTACGAAGGCGTGTACCGCGTCGGCGGCGAGATTCCGGTTGGCTACCGCATCGGCGGAACTGGAATCGTCGGCGAATGCTTGGTATGCACGCCTGGATATGCATCGGATGCAGCACGGCAAGAAGCTGTTCGCAGTGCGTGCGCGTTCATCTGCGCTGGGATCCGTGAGCCGCTCATGAACCCGGTGTACGAGGCTGGCTATGACGTGCGTGGCTGGGGCTACTGCTACGGCGCGCGCTTCCTCTTAGTGCTTCGTGCCGCCAAAGTGGTGCCCGCCGGAATGGAGACGGAAACTGACGCAGCACTGCGCTGGTACTTGGATGCCATACAGAAGACTGAGATTCCAGAAGTCGGTGGTTGGAACTACGCGCGGCAGCCCGGTATTGAGACACCTTCGCCCGCATCGCCGTTCATGACGCCGCCATGTTTACAAGTGCTGTTTGAAGCACAAGTACAGGGATTCCCAGTTGATGGGGCAGTGGTCACCCGCGCCCTTGATGCGTTGCAGCGCTGTCGTACTGAAGACGGAAACTTTGCATACAGCGCACAGCGGCAGACCCGTGAGCCAGCGCGTTCCATTCCTGGTGCGATCGGACGCATGGTGTGCAGCGAAAGCGTGCTCATGCGTGCGGGTCGATCAGACGTCGCCAGTGTTCGCCGCGCGGTGGATGCATTTCTTGATAACTGGCGGCAATTAGAGATTCGCCGTAAGAAATCAGGAACACACGTAGGGGCATACAGCGTTGCGCCGTACTACTTCTTCTTCGGTTTCTATAACGCCTGCGACGCGGTTGAGTTACTCCCCGCCGCAGAACGCCCGGAGTATCGCCGTCAATTCGAACAGTTGCTGTTTGCGGTGCGTGACCAAGACGGAACGTGGGACGACCGCGTCTTTCCACGCACCCGAAACTTTGGTACTGCGATGACCCTGATGGCGTTGCAACGCCCGCAATTTCCTGCACCCGCGCAATGGAGTAGCAAATGAACGCATTCCGTGTAGCCGTCATCATTCCAGCAGCGGGGCGCAGTAGCCGATTTGGCGGCGTCGACAAGCTTGCGCAAGATGTGGGTGGGCGCCCGATGATCCTGCGCACAGTTGAACTCTTCACTCGGCGCGAAGATGTTGCAGTGATCATCGTTGCAGCACCGCCCGATGAAGTGGACGCATTCCGTGATCGTTATGGCAATCAATTGGGTTTCCACGGTGCTAAGGTGGTGGCGGGCGGCACGGTTGAGCGTTGGGAAACCGTTCGAAATGCGCTCGCTGAGGTTCCAGCCGACTGCACGCACGTGGCCGTTCATGACGGGGCGCGGCCGATGGCAAGTGAAGAGTTGATTGCCCGCGTCTTTGATGCAGCGCGCGTCCATGATGCAGTGATTCCTGGCGATCCAGTGACTTCCACCTTGAAGAAGGTCTCTGAAGACGCAGTGGACGCCGAGGAAGCAGACGCCATTTCTGACATGATTCTTGGCGAAATCTCTGACTCCACCAAGGTTCGTGGTCGCAAAGTAGTGGGCACTATTTCGCGCGAACGACTGGTTGCGGTGCAGACGCCGCAGGTGTTCCGCGCTGAACTGTTGCGCCGCGCCTACGCGCAGCCGGGGCTTGATGGAGCGACCGACGACGCCATGCTGGTGGAGCGCCTGGGCGCAGAAGTCATCGTTGTTGATGGCGATCCGCGCAATATCAAGGTGACCACGCCAGCAGATCTACTGATGGTGCGAGCTCTGTTGAAGAAGTAATTGCTACTACGCAATCACCGGGAGCAGCACCGCACGTGCACGCGCCGTGTCAGCGCGTCTGGTCCTGCTCAGTATTACCAATGGTGAGCGCGGTCCGCTTCGCTCGGTTCGTCTTCGCTGGTCCACAGCCGCCGCACGCAGCGTCTTTGCGACTCGCCAACAGTGGCTTGATGACAAATACAAGAGCCAGCACAGCTCCTCCAGTTGCAACCAGAAATTGCCAGTCATTCCAAGGCATTTAGTGGACTCCTGTGGACATGTGAACCACTGTGTACGTGATAAACGCCGCCCCGTAC
Source organism: Phycisphaerales bacterium (assembly GCA_040401635.1). Taxonomy (GTDB): domain Bacteria; phylum Planctomycetota; class Phycisphaerae; order Phycisphaerales; family SM1A02; genus UBA966. The sequence goes on from JBBAOD010000070.1 coordinate 9,386, forward strand.
GCGACGATGGTCATCCAAGCGAATTGCAACGCCGGCCACTTCCATGATCCTGTTTCGCGCCGGGTGACGGCAAGCGTCGGCAGGCATTGCATGGCGAGCACAAAAAACACCAAGGCGGCAGCCGAAGTTGCGGTATCAAAGACCGGTGTGCCATCGGTACGAGCCATGGTGGCGACCTGTTCGATCACGCCTTGATCGCTGACATCCGCGCCGCTTCCTGCGCCGGCCAGCACGCCCATGGTGCTGACAAAGACTTCTCGCGCCATGAAACTGGTCATCACTCCGACGGTCAGTTGGCTATCGAATCCGAGCGGAGCAAAGACGGGCTGAAGTGCATCGCCAATCTGTCCAGCGAAGCTTTCCGCCTGTTGCTGGTGCGCATCGCCGTTCACGCGGGGGAATGCGCTCAGCCACCACATGACAATGGAGATCGCCAAGATGGTGGTGCCGGCATTGCGGATAAATACGTTGGCGCGATCCCACGTGACCAGCGCAGCGTTGCGAATGCTTGGGCGTCGATAGGGCGGCAATTCCAGCACCAACGCGCGTGCCGGACCACGCAGAATGGTGCGCCGCGCAATCAGTGCGCTGAAGAGTCCCGCGGCGGCGCCCAACGCATAGCAGCCCGCAAAGGCAACCCCTGCAAACCACGCAGGCTTGCCGATGGAAAGAATCCCAATGAGTAACACGTACACCGGCAGTCGCGCGCTGCAGCTCATGAATGGTGCAACCAAAATGGTGGCTAAGCGTTCGCGGTCATCGCGGATCAGCCGGGTGCTCATGATTCCCGGGAGCGCGCACGCATGACTTGGTAGAAGCGGCACGAACGACAGCCCGCTTAAGCCGAAACGACGCATGACCCGATCCACCGCAAATGCTGCGCGCGCGAGATATCCAGAATCTTCAAGCAACGACACCAAGAAGAACAGCAGGCAGATTTGCGGCAGGAACACAAGCACTCCGCCGATACCGCGCAGCACGCCATCGGCAAGGAGATCGGCAATGATGCCGTTCGGCAGCGCAGCGCGCACGCCGTCCGCCACACGCCCAAACAGAAAGTCAATCAAGTCCATCGGTACCGATGCCACCAAGAAGATCGCCGCAAAGAGTGCCGCCATGATGGCAAGAAACCCCCCAATTCCCAACAGTGGATGGGTGAGTGCCGCATCAAGGCGATCAATGAGCGCGCCGCGATCATCCTCAATGGCGGCAGTTTCGGTGGTTGCAGCTCGCACGACGTTGGTGGACCACGCGGCGAGTGCAGCGGGGGTTGCGTCCGCGGGTGGCAACTTCTGTAAGCGCGC
>JBBAOD010000071.1:0-10616 GCA_040401635.1 Phycisphaerales bacterium
ACTGTGGGGGCTCGCCTACAGAAGGCACGTGAACACCACGTTCTGTGGAACACCCCCACCTGGCCGCGCTCGCCGGAGAGGACAGGGCCGCGCTCAGCGGCCGTCCTCGTGAGGCGAATGCGGGCCAGTAGGCAAACGTGATGTATCAGGGCCAGTACGAAAGCGTGATGCCACAACGCCCCCAGCACGCAAGCGCGTCGCAACAACGCCCCCACCCAGGCCACGAGTTATTTCGGAATCTGCCGCGCCCGGCGATCCGCACCCAGGGCAACGTAGGTGAACACCCCTTCGGTCACGCGTGCCAGGTCGTCGCCATCCGCTCGGCGCGCCCACGCTTCCACGTCGATGGTCACGCTCGTACTTCCGACGCGGACCACCGAGCAGTAGCAACTCACTTCGTCGCCTACAAAGACCGGAAGCTTGAAGGTCATCTGCGCGATCGCCACCGTCGCTACCCGCCCGTGCGCGCGGCGTCGGGCCAGGCTTGCGCCCGCGATGTCCATTTGCCCGAGGAGCCATCCGCCAAAGATGTCTCCCGCCGGATTTGCATCGGCGGGAAACGCAAAGGTGCGCAACATGAGTTCGCCGTTGGCGGCTGCTGGTCGACCGGGGACAGCGCCAATGCTGCCCATGCCGCCGCTACCGCCAACCGCTCCGTCTCCACTCACTCGTCGTCGCCCTCGTCCTCAGGCTCGTCCTTGATCTCGACAGCTTCGATGACGCCCTTGCGACCTTCAGCCTTTTCCTTGCGCTTCCAGGTCTCAATCTTGTGCTTGTCAGGCGAAATGATCGCGTTGATGCGCTTGCCGTTGAGGCGCGGATTGGCCTCAAGTTTGCCAAGGTCAAGCAGGCGGCTGATGACGTCGTTCACGAGGCGCTCACCGATCTCTCGGTGCGCCATCTCGCGACCCTTGTAACTGGCAACCAGTTGAACCTTGTGGCCTTCCAAGAGGAATCGGCGAGCCTGCTGGACGCGGATGCCCACGTCGTGGCGGTCGATCTTCATGGAGCGGCCGAGGCGCACTTCCTTGAGTTCGCTGGCCTTGGACTTGCCGGCCTTCTGCTTCTTGGCTTCCTCGTACTTGAACTTGCCGTAGTCCATGATCTTGCAGACGGGCGGTCGCGCGTCAGGCGAGATCTCCACGAGGTCAAGACCAAGTTCATTGGCGCGCCGGCGTGCTTCGTCGGTTTCAACGATTCCCACCATCTCGCCCGCCTCGTCGATCAGTCGGACGGGCGTAATGCGGATGCGGTCGTTCAGTCGCGGGCCGGACGCTGGTCCGTCGCGTCGCGGGCGGTCCCCACCAAATCCACCGGGACGAGGCCCGGAACCAGAGTTGAAAGGGGGACGGCGAGGAGGAAAGCTGGAGATAGGAGAGTCCTTAGGAAGAATCCGGCGGCAGTATCAACGGTGGTTCACATTTCCAGATCGAGCGCCGCCGTCGACCTGGGTCCGCAGCGATCGCGCTGCAGATGGAGACTGTACCCGCGCAGCCCGATGGCAAGCAAATCAAGGCGGAATTTCTGTGGGTGAATCCCGGACCGGGGGGTTGCTACTCGGAGGGAGGCCATCGGTCTCAAGGGAGCGCGGACCCGCCGACAGCCCGTCACCACACCCACCTCCGCTTGACGCTTGCGCCGAATTTCGTCACACTGCGGAGATGAAGAAGAACACTTCCACCACTGGCATGATCAAGAACCTCCTCGCATCCAAGTTTTCCGGCAAGTCCACGACCACCAAGTCGGGCACCAAGACCGGCGTCATGGCGATGATCTCTGACATCGTTCATCCGAAGACCACCAAGAAGACCACTGGTGCAAAGAAGACCACCGGTAAGACGCTCACCGTCAAGACCGTTGTGAAGCCGACCACCAAGGCCACCACCAAGACCACGAAGACCACCACCAAGTCTGCTACCAAGCCGACCACCAAGGCCACCACGAAGTTCGCTACCAAGCCAACGACGAAGGCCACCACCAAGGCAACGACGAAGACCACTGCCAAGAAGTCGACCACTGGTAAGAAGACCACTGCGACCAAGACCTTCGCCAAGACCGCTGGCAAGCGCTAAGTCATTCGACTGACCGCGATTCATATTTCTCCGTCACACATCGACCCTTCGCACCGAACGTGCGAAGGGTCGATTCATTTTTGCGTGTGCAGCGCGTTTCGCACGTGCAAACTCTGATTCATGGCTGACCCATTGCGGGTGCGGCATCGTGGTCATCATGCCGACCCGACGCCGCGCGTTTACCCTCGTTGAATTGTTGGTAACCGTCTCGATCATCGCACTGCTCATCGGGCTGCTTGTTCCCGCGCTTGGATCGATGCGGCGCGCTGGCTGGGCAACCAAGAGTCAGTCAAATCTTCGGCAGTGGGGCATGGCCATGGACTCGTGGGCTTCGATTCACGATGACACGCTCCCATGGGAAGGCAGCAAAGTTGCTGCGGATATGGGCACAAATCTGGCAAATCCGAATTTCTGGCCCAATGCGTTGGCGGGCATGCTGGGTATCGATTGATACGCCACGATCTCCGAGCGCGCGTTTCAAGAGCAGCGCAACGTGGACAACTGGGATGGCGCCGAGACCGTGTGGAACGATCCCGGTGTGGTGGTGACACGAAGTGAGCCGTGGAGTTTTGGTGACGCCGGAAAGGGCGGGTTGCGTCGTCAGTTCTGGTTCAACTACGGGATGAACTACCGACTCAATCAAACATTGTTACAGCAAGCGGGCGTTCCGGAAGCATCAACAGCAGTGATGGTTCGAACCGCGCACATTGCGTTCGCGGACCGCACCATTTATATGTTTGAGTTGCGCGCGCAAGAAGGGGAACTTGCCATTGATGATCCGCACCGCAATGCGTCCCTCGATCGCGCTTCGGCGGGATGGAAGCGCTACGCAGCGCGTTACTCAAACGGTGGACACTCAGTGTTTGCCGACGGCCACGTGAGTTGGATCGGTAACGAAGAAGCCACCACTAACGCGCAAGGCAGCCGCGTACCTTCGACACCCGCTGGCGACTGGAACAATGGCAAGCTGATTTGGGATCCGCTTGGGCCGGCATTGAACTGAGACTGAACTGAGTGAGTTTGCACCAAGCGTCACGTGCGATCGCGCAGATCACTGTGCTTGAAGGCGGGGAAGAATCCGCGCAAGTTCTCGCTCATGAATGTTCGTGACCACGGAGAACGCGATGATGGAAATGATCGCCCCGATCAGGCAGTAGAGCATGTCCCACTGGGCGTCCCATCGGTCGCCTTGGCTCCCAAGAAACGCATCCGCTGAGTGGCCGAGCGCAACGCTTGTTCTCCATTCGATCATTTCAAAGAACGCGCTGAACGCCAGTGCGCAGGCAACGCATAGCACCGGCAGCCAGCCGCGCGGTCCGAGTGGGCTGGTACGGCGCAGTAGCTCACGGATCATGATTGCTGGCGTGAATCCTTGCATGAAGTGACCGAGGCGGTCATAGTGATTCCGTTGAAAGCCGAACCACTCGCGCCACCATTCCCCAAGCGGCACGCATTCATAGGTCCAATGTGCACCCGCGAGGAGCACGATGGCATGCAGGGCGAGCAGTACTTGTAAGAGCGGCGTGATGCGGTGCTTTCGACTGATGACAACCACCGCTAGTAAACCCCCGAGCACCCACCACGCTTCGAGCCACCAAGTGAGCTGGTCGAACGCGTCGTGCCAACTTGCGATCACGGCAAGAGCGACGATGGCGACGAGGATCGGGCCAAGTTGTAGACGCATGAGGGGTTCAGTTCACCGCAGCATTCAGCCTGCTTTTGGACCTTTCCAAACAGCAGCGTCGTAGCACGCGATGATGTGACCGATCCAGCCACCGAGGCCGAAGGTGATCAACCAGAGGATGCCGGTGGCGATGAGCATGACCAGCCCGCGCAGCGCACGTCCTTGCACCAGTTGGCCGAGCCCAGGGATGAAGAAGCTTGCGATCGCCGCAAGAACATTACCGGTGGAGCCTTGGGCTGTCATGATTGACGAGTGTACAGACGCTCCGCAGCGCGTCGATACACTCCGGCTTACCTACCTTGCCTTGAGGCCATTACTTTCATGCTGCAACAACTACTACAACCAATCACGTTTGCTCAGTTCGCCACTGCATTGTTTGTGGCGATTCTCTTTCTGCAATCTGGGCTTGACAAGGTCTTCAACTTCGCTGACAACTTAGCTTGGTTGACGGGGCATTTTTCCAAGACGCCGTTTCGTAACCAAGTGAAGGCCATGTTGGTCACGATCACCGTCGCCGAGATGCTGGCTGGTTTGCTTGCAATGGCGGGAGCGGTGCAGATTGCGTGGTCGGGCCAATTGACCTGCGCGATGTACGGCGCTCAACTTGCAACCATTGATATTGTGCTGCTGTTCTTTGGCCAGCGCATTGCCAAGGATTACGCGGGTGCCGCGTCCTTGGTGCCGTACTTCATCCTGTGCGTTGCGGATGTCCTGCTCTTGACGCTCTGAGGAATCGCTGCGAGCGTGGTGCTTCTGTCAGCCCGGGCAGGGACCCCAGCATCAAGAAAGCGTCGGCGGAGTAGCATGATTCTGCTGTCAGATCATGAAGTGAAGCGCGTTAAGGTGGGTCGACCATGAAAATCTTCCGCCTTTTAGCCATCTCGCTGTTGGTCTGTTCTTCTCTCCACGCTGGCGAGAAGCCCAACATCATCTTCATTCTCTGTGACGATCTCGCGCAGGTGCTCAAGAGTGCGGGCTATGCCACCGCCTGCACCGGCAAGTGGGGCATGGGCATGTTCGACACCTCGGGCAGTCCGCTCAAAAAGGGCTTCGATCACTTCTATGGCTACAACTGCCAGCGCCACGCTCACAGCTACTTCCCCAAGTATCTCTGGAACGATGACCAGCGCGTCGAACTCGACGGCAAGACCTACGCCATCGATTTGATCGGCCAAGACACGCGCGACTGGGTGCGTGCTCATGCGGGTGGGCCATTCTTCCTCTTCCACGCCATCACATTGCCGCATGGCAACTATGAGATCGACGACCTCGGCCTCTACAAGGACAAGCCGTGGACGCCATTGCAGAAGACCTATGCCGCCATGGTCACACGCCTCGATAGTGATGTCGGTCGTCTCATGGATCTGCTGAAGGAACTCAAGGTGGATGACAACACGCTCGTCCTCTTCTCCGGAGACAATGGCGCCTCCTTTAAACCAAGCTCCGAAGTTGGGCAGTTTTTCGACCAGTCCATGGGCGGCAAGCTGCGAGGCTGCAAACTCTCGCTCTATGAAGGCGGGCTGCGTCAGGCCGGCATCGCACGCTGGCCGGGGAAAGTGCCAGCGGGTCGCGTGAGTGAAGAGCCGTGGGCCTTCTGGGATTTCCTGCCTACAGCCGCTGAACTCGCCGGAGCCGAACTCAAATCACCGCACGACGGCCACTCCATCGTCACCCTGCTGAAAGGCGGTGCCGCACCCAAGCTCGAGGCCTTTTACTGGGAACTCCACGAGGGTACATCTCTCCAGGCCGTGCGCTTTGGTGATTGGAAAGCGGTCCGCAATGGCCCTGCGAAGCCCATCGAGCTTTACGATCTCGCTTGCGATCTGAGCGAGTCGAAGGACCTTGCTGCTGAGCAGCCTGACCTCGTCGCCAAAGCCGATTCACTCATGAAATCGATGCGCGTCGATCATCCTGACTGGCCACTCGTTGAGATGCAGCCTGGTAAGGAGAAGGCCGCCAAGAAGAAACTCTGAGTCACATCAGATACAACGAGAGTTAAATCCTCAAACAATTGATACGCCGGTCTCAAAAAGTAATTTTGAAATCGCGAAAGCGTCGGAGAGTTCGGCGGTCCGTCAACGGAGACACACCCATGATTCCAATGCGCCATGCATTCCTGATCCGTCGGCAACATCCGTGGGTCATACAGGCCGCGATCGTCGTCGCTGTTCTCCTCGCCTGCATCATGTCCCCTCCTCTTCATGCACAGGGGGTCCTCGGTCCGCAGCCCACGCCTCCGAGCCCTCAACAGATATTTGAAGTTGTTCATGCGGGTCCATCGTCGGTGGACGCGACGGTCACTTCGCTCATGCTGTATGAAGACTTTCTCGCGGAATGGTTGGCATTCCGCGCAGACGGCTCATCATCCGCAGAGCAGCGCTTCCAAGCATTATTTACGGAAAATCTGCTGTCGAATCCCCTGAAAGTCGCGCCGCTTCTGAGCGCCGCCGCACGCGCGCTCGCACTCGAACGCGAGCAAACGCGCAAACGCTATCGGCGGCTTTTTGAGGATGTCATCGTGGTCGTCGGCGGTGCGAACCACCCGCAAAGAACGCAACTCGTGGAGGCGCTCTTGCGCAGCGACTTGTTGATGAAATATTCACCCCTGTGGTCTCCGATCGATCCGATCGCCACGATCCAAACGGACGCGGAGTTCGTGGCGCGTATCGCAGCGCAAGGCCAGCTCGGGGTACTCACGGGCGCAGGCAAAGCATTCGAGCGCGCCTTGATCGATCGTTTCGCCGCGGTCTTGCTCATTCCATCGGACCATTTCGAAGCGAAGCAAGCGGACCCGGTGGCAGGTAAAGTGAAACCCACGCGCGTCATCGAGGCGAATCGCGCATGTCAGCGCACGCTTTTCAAAATCGCTCAGGATCTCTCGGCGATTGATCCAGCATTCGCGGCGTTTGTGCGCGCTGAGACGCTGGCCAGCATGGCGACTTCAAAAGAGCTCGCCGAGGCTTACCAGTCTCAAGCGACGCTCCTGTCGGTTGCGCTGCACAGTGCACTGCCGCTCGGCATGGAACCAAAAGTTCATCGCCAGGGCTAGCAACTTGCTCCATCTACGAACGATGGCATCGCGCCGACCGACGCGGGTAGCGTTCAAGCAGTGCCAGACGCGCAAGCCGAGGAACAGCGCGTGGCTCTATTGGCCGAGCTCGTCGCGCTCACGCAGCGCATTGCATCTCAGGTTCCCTTTGTCACGATGGAGGACGAGGTTCCGACCGCGCCCGCATACACGCCAGCAGAGTTCACCGCGCTGAGCGTCGCGATCGCAAGTTGTGCGGATGGTCTCATCACGCTGACCCATCGTGGACTGCTGCTTCGCAGCAGGATTGCGTCCGCGTCACCGACACATCCGATCGTGGATGCGTGGGAATCCGACAGCATGACGGTGACTCTTGGCAAGGAGGAGCTTGATCGAGCGGCCGCAGCAGCGATCATTGCCGCGGCTGTCCAAGCTGGGGCGGATCCAGTCGCTACCGAGCGTGACACGCTTCGACGGCTCCCGTGTCGGGTTAACCCGAGCGACCTCGGACAGCTTGCCTGCGTGGACCTTGGTGCCTTGGTGCGAGAGTATGCCGCGGCAAGCGCTTCGACAGCGGATAGTCCCGCCGATGCCACGCTACTCCAGTACGAAGCGACGCGCACAGACGCACTGCGACAGTGCGCGCAGGCCGTGTGGCGTTTGCGCGAACTTACGTCCGACGAGCGCGCCGACCCAGTGCTTTATAGCAAACTTGAGCGGGCTCAAGCGGATGCCGCGCGCGCCTTGGTCGAGTGTGGTGTGCTCTATTGCGACAACCCAACCGCGCAGAGAACATCCCTAACGGCTGACAACCTGAAGCGGCTCTGGGTGTTTGCGGCGCTAGGAAATGTCCAGAAGGTCGACCTGATTGCGCGCGCGGAACTTCGAAATTGCGAGATGACCGAAGCCGACTCCATGGCGGCGCAGATCGCGCTCGATGGCGCACTTGATGATGTGGTCACGGCGGTCCTCAAAGGATCATTGACGCGGATCCAGTCAGAAAGGATTCGAGAGCGCGGACGCGCGTTGCACGCGATTCTTCGCATCGATCAACTGTTCGCGCCCTGCACGGCGCGCAGTTCTGCGAAACGCGCTAGCGAAACGGAAACGCAGAGAGCGGACGCGCAATGGAGCGTCACGGAGATCGCGCTGCGCAACGCTCTCCCGAGTGAAATCGAGCCGGGTGTTCCCGTCGGAATCGAGCCTGTCGAGCCTGTCGAGCGGGAGAACGAGGAGGAGTAGGGCGTGCACAGGCGCGAATGAGTCACGCTCCGCGACCTCTAGTCCGGACATCCGCCACTACCTGCTGAAGGTCAAGGATCTCGGCTTGGGGGTACGGGATGAGCGGCGACTTGCATGCACAAAAACGAGAATTACTGAACTCGACTTGTCGGTTGCGAGCGGGGTGGGCGGCATTTGGAAAAGTTGAGAGAATTTGCGCTGCAGAATTCACTCATTTCTTGGGTTTGGGGTGCATTTCTCCTTGCGCCCGGTCGATTGCAGGGCAGCCTACGCACTCGTTGCATATGAGGTGTTCATGCGGACACGTTGTCTGAATTCGCACCTATGCATGTCCAGGAACAGAAATCGGTCCCCATGTTTCAATTCAATCCACTCGGTGCACTGAGCGCCACCATCGGTCTTTCCTTTGCCGCAGTCGTCTATGCACAAGACTCGTACTCCGGACCGGACGGAGGCTTAACCGCCAGCGGTAACCAGATCGTTGACCAGAACGGAAACAACGTTCGTCTGACTGGTGTCAATTGGTCGGGGTTTGAGACGCCGATTGCGATCGTGAGCGGTCTGTACCAGTCACCCTCCGCGACCGCTAGCCCGGACTTCCGTGACTACTTGCTGAAGGTGAAGGACCTCGGATTCAATTGCGTTCGTCTTCCGTGGTCGTACGCCAACATGATCTGCACGCAGCCAGCAGCGGCGACGGCTTGCAATCCGAACTCGGTGGCGAGTTACATCGCCGGGGCGTACTACAACCCGCCATATTCAGACGACAGCCAAGTTAACCAGCTGGCCACTAGCCCTTTCTACGGTACGCAGCTCAATGCGCCGTTGTTTGACACAACGCTCCCCACGGTGAGCTACGCGTTGCAAGCCAAGTCTCCGCTCAAGTGCATGGACGAAGTCATTAAGTATGCCGGTTCTATCGGCCTCAAGGTGATCCTCGACAACCACTGCATCGTCTCCGGTGAGTTCGCAAGCCAGCCGCTCTGGTACTCGGATTCGGTCAGTCAGCAGCAGTGGATCGATGAATGGGTTGTCCTCGCCACTCGCTATGCGAGCGATACGTACGACCCGTACCACGCAGTGATTGCCTGCGACCTGTTCAATGAGCCGAAGATGGATCCGCGGGATGCGGGTGGTTCGGCGTGGACGATCGCAACCGGTCCGCAGGCCTGGAATCATGCAGCAGAGGTATGCGGAAAGGCGATTCTTGCTGCGAATCCGCGGCTCCTGATCATGGTGGAAGGAACGCAGTGGGCCAATGCGGACGCGGTATTCCCAACCGGTTCGGGCAGCGCGAACGGAAACACATTCACCAACTGGGGCGCCAACCTGACTGGCGCAGCAGCCGCACCGATTGATCTTGGGGCGTCGTATCAGAACAAGTTGGTCTATTCAATCCACGACTATCCGGGTACTGCGCAGACCCTGAGCGGGGGAGACCCTCTGCCGTGGTTCACTGCGTCGAACTATCCCGACAATCTCGACGATCAAGCGTGGCGCCCATTCTGGGGCTACCTCGTGGAGAACAACACCGCGCCGATATTCGTTGGCGAATTCGGCTCGTGGTTGCAGAATCCTGAGCCCCTAGATTGCTCGACAGTCACGCTGTCGACCGATCAGGTGACCTCCGACAAGCTGTGGGTCAACTCACTGCTTCACTACATGCAGGGCGACTGGTATTTGGCACAGCCGATCAGCACCACTGCGGATGCGCAAGCGATTGCGGTCACGATTAACGGTGACCCAACGAAGAAGGGCATCAGTTTCTGCTGGTTCGGATTTACGCCTAACAGTAACGACACCGGCGGTGCCCTCGAATGCGACTTCACCACGCCGGACGCAACGAAGATGGCGTACCTCACGCCATACCTCGCGCCGATGTTGCCCGAGTATGAAACCGCTCTTCTCAGCGATATGAACGGCGACGGCTTCGTCGGCAGCGTCGATCTGGGGCTGTTCCTAGCGCTGTGGGCAGTTGACACCGGCGGCTCGCGATTCACGCGCGGCGATTTCAATCACGACGGAGTTCGCAGTGGAGCGGACCTGGCGATCCTCTTGAATCGGTGGCGTTCCAACTAAGGTGATGGGGGGGGTGATGTGCCCGCCGGTCACTTGACCGGCGCGCCCATCCCCCCCTTGACCGTCTCTGCGCCGCGGGTGCGGTACTCGCGCACCAAGCCGTCAACGAACGCGTCGAAACTGATCTCGCCCAAGTTCGCTTCCGTGCCGAACGCGCGGACGCTGACCTTGCGGCCTTCGGCGTCGCGCGGGCCGACCACGGCGCAGTAGGGCACCTTCATGTCGCTGGCGTCCTTGATCTTGCCTTGGACGCGGTCGTTGCCATCATCGATCGTGACGCGCAGACCAGCGGCGCGCAGGGCGTTGTACAGCTCGCGCGCGTAATCGTTGCTCTTCTCGCTGATCGGCAGCACGCGGACTTGTTCCGGTGCAAGCCAGAGCGGGAACGCGCCGGCGAAGTGTTCGATCAGGCAACCGACGAATCGTTCCATACTTCCGAACGGTGCGCGGTGGATCATGACCGGGCGATGCTGTTGGTTGTCCGCGCCGGTGTAGGAGAGGTCGAAGCGGA
>JBBAOD010000072.1:0-10605 GCA_040401635.1 Phycisphaerales bacterium
CTGCACCGGCGGCCGCGACGACGACTGACGAAACTGCACCTGCGGGTGATGCGGCGCCTACGGGCGATGCGGCACCTGCCACTGACGCGGCTCCCGCTGGCGATACCCCACCTGCCGATGCACCGGATGGGACCGCTGAGGTGCCGCCAACTCCCGCTGGGGATCCCGCTGCAGCACCGGGTGCTGACCCCGCCCCAACTCCCGCTGGCGAACCCGCCGCGGATCCAGCGGTTCCGCCGCAGGCTGATCCAACGACGGATCCTGAAGAGCCAAATAAGTAATTCTGCGTTGCGAGCGTTTCGCATTTATGCGTACGCGTGCGCTCGTCACGAACGAATACTCACGCATTCATGCATAAATTGACGCGCGCACGGGCGCTGCACAATCATCACTTGTTATTTGATGCATTGAGCGCCGCACGCGCAACATCACGAACGTGCGCTGCAACACCTTCGTCAGCCACGATCGCTGCCAGCGCGCTCATGAGCGCGGACCGAAGTTCATCCGAAATGTCGTCCGACTGAATGGCATGCGCAGCAGCAAGCGCGGCGTTCCGGCGCCACATGTCTTGATCCGCGCGGCGCAGTACCCCATTCAAACGCGCGGCCTCCCACGCCGCTTCGTCCCATCCAAGCACTTCAAGCAATGGGAACCCGCTGCGCGAAGGTTGATACGCCTCGTGAATACCCAATGCGCGCGAACGCTGCGTGGGTTGCGAATGCGGGCAGACCTCTTGGCAGGTATCGCAGCCAAAGATCCAGTCTTCTGTGTGCCCAACAAAGGTTGTATCGATACCACCGCGCGCCTCAATGGTGAGTGCGCTGATGCAGCGCCGCGCATCGACCGACCACGGCGTGATAGCGCCCGTTGGACACGCATCGATGCACCGAGTGCATGATCCGCACGGATCGCTTTCGTCAGCGAATCGCATAGCGTTTGTGACCAAACGATACGTATCCTGCAGCGCAGCGGCGATCGTTCCATCAGCACGAATCGGCGCTAATTCCAGGCTAGTGACCACCACGCCGAGTAGCACCCATGTACCAATTCCATCAGGGGCAATGAGCAAGGTGTGCTTACCGATTCTGCCAAGACCGGCACGTTCGGCGTGTTCGCGCTCCAAGATCGGCGCCGTATCAATACACGGGCGAAATCGCTCACCGGGATAGGTGCGAATCAGTTCATGCGCTAACGCACCAAGGCGCGCGCGAATCACCACGTGGTAATCCTCGCCCCGTGCGTACCGCGCAATGCGGCCCATGCCCGGCAAGCGGCGATCCGGTCGACCATCGGCGTAGCGATCTGCCACGCACAGAATGCTGCGCGCGCCGGGCACCAACGCTGCGGGATCAAGCCGCTTCTCTACTTCTTCCGCTAAGTAGCCCATGCCACCCTGCTTGCCGGCGGCAATCCATGCGCGGTACGCCTCCGGATGCGCGGCCGGTCGCGCGTCGGCGATACCTGCAAGCGCAAATCCATGGTTGCGGCAGCGTTCCAGTATTGCGTGCGAGCGTTCCAGCGGCACCGCGGATGCAAGCGGCGCACTCGCTTCCGTCACCGGGCGACTCCGAGCATGCGCGCTAGCCGCGCGGGCTCAAGGTCAGGTACTAGGAGTCGCGTTCCGAGCACTGCACCCGCTGCCAAGTATCCGGATCGCACCGCGCCTTCCATGGTTGCGGGCCAGCCCGTGCGCGTCCAATCACCTGCCAGATACAAGTTGCGAATACCGCCGTGGCGATCGAATCCGTCCGCCGCAGCTCTCGGTCGAATAGCCTCAAATCCAGGCACAACGGCAAAGGTGGCGCGCTTCTCCTTGACGCTGCGCACGGAAATAGGCTCAACGCCCTGCGCTGCCGGCAGCGCCCAGCGAATGTCTTCAAGGACACGGCGAGTGATCTCTTGTTCCGAAAGATCCATCCAATCGCGAGCGCCGCTGATCACAGCGTGAATCAGTTGTGTACCCGCAAATTCAGCCGCTGCATCGTCCACATCTTTCGCAAAGAGCCACTGCGTGGCGCGCCCAGGCAGCACCAGATGTGGCAAATCCATCACGCGCTTGGGGAACCGTAAGTGCACACCAAGAATTGGGCTCGACTGCACTTCATCAAGATGCTGCAACCGTTGATCAGCAGCAACCATGGTTGCTGAAACCATCTTTGCCAGTCGATCAGCAGGCACTGCGCCAATCACTACATCTGCATCGAACGCCCCTTCATCAGTAATCACGCCCGTGACGCGCTTCCCGTCATAGGCAATGGATAGCGCACTAACACCCATACGCACCTGGCCACCGGCTGCCACAATGGCGCCTTCGGCAGGGTCGTACAAACGCACCAGCGGAACCGTAGAAAGTCCCATCAATGGTGCTTGGCGATTGGCAAGAAATCCTTCTTGAAAGACCTGCATCGCGGCGGCGGCGCTCACTTCATCAACATCAAGGTTGCACGCGCTTACGACCACGGGACTCCAGAACCGCGTCACGACATCCGCTGATTGCCCCGTTTCCTGCAGGAATTCACTGAATGTGCGACCTTCCCACTGCGCCCTTCCGGTAGCGCCCATCCGCAACATGCTCCACATGGCTCGTGCCACGGAACGCTTCGCGCTAAGGCTGAGCATGCGCATGGTGGCAAAGCTCTCCGTGAAATGCGCGGGCGCGGGCAACAGGCCGGGCTTCATGACATCAGGCGCGTGCGGCGGATTGGCCCAGTAGACGCGGGGGTGCCACTCGATGGCGTCGGTCACGCTCAAGCGCTCATAGAAGTCGAGCAGGTTGGTGCAACAGCCCATCAAGACGTGTTGGCAATTGTCCAGTACTTCACCAGTGCGCGGGTCAGTGAAGCTGGTTGCTCGGCCACCCAGTTTGCGTCGCGTCTCCAGTACGGTGACTTGGACACCTGACTCTGCCAATCGCAACGCGCAGGCAAGGCCAGCGATGCCGCCGCCAATGACAACAGCGCTTCGAACGGATGCGCTTCGAGCAGCAGCGCTTTGAACGGCAGGGGTCGCGTCCGCGGTCATGCGCGCGCACCCCGAGCCATGCGGCTGGCACGCCACGCAATCCACGCTTTGCGTGCAGAAGAAAGTCGCACGCGCTTATCACTCACCACCTTGGCAGGATTGGCGCGGATCTTCACAAGCAAGCCGTGATAAATCTGCGTCATGGCCCAAAGCGTAGGCAAGCAACTGGGCGTGATCAGCTGATCAAGCGGCGCACTGCGCACATAGAACTGCTCGGCGCGATCACACTGCGCGCGCATGAATTCGGCGCAATGTTCGGGCTGTTTCCAGCCTCGGAGCGACTCCGGTGTTAAGTCAAAGCGTCGAAAGTCTTCCGCAGGCAGATACACGCGACCAAGGTCATAGTCTTCGCGAAAGTCACGCAGAATGTTGGTGAGTTGGAACGCAATGCCACGATCGACTGCCAACGCCGGCGCCGCCGGATCGTGATAGCCCCAGATGCGGATACACACCAGACCAACCGTACTCGCCACTCGATAGCAGAAGCCGCGCAGGTCGTCCCAATGTTGGTACGTAGCCGGGCCAACATCGGAGAGCTGCCCGTCCAACATGTCGTGAAAGTCACGTTGCGAAAGTTGGTGACGCTCTGCTACCCACGCCAAACCGCGCCAAACGGGTGAGTCATCCGGAATCTCTCCGGCAAGTGCTGCATCCGTTGCGGCGCGGAATTCCGCAATGCGTCGAACGCGTTCTTCGGGCGCAAATCCCTCGGCGTCAGCCAAGTCATCGGCTGCGCGCATCCATGCGTAGATCACGTACATGGCACCGCGCTCGGCGCCGGGAGTCAGCTTGAGCCCATACCAAAAGTTACGCGCACGCGCGCGTGTGATGCGTTCGCACTCGGCTAATACCGGCGCAAGATCGGGCGGAACTTCCAGAAGCGTG
This sequence comes from Phycisphaerales bacterium, assembly GCA_040401635.1. Taxonomy (GTDB): domain Bacteria; phylum Planctomycetota; class Phycisphaerae; order Phycisphaerales; family SM1A02; genus UBA966. The sequence goes on from JBBAOD010000072.1 coordinate 3,907, forward strand.
CTCACTGCGAACCGCCCGTCCCACCGACTCCTAAACTCGCCGTGCCGCGCGCTGGTCCGCCCACACGCATCCAGCGCGGCGCGCGTGCGCCCCACCAAGCGCGCATCACCAACATGCCGCGCTCGGTACGGCTGAGTTTGGGTCGGTGAATGCATGTTTCCAGGTTCCACGACTCAATATGTCCAAGGAGGCGTTCGCCGCCCTCAATGAACAGGCGAATGACGGAATGCGCCTCATCGGTAAGCGTGGGCAGGAGCGCGCGCCCTTCTTCAAGCAGTTTCCAGCACCGGTCCACCATTGGTCGAACCGCCGTGCGATACTCGTTGAGGAATTGCTGATCGCATGCATGGCCAAGCTCAGCGGTCCTGCGCAACCGTGATTCAAAGTTTGTAATGCCAGCCGTGCACTCCGCTGGCAAGTAGATGCGATCGCGGTCCAAGAGATCACGGCGCACATCTTGCACATGGTTCACCAATTGCAACGCAGTGCAGACGCGGTCACTCAATGCGAATCGCTCCTGCGTGGCAAGACCAAAGACCGACAGCACCAAGCGACCCACTGGGTCTGCACTTCGGCGGCAGTAAGCGTCAAGTTCATCCCACGTGGCGTAGCGAACCTTTACTTGGTCTTCTTCGAATGCGCTGATGAGATCATTGAACGGCTCGATAGAAAGCTGATACGCCACAACGGTTGGGCGCAGCGCAACAAACACGGGATGTCGCGGCGCGCCGTCAAAGCACGCCTGCAATTCCCCGCGCCACCACGCCAGCAGTTGCAGTCGCTCTTCGCCAGGCGAACCGGCTTCGTCACCTAAATCATCAGCCCAGCGGCAGAACGCATAGACCGCTGCAAAGTCGCCGCGCATCCGAGTTGGCACCAACGCACTGAGCACGCTGAAGTTCTCATAGTGCCCCTCAGCAAGTGCCTGGCACCACGCACGGGCGGTCGCCTCATCCATCGGGGGCGACACTCCGGGACCAATCCGCGCAGGACCAAATTCATTGAGTTCATCGACGACGCGTTTCACGACCCGAACTCTAGCCGAAAGCGTGCATCTGGAGGTGGAAATCCACTTCGGACAGCGGTCAGTTATGGCTACACTTCTGCGTTCCATGAAGCTCATCCTTGCAAATCCCCGCGGCTTTTGCGCCGGCGTGTACATGGCCATCGATGTCGTCGACCAATTGATCGACATATGCCCAAACGAGACCATCTACGTCTATCACGAGATCGTGCACAACCGCCACGTGGTGGAACGCTTTCAGGGCCGTGGCGTGAAGTTCATTGAGGAACTCTCAGAAGTGCCGGATGGATCCATCGTGGTCTTCAGCGCACACGGCGTGAGCCCTGCGCTTCGGAGGGAAGCCGATGAGCGCAACCTGACCGCCGTCGACGCCACCTGTCCGCTGGTGACCAAGGTGCACAACGAAGCGATCCGTTACGCGCGCGCTGGGTACCAGATCTTGCTGGTCGGCCACGCCGACCATCAAGAGATCATTGGAACGCGCGGCGAAGCGCCGGACGCAACGCAGGTGGTTGAAAGCCCGAAGGACATTCCTTTCCTCACCGTCAAGGATCCGAACAAGTTGGTCTATCTGACGCAGACCACGCTTTCCACTGACGATGCCAACATCATCATTGCTGCGCTGAAGGTGGCATTCCCGGGGCTCAAGGAGCCGCCGAGCGAAGATATTTGCTACGCCACTACCAATCGCCAACGCGCCGTGCGCGCCTTGGCCCCGCAGGCTGATTTGGTGCTGGTGGTGGGTAGTCGCAACAGTTCAAATTCGGTGCGCCTCACGGAAATTAGCCAAAATATGGGCACTCCCGCCCGTTTGGTGGATGACCGCAGCGAACTGCGTGATGAGTGGTTCAACGGCGTGAACACCGTGCTCGTCACCGCCGGCGCAAGCGCCCCGGAAGACTTGGTGCAACAACTTATCGTAGAACTCATTGAGAAACACGGCGGCGTTGTTGAGCAGCATGATGTCTATCACGAGCAAGTGGAGTTCGGCCTGCCCGGCACGCTCAAGGAATTGATGCGCAATCGCGGTGTCGACCCAACTGGTCGACGCGTGATGCGCAAGGACGCCGACGAAGCGATGGGCGCATGGCTTGATCGCCACGGCATTGAGCACCGCACCGTCGACCTGACCGTGGGCGCTACCCGGTGAGTGCCACCGAGCGCACTGGATTCTTTGAGCTGGACGCTGTCACACTGGAATCCTGGTGTGGCGCGCGCGGCATGCCCAAGTTTGCCGCCAAGCAATTGCTTGACTGGGTGTACGGCAAAGGGGTCGTCGACATTGATCGAATGACCAACCTCTCAAAATCCCAGCGCGACATGCTGGCGCATGAGATGACATTCCTGCAGGGCAATGAACTGCACAGCCTGCAAGCGACGGACGGCACGCGCAAGCTGCTGCTCGGCTGGCCAAAGCCCGGCGCGGGGATCGCCCTGCCCGTCTTAGGCGTGGCCACCGGCCGCGAAACTGAATGCGTCATGATTCCCACCGAGGAACGGCGTACTGCCTGTGTTTCAAGCCAAATGGGCTGCCCGGTTGGCTGCAAATTCTGTGCGTCCGGGCTTGAAGGCGTGGAAGGAAATCTCACCGCCGGGCACATTGTGGAACAGGTCTGGCGCTTGGCACAACAGCCGGGTACTGGGCGCATCTCTAACGTTGTCTTCATGGGTATGGGCGAGCCGCTCGCCAACGCCTCCGCCGTGATGAGTGCCATTCGCACCATCAACGCGCCGTGGGGCATGGGCATCAGTGCGCGCAAGATCACGATTAGTACTGTGGGTTTGCCCGCAGCCATTCGCAAGTTGTGCGACTTTGAGTTGCCAGTCACCCTGGCACTCAGCCTGCACGCACCGAACGATGAACTGCGCCGGCAGATCATTCCGTGGGCGGAGTACTCAACCGTGGCGGAACTTCTTTCTGCGTGCCAAGAGTGGTTCGGAAAGACCGGACGTGAAATCACGCTGGAGTACATCTTGCTCGGCGGATTCAACGATCAGCGCGAACACGCCCCGGAGCTGGTGCGCATCGCCCGCTCCATTCGTGCCAACGTCAACCTGATTCGCTACAACGAAGTGGACGGCTTGCCCTTTGCGCGCCCCGACGACCATGATGTGCTCACCTTCCAGAACGTCCTCCGCGACGCTGGCGTGAATACACACATCCGCGCGAGCCGCGGCCGCGACATCAAGGCCGCCTGCGGTCAGTTGCGTCATGAGGCGATGAAGAGCTGAAGCCGTTCACGCACCTGCCGTACCCCTACGCATTCGCCGTCAATCGCTCAATTTCAAGCACCGGCGTCTCATGCAGCCGGTGCGCGGCGGCCAACTCATGCAGGCTCTTGACAACGCCCGACCAGTGCGCGCGGTGTTGCGGCTCATGAACGGCGCGATCAAGAATCTCAAGCACCGCTGCGCGTGCGCGTCGCTCCTGCGGCTGACCGCGCAACTCATTCGGCACCACGCGCCACAAGATGAGTGCCAACTGCGCTGGCCAATCGCTTGAGCGCAGATCCAACCGCCATACCGTGCGCCCCAGCACTATTTCAATGCGATTCAAATAGCGGCGACTCATGCGGTCACCACGCGCCGCGCGCACGCCAAGACGCTCGCGAATACGCCGCGCTTGACCAACGCCCGCTTGCATCGCCGCCACGTACAGCGCATCACGAATGAGAATTGATTCTGCAAGCGGCAGGATGCCGTACGTGCACAGCGTGCGGTCCGGATCATCGGCGCCCGCCTCGTACAGCTCCTTCACCAGTCCGGCGTACCAACGCAAGTGGCGCACCCCGCCCCATGCCACGCAACGCGCCGCCGCGTTCACAAAGTCGCGAAGCGCCTGCCGGCCATCATGGGTGGCATACAAGCCCGGCATGGCGTCGATCGCCTCGCGCACACATTCGCGGAATTGCCGTGCGCGCCGGCGCCCGCCGCGGCGCGAGGCTTCCAGTTCCAGCGCCGTGCGACGCACCAAGCGCCCTAAACTTTCGCCCTTTTTCGAGTCACTTTCAGCGATTTCCAAGCCTTCTGCCAACCGCCGTCCAAAGTCGAACGCTTCCAACGACCGCCCAAAGCCGCGCGTTTCCAATCGCCGCATCGCAGCTTCAAGACTCTCCACTGATACCGGAATGAAGCCGCGCTGGAACGCTGCACCCAACACCACCAAGTCCGCAACGCGGTCCGTCAAGAACTCACGCTGCGCCGTGCCGGAGATGTCCGCCAACAACGCGCCCTCTGGCCGAGTAGCAAGCGGTACCGCCCGCGGCAACAAATCAACCGCCTCCGCCAGTTCCGTAGGCACCTGATCTTCAAACGCACCAAGGTTGGCAACGATATAAGTCTTGTCCGGCGCAGCGACGCGCAAGTATGGATCCGGCCCAAGGGCGCGCAGCGTCTCCACTGCATCAAACCCAAGAATGAGATCCGCTTCACCGTACGGGCATTGCGGCGAATGAACGCGCGCATCCGGCCCGGAGTCTTGCCCAGTAAATAACACCTGTCCCCACGCGCGCCTGCCAGGGCCGATCGGCGTCGGGTGATACATCGACTGCACGCGGTACCCCATGGAGCGCCCTGCCTCGCACAAGGCAAGTACAGCAATTCCAGGTGGATCCCCGCGATATCCAGCAATATGGCAGCGCCAACGCCCTTCGCGCGCGTGCACTGGGCGCGGCGGCTTAATGCGCGCATCGGCATCGCCCTTCACTGGCGGCGGGCGCGTGCGCACCACTTCCACTTGCTCCAGCAACGCGCGCACTTCAATCTTTACCGGAAGCCCATCGCCTGCTGGGAATGTCTCCCGCAGAAACTCTGTCTTCAGTGGATCAAGCCCGCGCTCCAGACCGCGTTCCATCAACACTGCCTGCGAAATTGGACGAATGTCGCAACCAGTATCCGCTGGCCACACCAACCGCTGCCGCGGCGTGAACCCAAGGCGATCGGCTTCTGCAACACCAGCCTCCAGTTGCCGAATGTCACGGCGCGCGGGCGGACCGTCATGCGCCACCAGCACTCCAACACCGTCCAGGCGCGCCGTCTGCGTGATGGCAGTAATCAAGCCGGGCCGGTCATTCATGTCGCAATGCGCTACATGTAAACGCGGCGCACTCCGCAGCGGTACGGCTGCATTGGCCAGGCGCTCCACATCCACCACATCGCTGCCTCCCAAGTCAACCACCACAAAGAGCGTGGGCTGCGGATCAATGGCCGCTTGTTGAATGGCAGCAGGACCTTCAAGCGCAAAGCGCCGGCGATCCCACAGTTCAACTTCAGTCACGATTTCCGCTTGCGGCGACGCACTTCCTTCCAGTGCCAGCGCACGCGACGGTGCCTCTGGATCATCCGGATCGATGCGCGCCACTTCCATCGCGGCGTCGGCAAAGACGGCACGGACCGCATCCATCGCGCCGGTTGGTCCCAGACCAAAGCTCCGGCGCGGAACTGTCAGTCGCTCAAGTTCCGGCTGCGAAGCAGCAAGCCGCGGCGAATGCTCAAGCCCCGTGCGCACCAACTTAAAGAGGTGCAATGCTTTGCGCAACAAGATGGAAGTGCGAACGCCATCATTCACTTCTAGGCGTACTTCTTCACCATCGCGCGCGGGCAGGCGATCCCACCACAATCGCGCGGGACGTTCACCGCGCGCACGGAGCGCTTCGGCTACTTCCAGAATGTCGGGCGCCACGGAATCGGGGCGCGGCTCAAGCACCACGGCGTCATCGCAACGGGTGAGGAAGCGCTCCAAGAGCGCCTCGTCCATGGGGTGCGTGCAGCCAAGATCAAGGACCGGAACCCGCCCTTCTAAGCCAAATTCACCAAGAATGTGCCGAATGGCCACCGCCGAAGGTCCAACAGCAATGAATGCCATCGGCTCGCGCTCGCCCGGACTTGGCAGCGCCGCCACGCGGTTGAGTTCCAGACGTCGCACCACGCGCAACACGTCATCACCTTCTGGCGTCCGCGCTCCGCGTCGCGCGCGCAACAAGGCAGCCACCTGCTCCACACGCTCCGTGATTCGGTTCGCGCGCAATGAAGGCGAGTCCAACGAACGCAACACCGTGGAGTGCGCAACAATCGCCGCCATGCGCGGACCAGCGTTGGCTAGGCGAAACGCATGTTCAATTCCGTCACGCAATGTTTCAATGCCCTTGGGTGCCACCACCGGCAAACCCAACGAACGCGCTGCCTGCCACGGCGATGCCAATCGCACCAAGAACGGATTGTCTTCTAAGAGCAACACCACGCCACCCTCTAACGGCCGCGAACTATCTAGCGCACGACGCGCGGCACTGATGGCCATCGCCAGTTGCTCATTCGGAATAAGCGCCAAGACGCGCTTCCCTTCACTGGCAGCGCGCACCGCCAAACTCACTGCGCGCGCGCCGTCCACCGAATCGGTCACCGTCACATGATGCGTATCAAGCGCGCGCGCCACGGCCGGCTCCGTAATCATCTGAAAGACTGGTTCAAACGGCACCTGCCGCGGACCAACAATGGCGTCAATTTCCAGTTCGCTTTCTAAGACACCCTTCACGATCGCCTGGTGCGCGGAGAGCAACGCGTGCCCGTCGGCGCGCAAGAGCGGATGGCTCCAATGCCCGGCGATTTCTGCGGCGATTTCAGAAGCAATCGTCACGCGGCGCCTCCCTGATCGGCGCGCCATCCGGGCGTTAAGTTTC
>JBBAOD010000073.1:0-806 GCA_040401635.1 Phycisphaerales bacterium
TCCGCGTACACATGTCGCACATTGGCTACCCGCTGGTGGGCGACGACGTCTACGGCGGTAAGCACGTCCGAGTGGGCGAGTTTGATGAAACACAGCCCGATGCGCAGGACTTCTTACTGACGCGCCAGGCGTTGCATGCCGCGTACCTGGGATTTGAGCATCCGATTACTGGGAAGAAGGTGTCGTTCCAGGCACCGATGTGGGTGGACTTGCAACGCGCAGTCGACCTCTTGCGCAAGAAGAGCCTGAAGCAAGTGCTGGAGGCGACGGGGTCGATTTTGGAGATTGGGTCGCCGACGTAAATCGGTGCCGTATATAGGTGCCGTAAATAGGTGCCGTTCACCCCTGTCCCGAATTTCCACACCGATGCGAGCGCGAACTACTTCCTTGAACACGCCGGGTTTAAGGCCGTTACCAAAATTTCTATGCTGTGTTGGGTGGTGCCGCCTCATAAAGTTTGCCGTCAACGAACACAGCTCCCTTAAGAATTCCCTTTCGCTTTGCCTCAATAAGTTCCGCCAACAGTGTGCTGGGGTCACTCCTAGAAACATAGGCATCACCGCCGATGTGTTCTAGATTCTCGGGCAAGTGGGCTAACCTTGTTCCGTCGACTCTGAAGTTTCCGCCAACGTGTCGCAACTTTGGAAAGTGAATATCCCGTGCCCCGCTTGCGTTCAAGTCACCGCCTACCTTCTCAAGACTTGGTAACTGCATTTGATTTGTCCCCCTTGTATGAGCGAAGTCAACCCGGCAGGCCTGACAAGGACCCTCCCCGGTCGTGAGCTACCGCACGAGTGTAACTCTTA
>JBBAOD010000073.1:816-10598 GCA_040401635.1 Phycisphaerales bacterium
GCGAATGGCGGCGAAACACCTAGTGTGGCCCATTGATTAACGATAACGGTCGCGCACCAGCCCAAGCAACCTTACCATCCAACCACAATCCGCCACTTCACTCTTCCGGAGAAGCCCATGCTGCTCACCGTCAATGAATTCTGTACGCGAGTCCGTCGGGACATGCCAGGTCTTGTCGGGCAACTACAAGATGAGACGGGGCGTTCAACGCCTGAGGAAAAAGTTGCATGGACTCTTTCCCTTCCAGAGGTAGCTGGCATTCTTGACCACGAAGGTCTTCGCGATCTTCATGTTCATCTCCGTGACCGGTCGGCACTCTCGCTCGAATACCGACTTCCAGCCGCAAGTGGATGGTGCGATCTCGTGCTGCTCGGCCGGAGCGCTCAGACACCTGCTGCTGTGTTATTTGAATTGAAGAATTGGGACATCTCGGCCACCAAGCCCGGACCACGTGAATCGATCGTGCTTCATCAGAGCAAAGAAATGCTGCATCCCAGCGAGCAGGTGCGGGGATACGTTGAATATGTAGAAAGCTTCCACAGCGCGGTGCTTGATCGCAAGGCTCGGATCGCTGGCTGTTCGCTCATGACCAACTCAAAGGATGCGTCCGTCCTCCTTGTTGCGCCGTATGACCGACTGCAAAGCACATATCCGGTGTTCTCAATGGGAGCGCGCGACATCAAGACCCGCCTCCCCGAATTCCTCAAGGGATTCATAAGTGAGTCAGATGAACAGTGGGCGAAAGAGTTCCAAGAAGGCCAATACAAGCAAGATCGATCCTTTGTCCGTATGGTTGCATCTGCCGTTTCTGACCCAGCGTGTCGGGAGTTTGTACTTATTGACGGACAGCGGAAGGGTTATGAACTTTGCCACGCTGAAATCGATCGCCTGATTACAGAGGCGCCGAATGAGAAACTGGTCATCATCATCGAAGGCCCCCCGGGAAGTGGCAAGAGCGTGCTCGCTGCCAAACTTTGGGCTTCGCTCAACCACGATCGCCGACTTGAAGGCAACCACGTCATCGTTACCACATCGACCTGCCAGCGTACGAATTGGGAATCACTGGTGATGCGCGCGGCTGGAAAGGCCAAGGCACGCGGAGTGGTCAAGAAATCAGCTGACTTTGGACCGGGATTCTCAACACAATGGGTTGTCGCTCAGCGGGAGCACGGCGATGAAATTTCCGTGATCGACTGGGAGAACAACCTCAAACTCGCCGCGTCACTCGGTCGAAAGTCGCCGCTTCCGAACAACTCGATCGCCGTTTCTCTCGTGGATGAGGCACATGCACTCATCGACCCGACAGTGCCAGGTCTCGAGGGTGTTTCGCCTTCTGGTTGGACGATGCACGCAGGGCCTCAGGCGTATCACATCGCGCGCGCTTCCAAGATAAGCGTGTTCCTGATGGACCCCGCGCAAAGCTATCGCGACAATGAGTCAACAAATCCACGGTCGATCATGGAACACGCCGCGAAAGCGGGCGTCACCCGATTCAAGCGAATCGTGCTCGACGACGCACAGTTCCGCTGTGGCGGAAGCAAAGAGTATGTTGATTGGCTGTCTGCCTTTCTAGCCAATGAACCCATCGAGCCGCAATTCGCAGTCAAGACTTGGCGCAATGATGCGCGTGGCGAAGGGAATTTTGAGTTTGACATAGTCACTGACCCCGGGGCCCTTGATGAGCGACTTCGCGAGAAAATTACGCTCGGCAAGACTGTCCGCCTGCTGTCAAGTTATGCGGTGAAGTGGGCAACCAAGAAGGCCTCCAATCCGCATGATGTAGCGGAGCACGAGCGCGACTTTGTTATTGATTACACGCGTGGCAGTGCACGGCCGCGCTGGTCGCGAATATGGAATTTCGTGCCGGAGGGTTCTGACTATTCAATATTCATCCAAGCGCCAGTTGCGTCAAAGATTCATGCCGATCCACTTTCCGAAGTTGGTTGCCCGTATGTTGTCCGCGGCTTTGACTTCGATTACGTCGGACTACTTTGGATGTCCGATCTGGTGTGGCGGAAGGATCGTTGGATAGTGCAACTGGAACACGCACATGAGAGCGCGTGGAAAAAGACATTGGCCGCGGTGAAGCGAGCGCGCAAGTCGAAGAACGCGGCTGAGATTGCTAAGGCTGAAGCAAAACTTCTTGAATCCGTAACGCGCGGCTACCGGATCCTCCTCACCCGAGCCATTCGTGGCGCATATGTTTGGTGCCAGGACGATGAAACACGGGAGCGGCTGAAGAGCGTCTTGGGGAAGTGAGTGGAAGTCCAGTCTGTCACCACCGCGTCGCGCGCCACGGCTAGCACTCCCATACCGCACCCCAATCCCAACCCCACCAGCCACACCCCCGGAGGCGACATGGCAAAGCGAAAGACATCCAAGAAGTCCATCAAGCGCAGCACTGCCACACCCAGTACTGCTCAGCCAAGCGCTGCCAAATCCAGCAAGCCCAAGGCAAGCGCGCCCAAGCCGAAACCGAAACCCAAGCCCACGCCCAAGCCCAAGCGCACGCCGAAGGCAAAGCCCGCCCCACCATCCCCCCACATCCTCATCCGCAAATCAGCCGGCCCGCGTGCGTTCGCCAAGTACAAGGCGTACGTGTCCGGCACACGTTGGGAACTTGCGATCAGCGGCCGCTGGAGCGAGTCGCCATACCACTCGGGCCACATCGCCTACTACGTGCGGCGCATTGCGGGCGGCGTTTGGCTCATGAAGTCGGTCGAGCGCAACGCCGACCTTGACGACGTCACCGAAGAGGACATCGAGGAAGGCGCCCTGAACGACGACCAGCTCCAAGCCCTGTGGGGCCGAACCCTGGAGGAAGCCCAGAACGAAGAGTTCGTAGAGATCGTGGCAGCGTGGCTCGATGCCCCACGAAAGTCGTTCAGCATTGACGCCGCAATGACGCTGTACGAGGCGCTGCGCAGGCATGACGGCATTATGGTTAGCGAGCCGGACGAAGACGGGTTGCTGGAAGGTTGATGGGGTGTCCATGAATGGTGTGCAGGTCCAATGTGTGGCACAACGGTCGCACCATATGAGCCGAGCGCCGGGCACGTTCACCGCCCCCGAATCGTCAGGGGCACGACTGGCCCATCCTGCCGCGGGCGCCCCCACGGGTACACCCCGCCCCGCCGCTCAAACGCCTGCGGATCGAAGCCAATCTCTGCGAAAGCTGCGACGACGCCCACCTCCAAGATCGGACGCGAATAGTGGTGACGCCCTTGGAGGCTGCTGAAAAACCGCCCGAGGGGGTCGACCATCGCGTACGAACCGCGCATGTCTTCGTTTGCTTCGGGAGCGAGCATGATTCCCTTCGATTCAAGGTGCCGATGCCGCTCAACGTACAAGCCGAACTCCGTCTGCGTCACCAACAGGTCCTCAATGCGCCCGTCGTTCTGGCCATCGACCGGCAGTGCCTGGAAAATCTTCCACCTCTCCACACCCGACGCCTCCACGAAATTGGACATGTCTTCGCCAATGTTGAGCCGGTTAACCACTGTGTTCATCTTGGTACGGATGCCGAGGCGATGGAGTTGATGAAAATGCTCCAGCGAACGCGCGACGTAGTTGCCGTTGCCGCGCCCGAGCCTGCGCTGGACATCCTCGTCCGCAGAATCGATCGAGAGCGCGACCCAGTCGATGCATTCGGCGGCTTCCGCCAGCACTTCAGTCAGCCTCGCGCCGTTCGTGACGAGGGATGTCACGAGGCCCCGCCCCCGGGCATGCCGCAGCAAGTGCGGCATGCCCGGATACAGCGTTGGCTCGCCGCCCGCGAAATTCAGCTTCTCGATGCCCGCGTCAGCCAGCAAATTCACGACCCGGACGGCTTCCGGAAGAGGCAGACCGCGGTGCACGGCATCGAGACGAGCGTCATCACGGAACGTCGCGAAGCAATATGGGCAACGCTCATTACACACCCGGTTGATGTGGAAATTGGCGGCAGCCGGGATCCCGGCAGAGCCCTTCACGACTGACCTCCGCGGCGGCGCAGGATCTCGCGCAGGAGCATGGGGTTCGGCATACGCCGGCACGCAGCCCATCGGACACCGCTGGCCCGCGACATGCACGCTGCGTCCTTGCTGTGCTGTGTGCGGCACAGGCCGGCCACCACGATCACCAACGCGATGCGGGGGTCCCGGAATGAATGGACGAACGCCCTGCTCGACGCATCGGACCGACGAGTGGGAATGTGGACGACTCGGTGGTCAGGAAACGCCTGCGCCAAGCGCAGCAGGTGGGGCTGCGAGCGCTCGCCCCCGATGATCAGGATCAATGGCCGCGGTTCCGGAACGTGGTCAAACGAGGACGCGGATGTGTTAGAAATAAACATGTGAAATTCCTTTGGCAATGAGGTTTCAGACAAACTTGAGGCCCAGCGCACGCGCGTCAGGCCGGTCGAAACAATGTCGATCACCGTTGCGGCGACCGATGGGTGCGGTGCCCCCGTGTGGGGCGAGCCTGAATCTCAGGCCACTTCCGCGTCGGACAGTATCAGTCCGAGCCACGCCTCCTTTCCCGCGTGCGCGAGAGTTCGCGCATGCGCGTTCGCTGTGCGCCGTCGCGATCTGGCACCACGCCGAGCGCCAGCAGGTGACCCTGACGGATCCACCAGATCGCCGAGAGCACCGAACGACGCGGCGAAACGTCTTCCGCAAGCGAGTCGCCGCGGTGGAGATGCGCGACTGCGATATCAGCTGCCTCTCGAACCGCCGGGTCGGGATCGATACGCGCGGAGAGCTCCAGGATTCGCTTGGCACGACCGTCAAGGTCCGTTTCAAGGGCCTGAAACGCGCGGATGAGGGCGTAGCGCCACTCTGCCGATGACTCCAGCATGTCCGCGGGCCTGCGGGGGATAGGCGCGGAAGCGCGTTCGTCGGCATGCAGCCGATCGCCGAGACGCTCCAAGCAGAACTCCGCCAGCTTCGATCGCAATCCCACAAGTGCCGGATCCGATCGTTCTGCGGATTCCGCGTTGACGTGGAAGAGGGAAATCATCCACAGCACGATCCGTGACCACGGTTCCGGCGGATTCGGGAGGCCGGCTTCCGGCCAGTACCGGAGATCCTCCGCGACCGCCGGCATCTTCGATGCACGCAACGCGAGAAGGAGGGGCTTCATGCCGAGCCATATGCTGAAGTCATCGCTGCTGATGGCGTAGAGCAGCTGTGCGGCGTTTTCGAATTCCCGCGTTCTCACGAACTCAAGAAACTCGCTGGCGGCAGTCGCCTCGTCGCGCGGGCCTCCGGGGCCACGGTGCCCGGCAACCGAGCGCAACAACGACAGCGAAAGCTCCCCGATTGCAATGGACAGATGGCGGACCGGCTCAGGCGGAACATGATCGAGCTCTCCCCACGGCCTGCGGCTCGCGTAACCGAGTGCAGCAAGCCAGAGCATGGCCGCACGGTATTCCGGCATCTTCCGGCTTTCGGGCGAATCAAACGAAGCGCCCTTGATGAGCAGCGCGACCACCGCGGGGCAGTTCGAGAACGCATGGTCGCCGTCGAGCTCCCAGCCAATGGCGATTCCATAGTCCTCAAGAGTCCGACGGAGATGCAGCACGCCGTTGCTCCATTTCGCGCAGTCGACTGGGCGATTGGCAGCGTCGCGCATCCTGCGTTCGGCGGCAACCGCGGCAGCGAGCTGGTCCTCGTTGCCTTCGACGCGGCCGCCGAGCTCGGAGGCGACCCGGTCACCGAACTTTGCCGGGCCGAACGCATAGAGCCAGGTCAACTCGCTGCGGACGTTTCCCAAGGGCGCAGAACCTTCCGGATGGAAGTCCGGACAGACTTTCTCGACGATGCTCTTGACGAGGTCCATCCAATGAAACACTGGCCGACGCTCATCCAAGTCTGACCTCCCACGCACGTCCTTGGCGTCAGCCCGCAACTGCTCGGCCGCAGCCGCGTCAGATTCGACGACCACTTCGGGCCAGCCGCCGAGCATGGCTTCAGCAACGTCAATTCCGTTTCCGGCAGCCAATTCAACGATCCTCTGGAGCCAGCTCAGGAAGTAGGGCGGCCGCATCGGAGAGAGGAAGCTCAACCCCGCTACCTCGCCTTGGTTGCCCGGCCCCGCGAACCGGTCAGAGCCAAATCCCTGGATGCGAGCAATGATCTCCCGAAGGCGAGCCTCGCGGCTCTGGCCGACGGCAGCAGCACGCGCGATCCAATTGGCGTGCGGACTGTCCAATTGGAAGGACTGCGGGCCAAAGATCTCGATCAGGATGGGTGCGAGCCAGGCTGCATCAGTGCACCACCCCGCGCTTTCGAGGGAACGCTGCAGCAGGACATCGGGCTGCTCCGGATCCGGCTCGACGAACCGGCTCGTGACAACACGGTCAGGTTTGGAGCCCGCATGGGCATCTTCGATCGGACGTGATTTTCGCTGTTTCATGATGGCCTGCGCGCAGACGGATCTGCATAGAAGTGGCGGCAAATTAAACCAACGCTGCGGCCGCCAATCAAGCAGCACTTCCATAGGATAGCCGGGGGCGGTGTCGTGTCAACCGAAATTAACGAAATTTCCCAGACTGATACCGTGAGGCATCTCGGCCCCGTGCAGAAGCGCCCGCGTGCGTTCGCCAAGTACAAGGCGTACGTGTCCGGCACACGTTGGGAACTTGCGATCAGCGGCCGCTGGAGCGAGTCGCCATACCACTCGGGCCACATCGCCTACTACGTGCGGCGCATTGCGGGCGGCGTTTGGCTCATGAAGTCGGTCGAGCGCAACGCCGACCTTGACGACGTCACCGAAGAGGACATCGAGGAAGGCGCCCTGAACGACGACCAGCTCCAAGCCCTGTGGGGCCGAACCCTGGAGGAAGCCCAGAACGAAGAGTTCGTAGAGATCGTGGCAGCGTGGCTCGATGCCCCACGAAAGTCGTTCAGCATTGACGCCGCAATGACGCTGTACGAGGCGCTGCGCACGCATGATGGCATTATGGTTAGCGAACCGGACCGTGACGGATTGATCCGAGGTTGATGGGGTGTCCGCGATGCGAGTGGAAGTCCAAATCCTCAACCCCCATTCGACTGCTCCCCCACCCCATCCTCAAACAACCGCAAGTACGGATCAAATCGAAACCGCCTGTTGCGCGCGTGCCCCGTGATCTCGGTCAGCAATCCGATTGCAACGAGTCGATTGACCACGCCGTTCGCGCCAGCGGGAGTGATGTCAAGCCACTCGCGCACGGTGGCGACTGAAACGATCGGCTGATCGAACAGCTTCTCCATGACTCGATGCGCGCTGCCGGCTCCGCGGCCCATGGTGTCTGCGATCTTGCTGCGGTACTCCTCGCGCATGGCCAGAATCGCCTTCGCGGTGGCGGCTGCCTCCTGGCTCACTTCGAGCACGCCCTGCAGGAAAAACTCAATCCACTCTTCCCAATCGCCGCGCGTGCGCACGGCTTGCAAGTGCTCGTAGTACTCGCTTCGGTGTCGCTTGAAGTGATGCGAGAGGTACAGCACCGGTTGTGAGAGCAACCCACGGCTCATCAGTAGGAATGTGATTAACAACCGACCAACTCGACCGTTGCCATCTAAAAATGGATGAATGGTTTCGAACTGCACATGCGCAATAGCGATCTGCACCAGTGGTGGCAGCGAGCTTGGCGAATTGAGAAACAGTTCAAGTTCGCTCATCGCTTGCAGCATCTCGTGCGGCGGCGGGGGCACGAACGATGCATTTCGAATGCCGCACCCTGCGGGGCCGATCCAATTCTGCGATCGGCGGAACTCTCCAGGGGTCAGGTTTCCGCCGCGTACATCGCGCATGAGCTCGGCGTGGATCTCACGAATCAGTCGCACCGAGATGGGAAGCTGATCAAGTCGTGCAAGGCCGTGCTGCATGGCACGCACATAGTTCACAACCTCGCCAACATCGCTTGGCGTATGGGGGTCGAACAGTTTCGCTTCCGCAGCCAGAACATCCTGCAGCGAACTCTGTGTTCCTTCGATCTGACTGGAGAGCACCGCCTCCTTGCGGATGTACATGAAGACAAAGAGCTCCGGACTTGGAAGCATCAGCGCTGCACCATCAAGCAATCCCAGCGCGTGATCCGCCTGAGAGAGGAGCGCTCGCACATTGCTGGTCAGGTCAATGGCTGGTACCGGTGGAAGTGGGTTCGGAATGAACGCCTGATAGCCCTTCGACTGCTCAATCATCCTGCCGGATCTGGTGCTTGTTGAGTTTGCCATGGGCTGAAACTGGCTCCTTAATAAACTGTGAGTTTATTATAGCGCCGGATCTGCTCCATATGCAACTGAATCTGCAACTTCTGCATCAATACCCATGCCCCAGGATCAGTACCTCTGGGCCTTGAGGTTCGCCGGATTCATCGACTCGAGTTTCAGAGGCACCGCGAACCACGCAGCTCTACGCCGCGTGATGCTGAATGACCACAAGACCGTCATCTTTAAGTGAGCGGGTTTGGGGGCGGTTGAATCGTGGACATTTGCAACCACCTCTCCCGCGGTTACGTCGGATAGAGGCGCAGGAGATCGATCGCCGCTCGAACCGCCCCGCCTCCTGCGCTTCCTTCCAGCCTGATGCCGCAGTACCCTTTCGCAGGTGATCACCCTCCCGGAAGTCCTCGCTGAACTTCGTAAGCTCCAATCGGAGCTCGCGCAACGTCACGTTGCCCGCATTGGAGTCTTCGGCTCGATGGCGCGCGGCGAGGCAACGCCACAGTCGGACATCGATGTCTTGGTCGAAATGACAGACGAAGGCGACTTGTTCGATCTTGTCTCCGTCAAGACTCTGCTTGAGCGCACCTTTGACCAGTCTGTCGACGTTGTACCAGTCGGCGGCCTGAAGCAGGACGTCCGCGATGTCATCCTTCGGGAAGTGCGATATGCCGCGTGACGATGCGGCACGGCTCGGGGACTGCCCCGCTGCCCCTGGACGCCGAAGCGCCAGAGAGCGTGAATAGTGGACGCAGGCGGAAATGCCCTCCCCGCGTCCATTCACTCACCCACGCCGCCGCCGTGCACCCACCACGCCGGCAAGACACATCAAAGCCACCGCGCCTGGGCTTGGCACAACATCACCAATCAAAGTCATTTGAATAGTCGGGTTGTTGCCTTCGCCGTCCGGTGTGGTCACATACGCATTGGTGTTCACCGCAAACGTGGTGTTCGCTCCGTCGTAGAGGAAGTCCGACGCAATGGTGTAGTACGCGCTGTTGTAGGAAAGTTCCACGCTGCCTGCGCCCGTTCCCAGTCGGCTCCACTCGCCAGCCATGACCACTGTGCTGGTGAAGGTGCCGCCTTGTGAAACACCACCGCTGCCGCCGCCAGCAAACACCAGCGCCCAGTGCAATTGTCCATTACGCATCACTTGCGTTTGTGAAATGAACGAGGCATCTCCGGGCGTAGCGCCAGCTACAACGCCGCCTTCATACGCAAAGCGCCAAGTGCTAGTCAAATTTGATCCGCCAAAGGTCAGCGAGTACGGCGATTTGTAGAGGCTATCCACCGGATCTAGCGCGGCCGCGCCGAAATTCAACGTGGCGTCGCCAATGGTCACCGCTGCAGAGACATTTTGAAAGTTCGCTTTATATGCGAAGAATTCAGTTTGAACGTCGCCAACGGCCGACGCCCGAACAGTCAGGTCATTGACGTAGCCGTAACGAGCATTGCTGAAGGTTCCGCTCGTGCCAGTCAGCGTGGTGGTGGTTCTCCGCCACGGCTGAGTGATTTCCGCAAACGTGTTGCTCACCAACATCAATGCAACCGCCGCGCTGGCCAATGAAATGCTGCTGGTCATGCCATTGCGCAATG
>JBBAOD010000074.1:0-6161 GCA_040401635.1 Phycisphaerales bacterium
CGCCAATCACGTTCGGCGCGGTCTTGGTCCAGTAGCCAGCGTGCTTCTGCTGCAGCGCGGTGAGGAGCTGCAGGATGACGCCGTATTCCTCACTGTCCTGAGCGGTAGCGGTCGGCACGGAGCCGAGCTTCTCAAAGGCAAGACCCTTGTGGATGAGCAGCGTGGCGTCGCCACCGTCATCGAGGATCATGTTCGGTCCCTTGCCATCTGCAAAGTGCAGAGCCTGCCAAGTGCACCACCAGTACTCATCGAGCGACTCGCCCTTCCATGCGAAGACCGGGATACCGGTTGGCTTCTCAGGGGTACCGTTTGGACCAACAGCGACCGCTGCGGCAGCGTGGTCTTGCGTACTGAAGATGTTGCAGCTGCACCAACGCACTTCGGCGCCAAGTTCAACCAAGGTCTCAATGAGCACCGCGGTCTGAATGGTCATGTGCAGACTGCCGATGATGCGTGCACCCTTGAGCGGGTTCTTGCCCTTGTATTCGGCGCGCAAGGCCATGAGGCCCGGCATCTCGATTTCGGCGAGTTCAATCTCCTTGCGACCGAAGCGAACGGTGTCAGCGGACATGTCCTTGACCTTGAAGGGCAGGAACTCCGTGAGAGAGAGGCGCGAATTGGTGAGGAACGGGTTGGCGGCGGTAGTGGTCGCGGTGGCAGTAGCAGGCATGGGGGCTCCGTGAAGAGTGTTTCCGGCGGTCCGGGAGACTATTCATCCGTTCATCCGGATGAAGGGATGAATAGTAGCAGGCATTGGGTTCTGAGGCAAATAAATGGCCCGCGGAACCAAAAATAATTCCCAAGACCCCCACGATAGGCGCAAAAGTGGCGATCCTGCGCGGATGAAGATCACCATGCCACTCGCTGGGCTGACGTTCGCCATGATGCTGGTTGCCTGCGGCTCCAATACCGCCGACCTGTACCAGGCCCCGCCCTCCGATGGCAGCGTGGCGGCAAACAGTTCCGATGTGAGGGACAACCCGGCCATCGTCCCTTCGAACGGCAGCGATACGCCACGCCGGGCGGCGGATGGTGGCGATCGACCCGCTACGCGCGCCGCACGCGCCGGTGCCACCGAAACCGAAGTCGTCGACCCCATCACCCAAGAGTCCGTGACGGGTCAAGGTCACATTGGCTACTTCGGGCAGTGGCAGGTTCGCTTCAATTCATCAGCCAGCGCCGAGCAGTTTGCGGCGCTGCCACGTGCGAAGCGCGCCACGTTGGCTGCAGCGCAGGTGTTGCCAAAGAAGGGCATCCACAATTCAATCTGCCCAATGACGGGCGAAACGCTCACCGCGCTGGCTGCCCCGGTGACATGGGATGGAACGAACATCGGGTTTGCAAGCATGGCCGATGCAAATCAGTTCCGCGCGTTCACTAAAGAGAAGCAAGCGGCAGTGATTGCCGCGTGGATGAAGGCTGGCTCCGAGTGAGACTGCATCGACTTTGGAGTGAGTCCCACGGGTGCGGTGCAGGCGACGCGATGGTCTCGCCAATGCCCTTACGAGCGAACAAAGAGCGCTGCAAACAAACCGGGTCCCTTGCCGCTGGTGTCCGGACGCAAGCGCGTGTGACGGCGAAGTGCGAACCCACTGCCCCGCGCAAATCCCTGTAAATCTTGCTCAGAAAATCCAAGATGACGGTGGCCCATGGTCTGCTGGTAACCCGATCGATCATGGCTTGCCATGTCCACCACCAAGAGCGCGCCGCCCGTGCGAAATCCGGGCGCAATAGTACGCAACATCGCAGCGGGATCGTCAACGTGATGGAAGACCAGCATCACGATGCCGATGTCGGCTTCGCCTGCAGCGAGCGGTGGCGCAAGTAAATCGCCCTGCCGGAATTCCACGTTTGCAAATCGCTTGAGTCGCTTTCGCGCTGCTGCCAGCATGGCTGGCTCGCGATCAATGGCAATGACGCGACCAACCACTGGCGCCAATCGCTCCGCTGCTTCACCGGTACCGCAGCCGAAGTCCACCGCGACTGCGTCCGGCGGCAGCAATCCCAGCAAAGCCTCGAACACGAACGCGTCGCCGAAGAGTTCGCGACGCAATTCGTCCCAGTCGCCGCCGATGCGTCCGAAGAATGTTCGACTATCCACACGACGCGCGGCGATGACTTCGGCAAGACGAGCATCGTCTTCTTCAAACGAAGCGGCGCTCCCCAAGTGCTCACGGCTCATGCGCCACAGGTCACGCATGTCCGTCGCCAGCGCGGAGGGCGTCATTCGATAGAGGCTCTGGGTTCCCTCCGCACGCTTGTCGACCCAACCCTGCTCAAAGAGCGGCTTCAGGTGGCGACTCACCGTGCTCTGCGGAAGTTGCAACGCGCGCGCTAGTTCACCAACGCCAAGTTCCTCACGCTCGAGCAGCCGAAGCGTGCGTAAGCGCGCAAGATCGCCGAGCGTGCCCAGCCAACTCAGCCACCGTTCGCGGGGATTGGTGGAATCAGGCGTCATGGAGCGTGGCGGAGCATCATGCGAGGAAACACAGGGGCATTACGGCCCAAGCGGGAGCGCGGTGTCTTTACCAATGGCAACCTGATGGGCAGCCAGTGCATCGGTAATACGTGGGTCGTTTGGAATAATTCCATACGCCTGACGCAAGCGACGAACGCCGTCCGCCTCTTTGCCAAACTTGAAGGCCAAATCAGCAGCGCGCATGTACGGCTCGATGGAAGCTCGCTGCCCAGGGAGCGGCTCATTGACTTTGATGGAGTCCATCGCGCTGGTGGACGCAGTGTCCGGATCGCCAGCATCTTCCGCAACATGGCTCAACGCCAAGTAGGCACGCCACGAACGGAAGTCCTTGCCGAACGCGCGCAACAACTGATACGCGTCCTTGACATCCTTCTGCTGCGCCATGCACTCGGCAAGACTGGTCACGATTTCTTCGTTGGCTGGCTGCAGCCGGTACGCGCGGTCAAGCGAACGACGCGCATCGTCAAGCTTGCCCTGCCCGAGCATGGCTCGACCATACGCAAACTGCGCGCGCCAATCACCGGGCTGATCGCGAACCACTGGCTCGACGGCCGCGGCTGCCTCGGAGTACTGACCGTAGCGAAGTCGTTCGTTGGCTTCGTTGGCGCGCGACTCAGCGCTGTCCGATGCCTTGCATCCCGAAAGCAGCATCGGGAGCGCCACGACATGGGCGAAGAGAAGTGCGATTGGGAAAGTGCGTCCGTGCGTTGAATTCATGTGCGGCATGTGCCCTCCTGGCAGCGTGTGCACCCGGCGAACGGCGTTCGCTGAGTTCGTGGGATGATATCGGCGTGACCGAATCCGCGCCGCCATTTCCTGTGCTCACTGGCCCGCCCTTTCCGCACGCCGCGGCGGTGCTTCACCATACTGGCGGTGCGCAGGGGGACCACTTTGACGTACTCCTTGCAACACGCACGCCCCACGGCGAAGACGATCTTGCCTGCGCCACGTGGCGAACCGCCAACGACCCGGGAACGCTGGCGATCGGGCAAGCGACCACCGCGGAACGGATCGGCGCACACCGCGCTGCGTATCTTGCATTGACCGCGCCACGGGAACTCAGCGATGGGCGCGGCGTAGTGACTCCGGTCCGAACCGGCACCTGGTGCCCGCATGGAACGGACGGAACCAACATCGACCTGCACTGGTCGGACGGCACCCGCACCAGGATTGCTGCACGACCCAACGGCTCTTGGACGAGGATCCACTCATGACTGGCGAAACAATCGTGGTGGCACTTCTCATGGCCGGCTTGGGCGGCGGATGCCTCTTCCTAACGCTCCTGACCCTCCCGGGCAATTGGGCGATCTTAATTCTGGTTGGCGCAGCACAACTGTGGTCGCTGTCAGGCGACGGCGCGCCGCTCTACAGCGGGTGGACGCTCGTGGCGCTGTTCATGCTTGCCATCCTGGGCGAGGTATGCGAGACCGCCATGGGCGCTGCTGGCGCGCGTGCTGGTGGCGCGCGCGGGCGTGGCGCATGGGGCGCAGTACTTGGATCGTTCGCAGGAGCGCTGCTTGGAACGGTACTCCTCGCCTTTATCCCACTCGCTGGAACACTTGCCGGCGCACTCATCGGCGCGGCTGTCGGCGCGTTCATTGGCGAGATGACCTATGGCGACCGCAGCGCCATCAGCCTGGTGCTGCCGGCCGCCGCTGCTGCTGCGGGGCGAATGGCGGGCGTATTAGTGAAATTTGCGTTCGGGGTAGCGATATGGTTGGTGGCCGTCATCGGCGCGCTGTGGAACTAGCGCGCGAAGTTCACTAGCGCGTCGCCAACGCGCTGCAGCGCGGTGAACGCAGCCGCAATGTCCCACCGCTGCGCGGGTCGATCACCGGTGGTGTTACTGATCGAGCGAATCTCGAGTGCGGGCACGCCGACGCGCCGCGCGGCATGCACCACCGCCGCGCCTTCCATCGCTTCAGCCATCGCGCCGGTACGCGTTCGAACCGACAGCGCCGCCGCGTCCGTGCCGGAGCACGTGGCCACGGTGGCAATCTCGCATGCGGGGCCGAGTGCACGAAATGCCAAGAGCAGCGCGCCGTCAACCGGCACACGGTTCCCTTCGAAATCGCCGAGCGGGAAGCCGAGTACGCGCATATCACCCTGACCTTCAGGAAGTGCAATGCCCTCTTCTGCGTAGATGCATGCGTCGGCAACAATCACGGTGCCGAGCGCAAGATTTGAGCCTGGTAGCGCGCCGGCGATGCCGGTAGAGATGACTGCCGTAAACGGCGCACCTGCCGCCCGTGCCTCGGCGAGCGCTTCGGCCGTCGCAGCCGCAGCGTTGGTGCGACCAATACCGGCAACAACCACATGCACCTCCGGCGCAGCAAGGCAACGCGCACCGAGTGCTGCACGTTCCGCTTCGACCGCGACGATGACCAAGATGCGTTTCATGCGGGCGCGCGCAGGAGCGCGGGGAGTTCAGTCAGCGCTACCGGACGCTGCTCGCCGTTTGCAAGGTCTTTCAGCATGACACGACCGTCCGCCAGTTCCGCGCCAAGTAAGACCGCAAATCGCGCGCGCTGCTTGGATGCATCGGCAAGCAACTTGCCCACATTCCGTGTGGCCTTGTAACTGTGACGAACGTGCAAACCTTCGCCGCGCAGCCGAGCAACCAATCGCGGCAATTCCGCATCGGCCGCAGGATCAGCAGTTGCAATCACGAACGCGTCGGGGCGCGGCAGCAATTCCGTGCCATCGGCTGGCAGGAGACCACGATCTGCAAGCACCAGCCCGAGCACCACATCGCCCATACCGAAGCCAATAGCCGGAGTCTTTGGTCCGCCGAAGAGTTCAACGAGTCCGTCATAGCGACCGCCACCTGCAATGGCGCGTTCGCCGCCGGACGCTTCGTGAATTTCAAAAACGGTGCCGGTGTAGTAGGCCAGACCGCGCACAATCCCGAGGTCAAACTCACACCAATCGGCGAGCCCAGCAGCGACCAATGCGTCGCGCAGGAGAACGAGTTCGGCCAGCGAATCCACTGCGATTCCCGCGGTGGTGGCCAGCACGCCAATGTCATCGGTGATCTGCACGCGCGTTCGCACCACGGTTTCAAAGCGCGCCAGTGCATCGCCCGCAAGACCAAGTGCTGCAGCGCGCTTGGTGAATTCTTCCGGCGCCATCTTGTCGCGGCGATCCAATAGTTCAAACGCACCGGCGACGGACTCATCGGCCACACCCAACGCACGCACAACATTGGCGGCGGCCACGCGGTGACTGATCTTGACACGCACATCGGTGGCGCGCAGGCCAAGCCGCGCCAGTGCCGCGATCGCAACGCCGATGATTTCTGCATCAATCGCCGGACCTTCAGCGCCCAGAAGATCAACGTTCCACTGATAGAACTCGCGCAAGCGGCCGCGCTGCGGGCGCTCGGCGCGGAAGAAGTTTGGAATGGCGAACCACTTGACTGGCATCGGCAATTGCGCGGCGCGCGCGGCGGCCATACGCGCGAGCGTTGGCGTGAATTCTGGGCGCAACGCGTAATCATCACTACCACCAGCGCGGCGGAAGCTGAAGAGTTCGTTCACAATTCCTTCGCCACTCTTCGCCGTGTACAGCTCAAGGTGCTCAAAGGTGGGACCGTCAATTTCGTCGTAGCCAAACGCAATGCTTGCATCGCGCCACGCGCCTTCAATGCGACGTCGAACAGCCATTTCGGCTGGATAGAAAT
>JBBAOD010000074.1:6171-10520 GCA_040401635.1 Phycisphaerales bacterium
GTGCCTTTCGGAGACTGGAACTTCATAGGACTCTTTGCAAATTCATTGGGACTGACCGCACACGCTGTTCAGCGCTTGGCGGGTTTGATGATGAGCGCGCACGCCAAGCCAGACAACGTCCATGCAATCATTCCGTCAATAAACAACACCATGGAAAATGAGTCGGGAAGGTGGAAGAAATTCCAGACCACTGCATGCGACGAAAGCATGGCGAAGGCAGGGACCACAATTCCAAGTGCCATTCGATCCTGCAATCGCGCGCCGAACTTGCATGCCACGGCAATGATGGCGGCCAGAAGTCCGGTGCCGAAGAACTCAATCATGAAGCCACGCACTAATACCGTGGGCGACATTGGGTCAACACCCTCGCGACGCAGGAGCACCAGCATGAGCGGACCCTTGCGGTGCTCTTCAAGAAATGCGTTGGTAGCAATGGTGGATTGCTGCCCGGTCATGACTGCAGTGGCAGGGGGTGCGGGATAGATGTACGCACCGTCCGCGGCCGACGCGGACTCAAAGGTTGCTGCCAATCCGTCGCCGCCGGGAAGTGGCTTAAATGCAAAGTCATAGATACCGGTTGTCCAAGAAACCGCGCCCCAGCCGAAGGCTAGAACCGTACCGACAACAATGGCAACCAGCATGCGTGTGGACATGCCCCAAGGCTAGCAAAATCGCACGCGGGACTACTTCACTTCGGAAATTGCGACCGGTCGACGTGTTCGTGCGCAGCGAATGGCTGCCTCAAGAACCCGTTGTGTTTCATAGGCGTCCGCAAAATCAGGGATGGCTACCACTGGCTTCTTGCCGCCAAGCACCATGACCGTGTCCGCCGCTTGGCTCACAAAGCAATGTTCGTAGCCCAGTACATGCGCGGCGGGCCAATAGTTGGACGCGTAGGGATGAGTGGCGTCGGTGCACATCACTCGGCTCCAACCGCGCAGGCGGGCGGGCAGCGTGTGATCCCACCACTGCAGTTCGTTCATGCGCTCGAAGTCAAACTTCAGGCTGCCCTTCTCGCCATTGATCTCAATCTGATTGCGATTCTGGTTACCCGTGGCAAGGCGCGAAGCCTCAAAGCTGGCGATCGCGCCGCCAGACATGCGCGCCATGAAGAGGACCGCATCATCAACGGTGCTCTTGCCCTTACGGCTGCCCCGCACGGCGCGCTTGGCGCCCTTGCCAGCAATGGCGCCGCCAGTTGATTCGATGATGTCGCGCTCCTTGATGAAGGTCTCCTCAATCGCGCCCACCACTTCGATCACTTCTTCACCGGTAATGAAACGGGCCATGTCAATGATGTGTGCATTGAGGTCGCCATGCGCCCCGCTGCCCGCAAGTTTGCCTTGAAAGCGCCAAAGGAGCGGCGTGGATGGACCGCCCCAATCCTGTAGATAGCTCGCGCGCACATGGAAGATGCGGCCAAGTTTGCCTTCATTCACCAACTGATGCGCCAAGGCCACCGCCGGGCAACGGCGGTAGTTAAACCAAACGAATGTCTTGATCCCCTTGGCAGCTGCCTTCTTGGCGGCATCGCGCATGCGGCGGGCATCGTCAAGGGTGCCGGCGAGCGGCTTCTCGCACGCCACATGCTTGCCGGCGGCGAGAGCGGCGATCGAAACTTCCGCATGGACGTGGTTAGGGGTGCAGTTGTCGATCAAGCCGATCTGTGGATCGGTGACCAAGTCTTGCCATTCGTCGCTGCAGCATTGCCAACCCCAGCGCTGCGAGAATTCAGCCACATCCTGCACTTTGGTGCCAGCCACCGCCCGCATGTTGACTACCAGCGGTAGGTCAAAGAACCGGGGGGCGGACATCCACGCATTGCTGTGGGCCTTGCCCATGAACTTGGTGCCAACGAGCCCGATGCCAAGGGTGGTGTGCTTGATTGGGGACGGTCGCTTGGTGGTGGTCTTCTTGCTCATCGGGGGTCGCGCTTTCTGTAAGACGCGTATCCTACAAAACACCTATGGGAACTCCCGAACACACCGATATGTCATCCGTGATCACCGCTCGCCTTGCACGCATTGAGCATGAGCTCGCCGCAGCGCGACGCGATGCCGTGCGCTGGCGCACCGGAACGATCATCCTGGGCGCGGTGGCACTTGCTGGCGGCCTGGTTGCCGCAACGCAGGTGGCACGCGTTGAAGACGTGATCCGCGTGCGACGCCTTGAAGTTGTTGGCGAGGGCGACAAGGTGGTCATGCTCGCACAAGCCGGTGCCACTGGCGGTCAACTTGATGTCTGGTCGAAGGGCGGCGCGAATGTCGTGCGTCTGTCGGCGGGTACAGACGGTGGCGACCTAGCGATTTGGAATCTTGTCGGTAAGCCTGTCGGCGGTCTCTTTGCAACACCAATTGGTGGTCGCGTGGAAATCGGCGACGTTGACGGCACCACGCTGGCAACGTTCGCGCGCGGGGAAGAAGGTGGCGCGCTCGTTCTGAATGGCTCCGGTAGCAACGCCAGCAGCCTGCGCGCCGAAGCAGGCGCCGGTGGCGCAGTCATCAGTATGCGGCGCCCGGGTGGCGAACTTGGCATGCTTGCTGGTGTGGCTCAAGGCGCTTCGGTACTTTCGATGCGCAATCAAGCTGGCAAGGAAATCGTCTTTGCCGGCGGCGCAGAAGATCAGACCGGCACACTCCGTATCGCCGATGCATCAGGCAATGAATGTGCAGCGTTCCTTGCAGTAGCTGGCGGTGATCTCACTTTGAAGGACGGCGCGGGCGCGGTAGCTGTTTCGCTTGCAAGCGCGGGCGCTGGTAAGGGCGGCGCCATTGAAGTGCTCAACGGCTCAGGAGCGGCTGCCATTCTGATGGATACCAAGGAAGAAGGCGGCGGTCGATTCATGGTTGGAACTTTGACCGGCGCACCCGCATTCATGGCGGAAGCAAACGGATCAGCCGGAACGCTTGCCGCATACATGCAAGAGCGACGCGTGGCCGCTATCGGCGGAGGCAAGACGGGCGGACTGATGAATCTGCTCGACACCACCGGCCAGGCAATCGTGGTCGCTGGAGCTGCAGTCGATGGCGACGGCGGCGCGATCAGCGTTCGCAATTCGCACGGGGTGCAGATCGGGCGCCTTGGCGTTGATACTGCTGGCGCCGGCGAGATGGCCGTCTACAACGCATCGGCCACTATGAAGAAGATCATCGAAGCGCCGACAGCCGCCGCAAAGTAAATGTGAGCCCACCAATGACTACTACTGTTCAAGACATCGCTCGTGTTGTATTGGAAGAGATCATCCCTGCATCGGGAAGTACGCCCGCACGCGTGCGCATTTCCATGCCCAACTCCGCGTACCGCGTAGAGCTGGTGCTGGTTGGTGACGCCGCAACGCTTGCAAGCAAAGTAGGCAAGCGCATCAACGGTTCCGTGCGCGGCAAGGCGTTGCGCGCCTGGCACGCGAATGCCGGCGGATGCTTCATTGAGCCAGTCTGGGGCACGCCGCGGATTGTGCAGGGGCGCGTGTTGGCCGTCGATGTGACTGCCAACGCCGTGCTCCTGGAGTTGGCGTTCCCGGCATGGGTAACCATTGAGCCGTCACAAACTGCGGGCTCATGGCAGACCGGCGACATGCTGAACTTCTATGTCGAAAGCGGCATGACGTTCA
The DNA here is from genome assembly GCA_040401635.1 of Phycisphaerales bacterium. GTDB lineage: Bacteria > Planctomycetota > Phycisphaerae > Phycisphaerales > SM1A02 > UBA966. Next base: position 9,782 of record JBBAOD010000074.1, read on the forward strand.
CACCGTCCGCTTAACAGCGGATGGGGCCGCGGCGCGGATCGCTGCAGGCTGCATGGCAAGGAAATTGGCAAGAAGCTGCGGACCCCCAACGGTGAGGAAACTCTCCGGGTGAAATTGCACGCCCTCAAGCGGCGCTGCGCCGGTGGGGGCTTTCCAACGGATACCCATGATCTCGTCACGCTCCGTGCGAGCGGTGACTTCAAAGTCCGGGTGAACCGTGGCTGGGTCAATCACCAGCGAGTGGTAGCGCGTGGCGATGAATGGGTTCGACAGGCCAACAAAGAGTCCGCGTCCATCATGATGAATGGGACTGGTCTTACCGTGCACTGCGATGTCATTGCGGCGAACGGTCATACCGTGGATATCGCCGATCGCTTGGTGACCGAGGCAGACACCGAGCGCAGGGATGCGGCCTTTGAAGTGCGAAAGTAGCGCGCCGCTGATGCCGGCCTCCTTCGGCGTGCACGGGCCGGGCGAGATCACCAGGTGCGTGGGGGCAAGCGCCTCGGCGCCGGCGACGTCGATGGCATCATTGCGGATGACTTCGATGCGCAAGCTCGGGTCGATCTCGCTGAAACGCTGGACGAGGTTCCAGGTGAACGAGTCATAGTTGTCAATCAGGAGGAGCACAGGAGGAGCAATCATAGGGAGCCGGAAAGCGCGCGGGGTCAAAGTGAGTTGAGTCGTCCCCCGCCCCCTCCGTTGCGCGCGGGACCCTCGGACGCGGACGGCTGCGCTC
>JBBAOD010000075.1:0-10516 GCA_040401635.1 Phycisphaerales bacterium
CGCGCTGATGGAGCCGGCTTCGAAAGATCCAACGCTTTCCGTATGCGTGGTACCGATGAGCGTCGAGTGGCGTGATGTTGGCAGTTGGCCAAGCTATGGCGAGACGCTCGCCGCGGACGGCGATGGCAATCGAACCAACGCGCAGGCGCTGCATGTGGGGAGCACGGGCGTGCTGGCGTTGAGTGATGATCCTTCGCACGTCATCACCACCATCGGACTGACCGATGTGATTGTCGTGCGCACCAAGGATGCGACACTGGTGGTGCGCGCGGACCTCGCGGAGAGGGTGAAAGACATTGCTGGTCTCGTACCGGAAGCGTTGCGCTGAATTCATGCGATACCTAGCGATTGATCTTGGTGCAAAGCGAACCGGCCTGGCCGCAGGCGATGATGTGCTGCGGATCGTGCAACCAGTAGAGGTGCTGATGGTTTCGCGCGGACCGGCGCTGATGGATGCGCTTGCTAAGGCCATTGATCGGCATGGACCCGATGCGCTGGTGATTGGCTTGCCAATCAATATGGACGGAACGGAAGGCGCCGCCGTCACTGATGCGCGTGAGTTCGGCGCCGCCATTGCTGCGCGCGTACGTCTGCCGGTGCACTTTCATGATGAACGGCTTTCGAGCTTCGAAGCAGACCAGCGCATGTCGCAGAGCGGTCGAACACACCGCGAGAAGAAGGAACTGCGCGACGCACTGGCCGCGTGCGCGATACTTGAGGCGTACCTCGCTCAATAAGTCACTCTCTTCCGATCGCCCCCCGTAAAAAGAGTCCCCTCGTTGGCCGCAGGGACCAAGAGGGGACTCACAGGAGATGGCGAAACTGTTCAACGCACCGATGTCACGTGAAGGGCGCGCTTACGGAAGCACTCCAGTCAATCGGACGCCGTCGTCATACACCGCGATCTTGCTGGTCTTGATCATGCTTGCATTGCCAGCTCCAAGACCAGTGAAGGACGGATCGTTGACCGCATTCCACGCAGAAGCCGGGACACCGGTCTTCAGCGCCATACGGAATTGCGCCTCACGCCAGTATGAGCTTCCTGTTCCTGGCGCGATGTACGTGCCCACGAAGCTCACGTCGACGTAATACAACTTGCGCGCCGCGTCGTACACCTTCAACGCCGGGGCCACGGTTCCGTTCTGGATGTAGTTGCCGCTCACGACCACCGATGTCTGGTCGTAGCCGGCCGCAAACAGCTCGGAGAGATCCACGAAGTAACGGATGGAAAGAGTGCTGGAACCAGCAGCCGGGAAGGCGGAGCGATTGTTCAACAGTGCACGGATTTCGGTGAATCCGCTGCCCTGCTGATTGATCGACGCCTCGACGAAGAACTCATCGTCGATGGATCCCTGCTCCGACACCGGCGGGAAGTTCGCCACTGGAACGCCCGTCGAATCCTGTGCAAGCCGAGCCACTGCACCGGTGAAGCCCGCGTTGTAGTCCAGCGCGACTTCGTTGCAGATGTAGTTGCTGCGATCGTCCGTGTATGACGAATCCGACGTGGTGCTTGGACCACCAACCAATGCGCCGTACAAGATGTGTCGCGACGCGGCGGGCGTGGTCATGCTGCCATTCCAAGAACCGTGTGCGCCGCGATGGTGCGGATTCATTGGCGGATTCACGCCGAATCCGACCACGTAGCTGCGCGCATTGGGGTTCTTGCCAAGCATGTAATCAATCTGATTGCGTGCAAAGTCGCGGTAGCGCGTGCCGACATCGCCGACCCGGTCGGCATAGATCAGTGCCAGGAAGGACGTGTTGGCCGCGTAGCGCAACGAGCCCCACTGATCGAGCCACGCCAAACCGCCGGCGGTGTATGCGATTCTGCTGCCGTTGTCGCCAACGGTCCAGAAGTCCAGCCACCTTTGAGCCGCAGCCTTGTAGGAGCTGTTGCCGGTGAGTTGCGCGAGCAGCACGGTGACGCCGTAGGTCTTGTCATCCCAGTTGTGCGTCCACTTCAATGGCAGGCCAGCAATGTTCTGGCTGTAGATGGCTTCCGCCTTGGCCAGATACGCCGCCTCACCGGTGGCTCGGTACAACCATGCTGCGCTCCACGCCAACTCGTCGTAATAGCCAGACCACGAGTTGTAGTAGATCGCCGCGTCGGTGATGGATTCCGAGTACTTACCTCGGTACGTGTCCGCAAAGTTGAACAGCGTGCGGGCGTGTGCCAGCAAGGTGTCCGCGTATGCGGGGTCAGTACTGCGGAACAGCATGCTTGCCGCTGCCATGGCTGCCGCGGACTCACCAGCCAGATCGGAGCCGGGCTTGGCTGCGGTGATGGCGTACGAAGGTCGCGCCATGTTCATGGTCTCACACGGACCCCAATAGCTGTGGTCCAACGAACCATTTCCAACTTGTCCATACAGCACGTTTGCCGAAGGATGCGCCTTGATGATGAAGTCGGTTCCCCAGCGAACCGCTGCGAGCAATGCGAGCTTCTGGCCCGACTGGTCGTAGGCCGCCCCGTATTCAATGCCACCCCACGCAAGCAGCGAGAGCGAGCTTGCCATCGGCAGACCGAATTTCACGTGATCGCCGGCGTCGTAGTAGCCGCCGGTCAGATCAATGCCGACATCGCTTCCGTCGGTCAGTGCGGAGTCGCCGCGCCATGGAACACGGAAGCCATCTGCTACGTTTCCGGAACGCTGCGCGTCATAGAAGTACAGCGACTTCTGCAGCACTTCGGCGTAGTTGAAATCACCAGGCGCACTCGGTGGCGAGACGGTGACTACAACCGATTGGTTCGCGGTACCGACTGCATTGCTCGCGGCTAACAACACGCTGGCCGTTGCAGCAAGCGTTGGAGTTCCAGAAATCAGTCCGCTGGTGGCGTTCACGGAGAGCCCGGCGGGCAATCCGGTGGCGCCGAAGGAAGTCGGTGTGCCGCTTGCGGTGATTTGGTAGGTGAAGGTGGAGCCAACGGTTCCATAAGCGGTCGCCGGACTCGTGATGACCGGAGCCACGGCGCCGTTATCTCCGCCGCCGCCACCGCCGCCGCCCGTGCCACCACCACCAGTTCCTCCGCCGCCCGTACCTCCACCACCGGTCGCGCAGGGACCCCACGCACCGAGAACAACGGCGAGGTCGGCACTGTCGGTGATGCCATCGGCGTTCAGGTCATAGATCGGGGAAGTACTCCCCCAATTGCCAAGGATCGCCCCAACATCACCAGAATCCACCTTGGAATCCATGTTCACGTCGGCCGGGCACTGCGCCACCGGCGCGATGGTTATCGACGTTGGCAAGAGGCCGGCAATCGCGAAGTTGGCGACACAACCAACATCGACGGACGCGCCAGGCGCGATAGTGGCGTTGTATTCGGCGTTAATGATCTTGTACTGACTGCCAACATGCGACTGCACGGTGCCGTTCCACGCACTGGTGATGTCGGCGTTCCAGTCAAACCGCAAAGTCCAACCTTGAATGGGCTGGCTGGTGTCATTAGTGATATGGAAAAGCCCTTGACCGCCACCTGCCCATTGGTTGGTGAACGAGAAGGTCGTCTCCGCATAGGTAGCGGAGGCCGTGAGCAGAACGCATGCTAAAGAACCGTATGTGAATGTCATAACGCTCTCCCTTGGTAGGAGTTTCAACTTCTGCATTGCATTTCAGACGCAAAGAACCCTACGACCGGGAGTTAGGGAAGGTGCTCGAATTTGCTGAAAAATGCGGTAATTTTGATCTGAAACTCACGTTCAGAAATGCAGCGATTGCATACCAAGAACCGCGGGGCAGAGCGAGACGGCGCCGACTTTAGAAGGGAACGATGACACCGATTTGGCCACCGTACTGTTGCTCGTTGTCCAACTGCATGCCGTTGAACGAGCAGTAAGCGGTGATTCCCTTGTACGACGCAAACTCAACACCCGCCTCAAAGCTGGCGCCGTAACGCGTCTCTGGACTGCCGTACACGGAGTAACCAGGTGTTGCGCTGTACGCGTTCGTGGCGGTGACATCCCAGTCGCCGATCGGCACCGCGGCGATGAACGCACTGCCAATGTACGGCGTCAACACATCACGATCAATGCGCAACGTGTGCATGATGCGTGAGCCAATCGATGGCTGCAACATCACGGCGCTTTGGCTTGAAACATCCAAGTTTGCGCTGCCAGCGCCCTGCTCTGTGTAGGAGCTTTGACCAACGTAACCGGCAGCCACCGCCGCGTATGGCTGCACGAACATGTCGCCGCCGATACGAATGTTCATGCCGATCTCCGAGTTCACCGAAGCCGCCCACAGCGAGTTGTCCGATGTGGCCGTGCGCACAACGCCCGGGATATAAAGGTCGCGCGTACGGTCAACGCCCGCGTAGCCGCCCTGCGCGGCAGCCTCCACGTACCACTTTCCAGAATCCGGGACCCAACTGCCGTAGATGCCGACGTTCGCACCGTTGATGGTGTCCGTCTCGTCAACCAAGCCGCCGGTGATGTCAACCGTTCCGGGCATGTAACCGATGAACGCACCCGCGATGAAACCCTTGCCAAGCACCATGTCGGCGCCGAACATCAGGCCACCAGTAGCCGAGCTGTAGCTGGTCTTTGCCCACGTGTCATCACTGACGCTGTTGGTGAATCCGTAACCGCGCGACCACCACCGAGCACCATCATCAGGAGTTGGGCCGTTCAATGGCGCGCCGAAACTGGTGAATGAGTTGCCAGTGACAACGGCGGAGCCAGCGGTCAGTGATTCCTGGTCGGTCAAGCCGCCCTTGGAACTCAGCAGCGGAGCGACTGTGGTCGGCGCTGTACTTTCGCGCAGTTGCATCAGTCGCTTCATGGCTACGTCTCCAGCCTGAAAGAGCTGGTTCATAGTGACGTTGGGCAGCGCGTACGGATTGGAAACGTTGGAAAGCGCCACCTCAGCACTTGCGAAGGCGCCGGGAGTGAGGAGCAACATCTGCGTAGCGACGTACTGCTCATCCGTACCGGTTGGACCAGTGGCGATCGCGGTGATCGCTGCGGCCGATGCATTGATTTGACTGTTGTTCACCGTGCCGACATTGGCATTGCGCTTCACTGTTCCATTACCCGTCTGCACATCGACCACAATGTTGGTACTCGTGGTGCCATCGGGCAGTGGATACGAGCCGCCCTGGCCAATGATCTGCAGGCTGAATTGATTGCCCGCGTAACTCACCTCAAATGCACCACCCATGAAGTAGGTGGAGCCGGTGGCATTCACCGCATGATCAGTGGCGAGGCCGGTGAGCGGATCGACTGTGACCACATCCACGGTGCTGAACGTGCCGTTCAATGTTCCGGCGGCGGCCATCACGTAATCGACGGTGACACCAGAGGCGGGGATGAAGGTGCCGCTGTAGAAGGCCGAGTCGTAGATGATCTTGGCTGCAGAACCGTTGAGTGCGAACGCGCCGCCCGCGTTGAGACGATCGGCATTACCCGTGGAATCAAGCAGATACCAGCTGGTGGTGGAGGTTGCGTCAAGAATGACGTCGCCAGTGACGGCAAGCGTTGAAGAACCAGTATTGCTGTGGTCGCCCGGATTGAGCAAACCCTTGAATGCGTTGCCGACGCTGCCGATGTGGGCCAAGGTTCCGTCGCCAGCGACGGTCACTGCGCCGCCGGTGTTGAGCGCGTCGGAGAAGACTGAGGTGGCGCCGAGGTCTGCGTCATCGGTGACGGTGAATACGGAGCCATCGTTCAGCGTGACGTTACCGGCGAAGTTGGAGGCTGCGCCGGCGCCGATCGAGGCGCTGAGCGCGGATAGCGTGAGGTCGGCCGAAGCGCCCGAGACGTTGAGGCCGCCGTCCAATACCAGCGTGGTGGTGCCCGCCGGCGCGCCAGTGAGCGTGGTGGTTCCACCGATTGTGAGTGACTGAGTGGAATTCAGCGAGAGGTTCGCGCCGATCGAAACCTGCGAACCGAGGATGCGCATGCCAGCGCCGCCGACGGATGCTTGCGTGTTCACGGCGGCGGACATGGTGTCAATCACCGTGGTGCCGGTGAACGTGCTCGAGGTGAAGGCAAGCGTGGTAGTGGCGGTGGAGCCCGAGAGCGCCTTGAAAACCAGGTCGCCGCTGCCATCCACGGTGCCGGTGAAATTGAGCGCGCCGGTGCCGGCACCGGATGTGGCGATGGTGGCTGCGGCGGTGCCGCCTGAGATCAGCGTGCCCGCGTACGTAGCGGTGGCGTTGCCGGTGTAGGTGAACTGCGTGGCCGTGGCATCAGCGTTCAGCGTGAGCGAAGTGAGGCCGCCGAGCCACGCCGTGTTGCTGGTGGTAGCGGTGGAGCCAGCCTCCAGCGCGAGGCCACCGGTGAACGTGGACGTGGCTGCGCCGACCGAGAGATCAACGCCCGAGATAGTGAGCGCGCCCGTACCGGACATCGCCTCGTTGACGTTGAACAACGTGTTGGCGCCGCCGCTGCCGGTGACGCTCGAGGTGCCGGTCACGGCGAATGCTTGGCCAGCGCCGAGTGTCAGCGCGTTGCCAAGCGTGAGGTCGCCGTCGGTGAGCGCGAGGCCGGCGGCGCCCACGGAGAACGCGGTGTCGATCTTCGCCTTCGCGCCGTCGATGACGGTGCGGCCAGTGACGCTGCTGGCGTTGTTGAACGCCAGCGTAGTGGTGACCGTGGAACCGTCGAGTGCAGAGACAACCAGATCTCCCGTGGCGGTCACCGTGCCGTCGACGATGAAGTCTGCGGCAGTCGCGCCGGAAGTGGCAATGGTGGCCGATGCGCCGGTGGCGTTCAACGGACCGGAGTAGTTGCCTGCGACGGTGCCGTCGTAGATCAACGATGTTTCATTGCCGAGGTTGATCGAAGCGACGTTCGACAGCCACTGTTGGTTCGAGGTGGTGATTGTCGAAGCACCCGCGAGCGTCAGTGCACCGACGTACGTGGAGGTAGCTCCGCCGACATTCATGCTGACATGATCGATGCCCAGGTTGCCAGCGCCGCTCATGGCGGAATTCACGGTGAACGCGGTGTTTGCGCCGCCGGCGAGACCGGAGATAGTGGAGGCGGTGGAGATTGCCAAATCCTGCGCCGCGCCGAGGGTGATGGCCGTGCCCAACGTGACGTTGGCGCCGGTGAGGGAGAGACCCGCGTCGCCGATCGATGCCTGCGTGTTGATGGCGACGTTCGCATCTTCAATGATGGTGCGGCCGGCGAGCGTTCCCGTTGTGAAGGCCAGCGTGGTCTTGGCGGTGGATCCAGGTGCAGCGCCGATGACGAGGTCGCCGGTGCCGGCCACCGTACCGCTGAGGGTCAGGTCGCCGTTGCCGGCGCCGGAGGTGAAGATCAGCGCGCGGTCGGTGGCAGCGCCGCCAGTGATGATCGCGCCGCCGTAAGTACCGGCGGCTGTGCCGGCGTAAGTCAACGACGTGTTGTTCGCCATCGTCAGCGAACTCACGCCGCCGAGCCATGCCGCGTTCGTTGTGGTGATGGTGGACTCGCTGCCCGCCACACCCGCAAGGCTGACACCGCCCGTGTAGGTGGAGGTAGTGCCGCCGACCGTCATGTTGATGCCGGTGAGCGTCATGTCGCCACTGCCGGTCATGCCGCCGTTCACGTTGAATGCAGTGAGACCAGCGCCGCCACCGGTGAGCGTGGACGTGCCACCGAGGTCAAACACCTGGCCGACGCCGAGCGTCAGTGCAGTACCCGCGGTGACCGTGGCGCTGTTGAACGTCAGCCCCTGCGTACCGATCGAGTTCTGCGTGTTGATGCTGGCGGCGGCGTTATCGATGACGGTCTTACCGTCGAAGCTGCCGCTGACGAAGGACAGGTTGACGGTGCCGGTGCCGCCGCCGGAGGCGACGACGAGGTCGCCGGTGCCGCTGATGTCGCCAGTGAGCGTGAGCGAGCCCGCACCCGAGAGCGCGATGGCGGAAGCGGTGCCGCCTTCCAGCGAGACGCCCGCCGCAGAAGTGATCGAAGTGCTGCCGGAGTACGCGAGCGTTGCCGCGCTGGCGGACGTCCATGCGCCTCCCAGTTGCAGCAGCACCATGTTGCTGAGCCAGCGATCGTCATCGATCACTAGGCGACCGCCTTGGATGGCCGAGAGGGTCCCGCCAGAGCCGGTGGTGCCGAAGCCCGTCAGGAACGAGTTGGTGCCCAGTTGCAAAGCGCCGTTCACAACGCGAACGTTGGCATCACCTGAAGCGGTGCCCGTTCCGATGCCGGGCGCGATGACCAGCGACCCACCATTCAAGTCGAAGATGGCGGAAACGTTGGTGATGCTCCATTCGCCGCTGTAGATGCCACCGGTCAGCAGCTGTAGTTGGGCGGGGCTGCCGTCGCCAGCGATAAAGCTGAGGTTTGCGCCGATTGATGGGACGTCGGTGACGATCACTGGTGTGCCGTCACCAGGAACCACGACATCGCCCACAGCCGATGTGACGAACGGAAAGAGCATGAGCATCACCATCGCTGCAAGCGGACGAGATCCCACTGCTGAAAGTGGGCGCGATGAGCATGCAAAGAAGCGGCGGTGTTCGTGAATTGGCAGGCGCATAGAGGGCTCTTTCGGCGGCAAATATCAACCAATCAATAGAGAGGCAACATAGGGATTTCGGCGCATCGACCCCGGGGCTCCAATAGAACGGCGGCAAATTTCGTGCGTCCAGAAATACATGTGCGCGCACCCCCCAGAGCGCCTTCCATGTGCCAGTCCCGTCAACTACGCCCGCAGGCCGCGGCGTCCAGGAACCAACGCAATTCGCCAGCGACGGGGCGAAGACCGGCGATGGGCAGTTCATCGGGTGATGCGCCATCGACGACGCGTTGCAAGATGGGTGCTTTATCCGCGCCCATGATGAAGGGCGCAACAAAGCGCGACGCGTTCAGCATCTGCATGGTGAGCGTGCAGCGCGGTACTGCCGGCGTGGAAGTGGTGGGCGCGGCAACATCCATCACGAGGCGATCAGTGCCGTGCAGCGCGGGCGAACTAGGAAAGATGCTGGCGGTGTGACCATCAGTGCCCATGCCGAGCAGCACGAAGTCGAGGCGATCATGACCCTTGGGGCGCCACCCGAGTGTGTCGCGGAGTTCGCGCTCATAGCGATCGGCGGACTCGGGCGTGTTGGCAAGCATGGGGTGCACTTGCTCGGGCGGGATATCGGAGTGATCAACGATCACTTCCTTGATACGACTGAAGTTGGAGAGTTCGCTTTCGAATGGAACGCAACGCTCGTCCACCATCCACAGATGCGTGCGCCGCCACGGCAGAATGCGAAAGCGCGGGTCGTACATCAGGCGCTCGTAGAGCGGGAACGGCGTTCGACCGCCGGAGAGTGCCAGGTGGAAATCACCAAACTGGCGCACACAATTGGCGGAATGAACAATCAGGTCCGATGCCAACGCGTCATACAAATCCTCAGCGTTGTACCGGGCAATCACCGTGCCGCGCAGGCGTGGGCTGCCGAGCTGGTCGTCAAGTGCTTCAACCTGAATTTCGTCGTCATGGGGTTCGCCGATCATTGTTGGAGAATTCTAGCAATGCTGGGGCGTATCCTTCCGCTTCCATGACCGCAGAACGACCTCGAATTCTTACTGGCGACACCCCCACTGGGCAACTTCACCTTGGCCACTGGGTGGGAAGCGTGAAACGCCGCGTGGAATTGCAGGAGACCCATGACTGCTACTTCATTCTTGCCAATTACCACGCCTTTACGACGCGCGCTGATAAGCCAGAAGACATTCGCCGCGACACGATTGCCATTGTGAAGGACTACCTGGCGATGGGTATCGATCCGGAGCGATCGACGATTTTCTTGCAGAGCGAAATTCCCGCGATCCATGAATTGACATTCTTGTTTGCCATGCTGTTGCCGTTCAATCGCGTGATGCGCAACCCAACATTGAAGACTGAGATTGAGATGAAGGGTCTCGGCGAGACATACTCGTTTGGATTCCCGCTGTATGCGGTGGGGCAATGCGCGGACATCTTGGCGTTCCGACCAGTGGGCGTTCCGGTGGGCGAAGATCAGGTACCGCACCTGGAACTCACCCGCGAAGTTGGCCGGCGCTTCAATCAGATGTACTGCGGCGTGCCAACGGATGCAGATGATGCCGATCACGTGAAACTTGGGGGAATTTGGCCAGTGCCGCGTGCGGAAGTGGGCAAGGTTGGTCGGTTGCTTGGGATTGATGGCAAGAACAAGATGTCGAAGAGTCTTGGAAATGCGATCTACATTAGTGACTCGCCGAAAGAAGTCGAGAACAAAGTGAAGAAGATCTTCACAGGTCGGCAGAGCCCAACGGAGCCTGGTGACATTGAGAACGCGCTGTTTCAGTATGTGGACACATTCATTGAAGATCCTGATCGCGTGGCTGAATTGAAGCGACGCTATGCCGCAGGTGACAACCTTGGCGATGGCCATGTGAAGGTGGAAGTGGCGGAGGCAATCAACCGGCTGTTGGCGCCGATGCGCGTCCGCCGCGAGCGGATCGGTGACGATGATGCGGTACTCCTGGACATTCTGAAGAAGGGTTGCGCGCGCGCCAATGTGGTGGCGGAAGAGACGCTTGAGAGCGCTCGCAAGGCGGCA
>JBBAOD010000076.1:0-10497 GCA_040401635.1 Phycisphaerales bacterium
GCCGCGGTGAAGCGGCGGGCGGCATTGCAGCTGATTCTGGATTTGCAGCATCCGCACTGCGCACGCTGAACGCACCGAGGCTTGCAACGGGCGTCAAGGCCAGCGCAAACAACGCGAAAAGCGCCTATGCATTTGCTCACACTCAGGACCACGGCACTGCTGATGCAGCCATCGAGTCCGTTCCGCTCGACTCCATTCAGGAGCGTCTGCCAACCCTGATTCGTGAAGCATCGCTTGAGCACTATAAGGAACACCCCGACTTTGCGAAGCATGCGTCCCACGTGGCGCATCGCCTCTCCATGTGGGAGGAGTCAAACCTTGATGGAGCCAAGTATCGCTGGGCGATGACCATTGACCTTGCATCGTGCACTGGTTGCAGCGCCTGCGTCGTGGCATGCCAGGCAGAGAACAACATTCCGATCGTTGGTAAGGATCAAGTGGCTCGCGGTCGCGAGATGCACTGGATCCGTATTGACCGTTACTTCAAGGGCGGCACCGCAGCGAAGCCCGAGGCGTATCGCGTACAGCCGGTGACGTGCGTGCACTGCGAGAACGCACCGTGCGAGCAGGTGTGCCCGGTGGCAGCCACCGTCCATGACATGGACGGCCTGAACAACATGGTCTACAACCGCTGCATCGGTACGCGTTACTGCAGCAACAACTGCCCTTACAAGGTGCGTCGATTCAACTTCTTTGATTACCAGCGCCGCGATCCGGTACGCGAGGGCGGCATCTTGATGACCAAGCCTGAGTACTACCTCAAGGATGGTCCGGCTGATATGGCCAAGATGCAGTTCAACCCGGAAGTCACCGTGCGCATGCGAGGCGTCATGGAGAAGTGCTCGTTCTGCACGCAGCGCATTCAGCAGGCGAAGATTTCCTCCAAGAACAAGTGGGTTCGCGAGGGTGGGATTGATTCGGGCAGCGCGGCGAGTTCCATCGCCGACGGCACGGTGCAGACCGCTTGCCAGCAGGCGTGCCCAACCGGCGCGATCGTGTTTGGTGACCTGAATGTTGCCGGAAGCGATGTCTTGCAACTGCAGCGCTCCAAGCGTAGTTACGACTTGCTGGGCGAACTGAACACCAAGCCGCGTCTCAAGTATTTGGCTCGCGTTGACAATCCGTCCACCGATCACAGTGGTCATGATCACGGACACGATCATGGTCACGATCACGCCGGTCACGCGGCCGCACCCGCTGTCACTGCTCCTCAGGGAGGCAAGGCATGAGCACCATTCAAGCCCACGACATCGATAACACCGGGGATGTCCCAGGCAAGCGCACCGCGCTTGTTCTTGGGCACACCGATTTCCACCAAGTCACCAACACGATCTGCCGCCCCAATGAGACGCGCAAGCCTCCAATGGCGTGGTACATCATGTTTGGTATCAGCATGCTGCTGGTGATGAACCTTGGATTCGTCGTCCACTATCTGATCTTCACCGGCGTCGGCGTCTGGGGTCTCAACAACCCGGTGATGTGGGCCTTCGACATCACCAACTTCGTGTTCTGGGTTGGTATCGGTCACGCAGGAACGCTGATCAGCGCCATTCTGTTCTTGTTCCGACAGAAGTGGCGCACCGGCATCAACCGATTTGCAGAGGCGATGACCATCTTCGCGGTCATCTGCGCCGGTCTCTTCCCCGGTATTCACGTTGGTCGCGTGTGGTTGGCGTATTGGCTCTTCCCAATCCCAAACCAAATGGCTATGTGGCCGCAGTTCCGCAGCCCGCTCCTGTGGGACGTGTTTGCAGTGAGCACCTATTTCACGGTTTCACTGCTCTTCTGGTACGTCGGTCTGGTGCCGGACTTGGCCACCATGCGCGATCGTGCCAAGGGCAAGGTTCAGCAGATGGCGTACGGTCTGTTCTCGCTCGGATGGCGCGGCTCCAATCGCCATTGGCACCGTTATGAGCGCGCGTACTTGCTGTTGGCAGCGCTCTCCACTCCGCTGGTGCTTTCGGTGCACAGCGTGGTGTCCTTTGACTTTGCCACCAGTCAGCTTCCGGGCTGGCACACCACCATCTTCCCGCCGTACTTTGTTGCCGGCGCCATCTTTAGTGGCTTTGCCATGGTGGTGACCTTGGCAGTGCCGGCGCGCGAGTTGTTCGGACTGAAGAACTTGATCACGCTGCGCCACTTGGACAACATGAACAAGGTCATCTTGGTGACCGGATGCATGGTGGGCTACGCGTACGGAATGGAATTCTTCATCGCCTGGTACTCCGGCGCGCTGTACGAAAAGTTCGCATTCATGAACCGCGCCTTCGGTCAGTACTCCTGGGCGTATTGGATCATGGTGAGTTGCAACGTCATCACTCCGCAGCTCTTCTGGTTCAAGAAGGTGCGTACCAGCATTCCGCTGATGTTCATCCTCAGTCTCTTCGTCAACGTGGGCATGTGGTTTGAGCGCTTCGTGATCATCGTCACCAGCCTCGCTAATGACTTCTTGCCTTCCAGTTGGGATCGATTCGTTCCTACCTGGGTTGACATCGGCACCATGCTTGGGGCGTTCGGCCTCTTTGGTGTGCTGTTCCTACTGTTCTGCCGCTTCTTGCCGATGATTGCCATCGCTGAAGTGAAGGGCGTCATGCCACAGGCCGACCCACATTGGGAAGGCTGGCATCAATCACACGGAGCGGGCTCGAACCCTGCCGCCGCGCACTCCGCAAATGGAGACCCCTCGTGACCACATTAACCACACAGACAAGCGCACCATCCAGCACCGTCGCACCAGCGCGTTTGTACGGATTGGTTGCGGAGTTTGAGAACCCTGCGCAGATTGTTGCCGCTGCAGAGAAGATCCGCGACAAGGGCTATCGCTATTGGGATTGCCACACACCTTTCCCCGTGCACGGATTGGACAAGGCGATGGGCATCCAGCGCACCATCTTGCCGGTCTTGGTGTTTGTTGCTGGTGCGACTGGATGCACCACCGGTCTGGTCCTTCAGCTCTTCACCAACTCGTTCAATTTCACCATTTGGGCACTGGTGTGGGTGACCGGCTACCCGTTCCTGATCAGTGGTAAGCCCGCGCTCAGCATTCCGGCATTCGTGCCGGTGATGTTTGAACTCACCATTCTGTTCTCCGCGCTCAGTTGCGTGGGTCTGATGTTCTTGATGAACGGGCTGCCAAAGCTGCATAACCCGCTATTCACTTGCGACCGTTTCCGTCGCGCATCGGATGACCGGTTCTTTATCTCGATCGAGGCGCGCGACCCGCGTTTCTACCGCAGTAAGACTGAAGCCGATCTCAAGTCATGCGGCGCAGCCGCTGTCGAAGCCGTGGTGGAGGACTGACATGCCAAAGATTCCCCGCATCATCATCTACGTCCTCATGATTGGTGGCTGCTTCGCGCTGATCCCGCCGCTGGTGTTCGCACGTATGCGTGCTACGCCGAGCCCAAATGCTCCCATCCATATTTTCTGGGACATGGACCTGCAACCGAAGTACAAGACGCAGTCCCCAAATCCGCTCTTTGCGGATAAGCGCTCCATGCGTCCACTGGTGCAGGGTGCGGTTGCCCGCGGCGAGTCGTACGTCGATACGCACCTCTACGAAGGTGTTGTGAATGGTCAATGGGCCACCACGTTGCCAGCGTCGATTTCGCTTGATGAGACGATCCTCAACCGCGGTCAGCAGCGCTTCAATATTTATTGCTCTGCGTGCCACGGTTATGCCGGCTTCGGCAATGGTGCTGTCAATCAGCGTGCCATGGAATTGGTTGCCAATGCCAACGGTCCAGTCAACGGCACGCAGTGGGTTGCCGCCAAGAGCTTGCACGACGACACCACACGCAATCAGCCTATGGGTCAGCTCTTCAATACCGTCACCCACGGTATTCGCAATATGGCTGGCTACGGCTCGCAGATCAGTGTGCCTGATCGATGGGCGATCGTTGCATATGTGAAGGCGCTGCAGTTCAGCCAAGACGCAGGATCGGCCGGCGCGCAAGTCGCTGGCGCATCCAACTGAGTACGGAATCACTGGAAAGAACCAAAGATATGGCCCACGACCACTCGAATACCCCCGATCTCTCCGCCGGCAATTTGACCGGATCTGGCTTAGGTGCGCACGCGCGCAACCTTGGGCTTGCCGCGGCATTGCTGATCGGCATCGGTGCATGGACCGGCTACCGCTCTGGCGACACCCAGGAATTTGCACGTGCGTATGTGGTGGCCATGATGTTCGTTCTCGCGATATGCCTGGGAGCGCTGTTCTTTGTCATCATTCAGCACCTCACGCGCGCTGGCTGGAGTGTGGTGGTGCGCCGCCCCGCGGAAGCGTTGATGCAGAACCTGCGCTGGATGTGGATCCTGTTCCTACCGATCGTGTGGATGGGTTGGACGGGTCGACTCTTTGAACTGTTCCCGTGGGCCGACCTGGCGGAGATGGCGAAAGTCTCTCCCGCCGATGCAGCATTGGTTGGCAACAAGGCTGGGTTCTTGAATCAGAAATTCTTCTTCATTCGCGCGGCGATGTACTTTGTGATCTGGGGTGGCATTTCCCATTACCTGTGGTCCTCAAGTTTGCGCCAAGACCGCACGGGAGATCCGGCCATCACCGCCGCCAATCGAAAGTGGTCCGGACCGGCGATGATCTTGTTCGGATTTTCGATCACCTTTGCCGCTGTTGACTGGATGATGAGTCTCTCCCCGGTCTGGTTTAGCACCATGTTTGGTGTGTATTTCTTTGCCGTGTGCGCCACCTGCGGGTTCAGCGCCATGACCCTTCTGTGCTTGCGTTTGCAGCGCGACGGTCAGTTGAAGGGCATCATTACTCCTGAGCACTATCAAGACCTGGGCAAGTTGCTCTTTGCGTTTGGCATGGTCTTCTGGGCATACATCGCGTTCAGTCAATTCATGTTGATCTGGTACGGCAACCTGCCGGAAGAGACGGCGTGGTACCTCTCACGACAAGTGGGCGGCTGGCTGTGGTTGAGTTGGGCACTGCTCTTTGGGCACTTCCTGATTCCGTTCGTGTTGCTTATTTCGCGCTGGCCCAAGCGTTGGCCGACCACGCTCGCCATTGGCTGCGTATGGATGCTGGTCTTTGGCTTCGTCGATTTGGTCTATGTGATTGTGCCGCATGTACCGCATGATGTTGGCGACTTTGCGCGTTACTCAGAGTTTGCGGCCGCGCATGCCAGCGATTCGCCGCACCTGTTCGATCCGACCCTCCTTGGACTGACCCTGGGCATGTTCTGCCTGGTGCTTTCCATGACTATGCGTTCACTCATGGGCAAGTCACTGCTTGCATCGCGCGATCCTTCGCTCGGCGAGAGCCTTGCCTTCCAGAACATGTGATCACCTGACGGAACACACTCATGTCCACTGCATCACAAAACAACGAATTTGAAACATCCACTGGCGTCCTCTGGGACGATCCGGAGGCAGGGCAGACTTGGTTGGTCTCTCTGATTGGCATCATCATCCTGACCGCCGTTGTCATTGCGCTCAGCGTGATGTACTTCAAGACGGAACAGACCGAGGTCGATCTCAAGGTCATTGAGCCGCAGTACATCGCCCTGGAAGACTTGAAGCTGAAGCAGATGGAACTGTTGAACTCCTCGGGTACCTACTCCCTTGACATTGCCGGTAAGCCGGTTGAGCGTCAACGAATTCCCGTGGCGCAGGCGATCAAGATGGTTTCTCAGAATGCAGCGCTGACGGTGCCACCGGCCTCGGCGAGCAAGCCCCGTGCTGCTGCACCTGCACCCGCTCCAGCTCCCGCGCCCAAGTCGACCCCCGTTGCAGTTCCGGTTATCGCCCCAGCGGATGCTGCCTCTGCTCAGAAGTAATTGCTGCCTACTGTTAGAGACTATGACGTTGACTCGAACCATCCTCGCCGCACTCACTGCACTCGCCGCTACCGCGTCGATCGCTGCACAGGTGTCGGTTGGTGGCGGGTATCAAGAGCCAGCGCCAACGGTGGATGCGATTCCAGAACTCGCTGGTGTGACCATCATCGACAAGTTGGATTCGCAACTGCCGCTTGATGCAACTTTCCGTGACGATCACGGCAAACTGGTGACCCTCCGCGATGTCCTTCCAAAGGATCGTCCAACCATCTTGCAAATTGGGTACATGAAGTGCCCCATGCTGTGCAGCTTGGTGATGAACGCGCTGCTGCGCGGCATTCAAGACATGGATTGGACTGTCGGCAAGCAGTACGACATCATCTCGCTGTCTGTGAATCCCAAGGAAGGCTCAGAGTTGGCCGCCGGCAAGAAGGCTGGTTACGTGGCTGAGTACGGCCGCGCGCAGACCGCTGCTGGCTGGCACTTCCTGACTGGTGAAGAGCCAGCAATTCATGCAGTCACTGAAGCAGTTGGATTTGAATACCGCATGCAGCCCAACGGCGAATACTCGCACGCTGCCGCCGTGTTCATCATCACTCCTGATGGCCGCCTGAGCCGCGTTCTGTACGGTGTGAAGTATGAACAGTCCACCGTGCGTATGGCGCTCTTAGAGGCTTCGCAAGGCAAGATTGGCACCACGCTCGACCGCATCATTCTTTGGTGCCACATCTATGACGCACAAGCAGGCGGCTATGTCGTCCTGGCGATGCGCGTCATGCAAGTTGGTGGTGCTGTGACGCTGCTGCTACTGGGCGGCGGACTTGGCTGGTTCTGGTGGCAAGAGTCGCAGGCGCGCCGCTTGGCGCCACCGAGCAACGCACAACCCGGAGTCGCGCACCACTAACGCGCTCGACGCACGAATACCCGATAGAGACGAACACTATGTCCATGACCCATCAGATCCTCGCTCACACGGCCTCGCAGGTTTCCGCGCTTGCGGCTTTCGCGCAGACAGGCACCGCGGAGCCAACCGCCCCGACCTTCTGGATGCCCGTTGGTGCATCCACCATCTCGCAGGGCGTTGATCACACCTTGGACGTGATCAATTGGATTTGCTACGTGTTCTTTGCACTGGTGGTCGGACTGATGGTGTGGTTTGTGGTCAAGTATCGCCACCGCACCGGCGACAAGTTTCGAACCGATTACCCGAGTCACAACACTCCGCTCGAGATCACCTGGTCGGTTATTCCAACCATCATTGTGATCGGCATCTTTGTGGTCGGTTTCCGCAGTTACCTGGACATCTATACCGCGCCAAAGAATGCGTTTGACATCAAGGTCACCGCGCAGAAGTGGGCATGGAGCTTCCAGTACCCCAACGGAGCCGTGAGCGACGACTTGTACGTGCCAGCTGGACGCCCCGTTCGGTTGGTACTGCGTTCCAGCGATGTGCTGCACTCCCTGTACATCCCGGACTTCCGCGTGAAGCGCGACATTGTTCCTGGTCGCTACACCTACGCGTGGTTCCAGTGCGACTTCCCAACGGGCCAGCCCGGCAAGACGCCGCGCGATCCAAATGCGAAGACCGTCTCCGGACCAGAAGATGACGCGCAAGCACACCGCCTGTTCTGCACGGAATACTGTGGCACCGGCCACTCCAAAATGAACCGCTACGTCTATGTTCTTGACGAAGCTTCATTTGGCCAGTGGATGATCGATCAGAGCCAGTGGATGGACAAGATTCCAGAAGAAGAGCTGTACTTCAAGGCCGGACCGAAGATCTTCGCTCGCTGCCAGCAGTGCCACTCGCTTGATGGCACCGTGGGCATTGGACCGTCCTGGAAGGGCATTGTTGAGCGCGTCAAGGCGTATCCAATTGTTGGCGATGGCAAGGAGTACGGAACGTGGGAGGACTATGTCCGCACCTCAATTCTTATTCCTGGCAAGTATGTCGTGCCCACCTATGGCAACGTCATGCCGTCCTTCAAGGGCCAGTTGAATGACAAGGCCATTGATGCAGTGCTGGGATACATGCAACAACTCGAAAAGTTCGATACAAAGACTGGCAAGCTCAAAGCCGAATTTGACCCCGCAACCGGCATGAAGAAGTGACGCGTCAACAAGCGCTCTTACTCAACTAGCACAGGAAGTTCTCACCATGACCACCATTCAACTCCCATCACCCGGCGCCATGCCCGACACCATCGAGGCGCGCCCCGCGAGCGACAATTACCTGACGCACACGCGCGGAATCCTTTCTTGGATCTTCACACTTGACCACAAACGCATCGGTGTGATGTACATGTGGTCGGTGCTCGGCTCGTTCCTGCTCGGCGGAACCTTTGCGCTGCTCCTGCGCACGGAGTTGCTCACCCCGGGTCCAACAATCACCGACAGCGCAGATACCTACAACCAATGGTTCACGCTGCACGGCGCCATCATGGTGTTCTTGGTGATCATTCCAAGTATTCCGGCAGCACTCGGCAACATCATTCTGCCCATCATGCTTGGTGCCAAGGATGTTGCCTTCCCGCGCCTCAACCTCTTCAGTTACTACCTGTGGGTGACTGGTGCAGTCCTGTGCGTGGTTTCGCTGGCCATGGGTGGCTTTGATACTGGTTGGACTTTCTATACGCCGTACTCCACCACCACCACTGCCGGTGGCGTGATTCCGGTGCTGACCGCGGCATTCGTGCTTGGTTTCAGTTCTATCTTCACCGGGCTGAACTTCATCGTCACGGTTCACAAGCTGCGCCCGCCAGGAATGACTTGGTTCCGTATGCCGCTGTTTCTGTGGGCGATTTATGCAACCGCCATCATTCAGGTGCTCGCCACTCCGGTGCTGGGTATCACCCTGTTGCTCCTCATTGTTGAGCGCACGGTGAACATCGGAATCTTCAACCCATCCATGGGTGGCGATCCGGTCCTGTACCAGCACTTCTTCTGGTTCTACAGTCATCCCGCCGTGTACATCATGATTCTGCCCGCCATGGGAATCATCAGCGAAATCATCGCCATCAACAGCCACCGCGCGATCTTCGGCTACCGCCTGATCGCGTTCAGTTCGATCGCGATTGCCTTCTTCAGTTTCATTGTGTGGGGTCACCACATGTTCACTTCGGGTCAGTCAGCCCTGATGAACACGCTGTTCTCCGCGATCAGCTTTAGTGTGGCCATCCCCAGTGCCGTGAAGGTATTCAACTGGATTGCCACGCTGTACAAGGGCTCGGTCTCATTGACCACGCCGATGTGGTACGCGTTGGCATTCTTGTTCCTGTTCACCATTGGTGGTCTCACCGGCTTGCACTTGGCAACACTGAGTACCGATGTGCACTTGCATGACACGTACTTTGTAGTTGCCCACTTCCACTACGTGATGATGGGTAGTGCCTTGATCGGAATGATCGGTGGTCTGCACCACTGGTGGCCGAAGATCTTCGGTCGCATGTACGACGAGCGTCTTGGCACGATCGCCTGCTGGATCATCTTCATCGGCTTCAATGTCACCTTCTTCACCCAGTTCATGCTGGGTTCGCAGGGCATGCCGCGCCGTTACTACGACTATCAGCCTGAATTCCAGATCTATCACGTGATTTCCACCATTGGTAGTTACATCATGGCGGTTGGATTCACGCTGACGGCCATTAGCCTGTTCGGCAGTTTCTTCAACGGCAAGAAGGCTCCCGCGAACCCGTGGGGTGGTCGTAGCTTGGAGTGGCAGTGCGCCAGCCCGCCACCGTTTGACAACTTTGCCAAGGCCCCGCGTGTTGGTGATTGCTACGACTTCTCGGTTGTGCACTGGGATCCGAAGCTCGGTGGTTACCGAGTAGATGAATCCAACGATCCCGAAGTGAATCCCGCCGCGCAGGGCACCAAGGCTGCGCACTAACGAGGGCATCGCCCGTCGTCTTGATTGAACTCCCCCGGAGCAACATGTGAGTCAAACCATCGCCACCACCCACACCACCCACGCGGACCAAGCGCACGGCCATGATGACCATGCCCACGGTCACGATCCGCATGTGGCCCACCATTTTGACAGCATGGCGCAGCAGTTCGACAGTGCCAAGTTGGGCATCTGGCTGTTCCTGGCTACGGAAATCCTCTTCTTTGGCGGCCTGTTTGTGGCCTATGCCATCTTGCGCATGCGCAATCCAGAGGTGTTCAGTTACGCCAGCCATTACCTGGACACCATCATGGGTGGAATCAACACCTGCGTGCTGATTCTGTCGAGCTTGACCATGGCACTGGCGGTTCGCTGTGCGCAGACTGATCGTCGCGGCGGACTCATCGTCTGCTTGGTGTTGACGTTCATGGGAGCGATTGGCTTCTTGGTCATTAAGTACTTTGAGTACACCCACAAGTTCCATGACAACCTCGTGTGGGGCTCTTCCTTCTATGTGCCTCCGCATGACGCGGAAGGTCATGCTGAGGCGATGGCATTGAAGACCGCTCCCGTGGCCGCGACAGCCATTGTGGTGAAGGATCCAACACTCTTTGCTATCCCGGACCTGGCTGCTAAGCCTGCCGTGGATGTCTCCGCGGTGAAGTCTGCTTCGGTTGGACCAACCGGCATGGCCCGTGCCAATGGCGCGCCCGCTCCTGAGCAAGCCGCTGCCCCAGCCCCTGGCAAGTCGGAAGAGGCGCATCCAGGCACTCACTTGGAAGATGCCAAGCTGCCGCCGAATACGCATCT
>JBBAOD010000077.1:0-10482 GCA_040401635.1 Phycisphaerales bacterium
AGACTTTGAATCCGCCCTGCATTCCGTACTTGACATGATGGCATGCAAGGCATCAGTGAAAGCGGGAGATCGATTGTCAGCAACCGAGATTGACGCACTTCTTGATTTGCGCGATCGCATTGAGCGCGGCACTGCGTGCCCGCACGGTCGACCCACCGCGTTACGCATCACCATGCGTGACCTCGAACGAAACTTTGGAAGGTCCTGACCCAATGGCGAGGCAGCAGAATCTCACGGATGATTGGCTTGAAGCCGAGCGCGGCGCGCGCGCATTTACTGTCGTGGGTGGATGGGGAAGCGCCGACGGGGTGGTTGCATCACCGCCGCGAGATGCTGGTTGGATGTCACGCTCGCGCAGTGGCACGCATGGCACGCGTGACACGCATGGCACTCTTGGCGCCGCTCTACCGGTGGTGCTTTTAGCGCCGCAATGGCCTGGATTGGAAGACTCCGTGGCAGTGGCACTTGCTGATGACGCAGTGGCCGTGGGGCTGCTTCGTGGCGGCGTTCGCGTGGCGCGCTTGCGTGCGCTGAACTTTTCCGGGCCGCCCGATGTTGGAATGTGGGTTGATGCAATTGTTGATTCATTGCAATCGGTTGCAAGTAGTTCGGGCGCGGTTGGATTGGCTGGAACCTGGGTGGCCGGCACCGCGTGTGCCCTGGCTGCGGCGCGTCACGAAGAGTTGTTGCTGCTGGTGTGTGCTGGTGCCCCCAGCGCCGAGATCATGAGTCGCAGAACTCCCGAGAATGAGGACGACTCCATGTGGACGTCCTCTGCAACGTTGCAGCTCATTGAGCAACTTGCCGACCTGGCACCGCTTGAAGCAGTTGGAGTCTTTCCTCGCCCAACCTTCTTTGTTCAGGGAGCCGTTGACGAACTGTTGTCCGCCGCGCACTTTGAGGCGTGGCGCGCAGCCATCACGGCAACTGGTCGGTCCGCTGACGGCGTAGAAATTGGTTTCACGGACGCATTCTTTCGATGCGTTGACGCTGGCGGTGCCATTGACGTGCACGGCGAAGAAGGTCGATCGCTACTCGCCGAAGCAGTGGCGAGCTGGGTGGCACGTACCGTCACGCCGGCGGCAGGGGCTCGTCGCGTTCGGTGACGATGTGGTGATACACCGTTTCACCGGTGCGCATGGTGCGACGTACGTAGGGGGCACACAGCCCGCACCCGGTTCCACACTTGAATTCCTGCTTAATATCAGCGAACGTTGCGCCGGGATGCGATTCC
This sequence comes from Phycisphaerales bacterium, assembly GCA_040401635.1. GTDB lineage: Bacteria > Planctomycetota > Phycisphaerae > Phycisphaerales > SM1A02 > UBA966. The sequence continues at coordinate 1,235 of JBBAOD010000077.1, forward strand.
AGCCACCGCTTTACGGTGCTGAACTCCACCTTATGACAGACGCAGCGTTCAATGCGCACGAGTCAATCGCCTCCATACGCAGCATCGTTTGACGAAAGAAACCCGTTGTCAGGAAATCCCATGACCCATGTTGCCATGGTCGGCGGAATGCTCGGGCTCGACTGCGGATCAGCGTAGGTAGAAATGTGGCCATCAAGATGCGCGCAACAGGTGCACCCGCCCCAGTGCCGAAACGCTTGTGTTCCTGCCGCGACCAGACCAAGATCACCCTCGGCGCGGTTCATGGGCGCCCTCATAAATTTGTTTGCGCCGCCGCGCCATCCGCCATCGCCAAAGACGGCGGTTCCGGAAGGGTCACGGATCGCAGTTGGTGGAACACCCATGCGCGCGGTGCGCCATCCGTCCATCGCGGTTCCGTTTGCGTCAACGGTTGGATAGGTGCCTTCGTGCCCAAGGTAACTGGTGTTGTAGTTGTAGCCCGTGTACGGGTCCGCGCCGAATGTTGATGCGCCCTCAAAGTCAGGGCACTGCTGCACCGCCAGCGGCGTATCCGTGTAGTCCCACAGTGGTCCCGGTGTCACAGTGCCGGCGCGTTGTTCAAAGTCCCACGCGATAGTTCGGACCACGCCTGTATCAAGGACGTAGATGACCGCCGCGGGCATAGCTCCATTGGAGGAAACATAGGCCTCACATGCGATGGAAATCTGCCGCAAGTTGGAAGTGCATGCAGTGCTTCGTGCTATTCCAGCAGCGGATCGCAGGCCAGGCAGCAACACGGCGATGAGTATGGCGATCACGGCAACCACGACAAGGAGTTCAATAATGGTGAACGCGCGGCGCGGATGTGCGTTGTCGTGTGTCATGACCAGTTCCCCAGCAAGATGCCAAGGTCGGAGCCGCCCACGTGGCCGTCGTGATTTAAGTCGGCAAGGCAATCGTCGCACGGGCCCCAGGCTCCGAGCAGTACTCCAAGGTCAGAGCCATTGACTCGTTGATCATTGTTCATATCTGCCAACATGCTTACTGCACGCACAGCAACCACCGCGTCTACCTCCGGAACGCTGGCGGCGTCCACTGCAACGCGAATGCGGATGAAGCGTGCTGCAGGAATTCCAGCATCAGCAAGATCAATGCGCGTCCCGCCGGCGGAGTTGCCGTACACAGCAAGGAGTTCTTGCCAACTCAGTCCAGCAATGGAATCTGCATTCACTTGCGGGTCAATCGGCAGCGCAGGATCGGTGGGTAGCGTGCCGGGTGCAGTGGAGTAGGGCGCAACATCGGTCCAGCCCAGCGTGGGAAGTCCGCCATCGGCGATCGCATTCGGAACGTTGAACCAGGTGACGCCATCAATACTCAGATCGATCGATCCGCCTTCGGTAAACACCCAACCCGCAACACCGCCGGGGTAGGCAATGTCTCCGCACATGGCGTTGCCATAGACAATGAGATCCACGCCGAACGGGTGCGATGCATCATCAACAATTGGTTCGTCGAATGCGAGCACCAGTTCGCCACCTCTGCCGATCGACACAATCTCCGACGGCATGAACGCGGGACGAAACGGAGTCACTGCGCCGGGTTCAATTCCAACGCCCGTGAATCGCGTGGGCGGTCCAAGTGCGCTGGCAGGATTTTGGTACGAGCCGCCCGCGCCGCTTCCCGCGGTGTAGCGAACAACGGTGGTTGCGCAACGCGGCGTATCGGCAATGGATGTCATGCTCGCAATCGCTACGCTGACACACGCCGCGATCATGCGCGTGTGCATGCCATCCATGGCATGTGCAGGGGTGAATTCCATACTGGCCTAGCTCAGCCGCGCCTGCGGCCGTAAGTGGTCCATCCGGTCTTAAGCCCAAATCGCGTGGGCGTGACCGATGCGCAGGCCGGTCTTCCGGCTAAGGGCTCCGGCTCCGCCTTCCCAGTCCAGCGCGTTGCACGCGGGACCAGTGGCTCATGGAGTCGGCTGCGGGAGTGCCCGCTGCCCATTCACGGCGGCGCGTCCGCGGCGGTCTTTCACCGCCTTCCCGAGCCGGAAATCGTGCATTCGGACGGACCTGTCCGAATGCGCCAGTTTCCGGCCTTTCGCAGCCACGGGGCTGCGAACGCCTGCGCAAGGTCGAGTGTAGCGGCTGCAGCGGGCAGCGTCCCGAAACTTTCATTGACACCGCACCGTCCGGTGGCGTAGATTCGCGACCCTTCCCGGGCATCCGGAAGGGGTTCGGCTGCGTAGCCCTCCACCGAAGGATCGGTGGGGCCACTGGCCTTGCCTCCCTCCGACTGCCCCGTTCAGCCATCCTGGCTGGGCGCCGTTTGTACCGAGCTTCCCCGTTTCGCGGGGAGGCGCTCCGAATAGAGGTCCAGAAGTGCACGTCCTGAAGCGTTCGCAGCTGATTCTCCCGCTCGCACTCGTTGCCATCACTGGCGGCTTTACGCTGCCTGTCATGGCGCAGGATGGCGCGGCTCCGGCTGCTGCTCAGCCCGAGTCTGGTGCGGACCGCACCAAGCTCATCGAAGCGGCCTCGCTCTACGTGCACAACATCATGATTGCCAAGCCGGAGGGCGCGACCGCCGCGGCCAATGTGTTGCTTGCTGACTCCGTGGAGCCAAGCGAACTGGCCATGGTGATCGACAGCGCCGACCTTGGAAAGCGCATGGACGAAGCGTTCCGTCGCAGCCGCCGGATGACCGATGTCGCCGATGCCTCCGCTGCACTGGAAACCAAACTTGAAGCAGGGCGTCAGTTGCTCGCGCGCAAGATTGATCGCATTGAAGAAGCAGTCAAGATGCTGGTCGGCCCGATGCGCGGTCAGATGATCGCCACCGATCGATTGATGGCCGCTGGTGAGTACGCCGCCCCCGCGCTGATGCGTCAAGTGGTTGAAGGGCGTGATCTTGGACTCGAAGCCGCATCCATGCGCATGCTAGTGCAGATGCGCCGTCAGTCAGCGCTTCCGCTTGCACTGGCAGTGAAGTCACTCGATCCCGCCGCGCAGCGCAAGATCTGCGTGATCTTGGGTCAGCTTGGCTATCCGGTATCGGTACCAGTTCTCTTGGATTTGGCACAAACCAAGGGTGTGACACCGGATGTTAGCGGCGCTGCCATGGACGCAGTCCGCGCGCTCGGCGCCACTGACCAGCCAGCGCACAAGGCGTATGCGGCACAGGCGTATGCGTTCCTCACCGCCGATCCATCACTTGCTGCGTATCCCTCCGAGTCAATGCAGAACGTCTGGAAGTGGACGGAGTTTGGCGGCCTGGCTGCTGACCGCATTTCCACCAAGGTTTACTTTGACGCCATGGCAATGATGCTTTCGCGCCGCGCGCTTGAGCTTGACGCAAGCGATGATCGCGCATTGGCGATCTTTGTTGCCGCAGACTTGCGGCGCGAGGCTGCGATGACCGAAGGCGTGATCGATCCGCTCTTTGATGGTCAAGGTCGGTCCGCGCAGTTCTACGCAACCACAGCTGGTCCGCAGACCATGCAGGCCGTATTGCAGATCGGCATGGATTTGTCAGATACCGGTCTGGTGCGTTCGTCGCTTGCTGCGCTGCGTGAGACAGCTAGCGCATCGGCCATGATTGGCGATGGTTCAACATCAGTAGTCAAGGCGCTCGATTACGCGGATCGTCGCGTGCAGTTTGAGGCGGCGTTCACGCTCGCCTCGATTACTCCGAAGGCTTCGTTTGCAGGGAGCGAGCAAGTTGTTCCGCTGCTTGCGCAGGCCATTCGTGGCGGCAATGAAACCTACGCAGGTGTGATCAGCCGCGGCACCGAGGATGCGCAACGCATCGCGGGCGCTCTGCGCACGCTGGGCTTCATGCCGTTGACGACCGCAAGTGATGCCAAGGAATTTGGGGCGATCGCAGCCCGTAATGCTGGCGCGGACATTGTGGTGATTGCTGGAAACGGCGCGCAGGTGCGCTCGCAGTACCAAGCTGTTCGTGCGATGCGTATCGGCGCCAACATCCCAGTGATTGTGGTGGCACAACCCGCTGACAAGGCTGGACTGGACAAGCTTGCTGATGACGGTCGTACCGTGGTCCTCGGCGCTGACATTTCCGATGATGCATTCAAGGCCGGCGCGGACGCGCTGGTTGCCAAGGCACTCGGTGGTCGATTGGGCGCTGCGGACAGTTCGCGTTACGTGAACGACGGAATCGACGCGCTCACCCGCATTGGTCTTGCGTCTGGCAACGTCTACAAGATTGCTGATGCAGAATCAGGACTTGTTGATGCGCTGCGAACGCAAGAGGGTCAAGTAAAGGTTTCGGTTGCGGCACTGTTGGCCATGGTTGACAGTACCCGCGCCCAGCGCGCCATCATTGATGCGGCGCTTGCTGCCCAGGGTGATGAGCAGGCGTTGCTTTTGGCTCCAGTTGGTCAGGGCGCGCGTCGCTTTGGTTCCAAGGCAACCACGGCGCAGGCCGATGCCATTCGCGAATTGGTGAAGAAGTCGACCGGAGCGCTGGCCGATGCGGCGGCTGCTGCGTTCGGGGCGCTTAGCTTGCCATCAAGTGAGGCGGTTGACCTGATCATTAAGAGTCGTGTGCCGGGTGTACGTGTTGCGCCATCGGCCGACGCGCCACTTGATGATGTTGATGCGGCTTCTGGTGGCGCAGCTGATGAGCCCAAGAAGGGTCCGGCTGAGGCCAAGGACAGTGACGTTTAAATGGGAGTGGCGGAAGCCTCTCAGGTGACCCGCGCGCGATGAGCGGCGTGGGGATGCGGGGCGGTATCATTCTCGGTTCGGTATTGCCACCCTAGCTCAGTGGTAGAGCAGTGCTTTCGTAAAGCACAGGTCGTGGGTTCGAGTCCCATGGGTGGCTTTCTCTTCGCAACAGGCGGTGCCCTTCGGGCAGCGCCTGTTGCTGCGTTTCAGCCTCCCAGCGCGTCGCCTTTGGCGACGCGCGTTCCTTCGGCCGATTGGATCGGCCGAAGGAACTGGTCCTCGCGCTTGATGCCCGCGCGGCCTGGCCGCTTGGGCAGTCGCGTCGAGTCCCATGGGTCGCTGTCACTACGCAACAGGCGGGACCCAGGCCTCGTCGCTGCGCGACATTGGCTGGGGGGGCGCAGCGGAGCGGAGTGGAGTGGAGTGGGGGTGAGCGGAGTGGAGGGCTATTGGGAATGACACACGCTCCCGAGGTGCGTTGGCACCGCGGGAGCGTGGGAGTTTGTACTGGCCGAAGCCAATGGGGGATTGTGTGAGTGCGGTCAGTTGCGCCGACGGCGGGTGGCGCTGAGGCCGGCGCAGGCGAGGAGTGCCACCGCACCTGGGGCGGGGACGACACCAAAGTACATGTTGTCCGCGGTGACATAGACGTTGCCGGTGCTGCCTGGTGCGCCGACTGCATTCATGGTCAGGCTGGAGATAGCAGCTCCGTTGGAGATGAATCCGACGAAGTCTGTCGGAACGCTCGTTGATGCGATGTAGGAGGACCCATCCGCAAGGGTCACCGTGATTCTGGCCGCGACGATGTTGAAACTAGAGTCGGTGCCGAAGATATTCGCGCCCACGGACATCACTCCGGGAGCAAATGTAAAGGTTGCAGCAACAGGGTTTTTTGTGGAGAAATATCCCGAATCGCAGAAGAGACCTCCGGTCGCAGTGGCGGACCAATTGATGCCGCCAACACTTCCCGTCAGCGGTGAATAAAAGCCGTTGTATGAGTTGAAGGTTTCGGTGGCCACCGATGAACCCGAGGCTACGACGTCTTGCTGCCAGAACGAAAAGCTGGAGTAGGTGGCGATGGCCGCCGAAGCGCCCGAGGCAAGCATGGCGCTCGCGGAGCATGCGCCGATGGTTAAGAGCATGAGTGAGTTCTTCTTCAACGTAAGGTCCTTGCTGTCCTTGAGGCATTCATCTGCGCTGGCGACGGCCAACGCATTCTCACGACAACCCACCCGGAGTTGCCGTGTCACAACGAACGTATTGGGATCACTCGCAGGAGGTGCCTGCGGGCAAAGTCAACATGTTCCGCAGTCAAGGGCGCAAAGCAGGAGTGTCGCGTATCACGGATACGGCGCACAATTCGAATATTTTTGAAGATTGCACGGCAAGGAATAAGAAAAACGGGAGAACTTGCCGCGCTAAGTGATGCGCGACAAGCACTTACGTGAGTACGGCCTTGCGTCGCTAGGGTGCCTACGTACTGCAACGATTTAGTACCCCACGGCCTGCCCGTCGCGTCGTGGGTCGCTGGCAGCGATGTACGCGTCGGCGCCGCGCCAAGCCATTTGGGCGCCGCCGAAGAAGGTCGTCCCCGCTGAGTCAATGCTGACGCGGTGGCCGCGTGCCGCCAGTTCGGTGACGGTGGATTCGGGGAAACCAGGTTCGAGGAGCACCGTGCCGTCATCCATCACCTGCCAACGCGGGGCGTCGATGGCGCTTTGTGGGTTCAGGCCCTGATCCATCATGCGCACCACCACTTGCAAGTGACCCTGCGGCTGCATGGGACCGCCCATCACGCCGAAGGCCGCAAGCGGCTGGCCAGCGCGCGTTAGGAATCCAGGAATGATGGTGTGGTACGGGCGCTTGGCTGGGGCGTATTCGTTGGGATGCCCGCGCTCAAGGGTGAATCCCGCGCCGCGATTCTGCATGGCAACGCCGGTTCCGGGAATCACAATGCCCGAGCCGAAGCCCTCATAGTTCGATTGAATCCAACTCACCATCCGACCCTGCGCATCAGCGGTGCAGAGATAGACAGTGCTTGACTTGGGAAGCGCACTAGCAGTCCAAGTGCCAGCGCGTTCCATGCGAATGCTCGCGGCGCGCGCCTGCAGGTATGCGGGCTGAAGGAGTTGCTCTGCTTCAGCCGTGCCACGATCCGGATCCGCCACGTAGCGCCTCACATCAACGAACGCCGCGCGCATCGCTTCGATTTGTGCGTGCAGCGAATCCGCGCCGTCCGCTGGGAACTTGCCCATCTCGAAATGTTGCAGGATTCCAAGGGCTACCAGTGCGGCCAGCCCCTGGCCGTTCGGAGGAATCTCATGGAGCGTGATTCCGCGGTAATCGATCGACCATGGCTTGACCCATGACGGCGCGTGCTCCGCAAGATCGGCGGCACGCATCGCGCCGCCTTCAGCGCGTGCTGCGGCATCAATCCGCTCAGCAAGCACTCCGCGGTAGAAGCTTTCGCCCGTCGTGCGCGCGATTTCGGTGAGCGTGGCGGCGTGGTCTGGAAGTCGCACCACTTCGCCCACGGCTGGCGCGTGGCCATTCGGCGCGAACGTGGCCATCCATGCTGGGAAGTCGCGGTACCGGACAGCGGCGCGCTGCCAACCGGCAGCAGTCATTGGACTCACTGGGAATCCATCGCGCGCATAGCGGATCGCGGGCGCGAGCAAGCGCTCGAAGGGCAGGGTTCCATGACGCGCGTGCAGCGCCATCCATCCAGAGATGCATCCCGGCACAGTGACCGCGTTCCATCCGAGGCGCGGCATTTCTGTTTCATGATCGAACGCACTGCGCGCGAGTCCAGCGGGCGATCGTCCGCTAGCATTCAGTCCGTGCAGCGCGCCGTCCCAGATGATTCCGAAAGCATCGCTGCCGAGTCCGTTGGCAGTGGGCTCAACAACTGTCAGCGCGGCCGCGGTGCAGATCGCCGCATCGACGGCGCTGCCGCCATCGATCAGTACTTGCAGCCCGGCCTGCGCGGCGAGCGGCTGGCCAGTGGCAACCACCTGGTGGGCGATTGTTGGCATCCGCTGCGATCGATAGGGGAAATCCCAGCGCATCTGGGCAGGTTATAGCGCGGTTTTATTCGCCGGGGAACAATGTTTTAGGTGAATTGTTGATCATGGCTCACCTTGGGGCTGGGATCACCGACAATGTTCTTCGCGCGATGAGTGGTGAGTGGCGCGGACCGGAAAGTTCACGGAGTCGCGAAGCAGCGAAATTTGGGAGGGCTCACCATGCATAACTCATCTGCCATCATCACCCGTGCCACCAGTCTTGACCGCGTGCAGCCCAAGTCACGCAGCACGGCCGACCGCCGCGCGGATTCACGCGTGGTTCGTCATGCGCTCGGGCGCCTACGTTCGGTGCAGCTTGCCGGGGTGATTGCTCCGAGTGCCCGCATCGACGCCCCCTTCATCTGCGGCTGACCGCCGATACGATGGCGTCGTGACAGTCCCCTCGGCACAGCCAGTATCCAAGTCCAAGACGCTCGTCCTACTTGTAGACGATCAGGTGATGATCGGCGAAGCGGTTCGTCGCCTCCTGGCGCCGTTCCCGGACATCGAATTTACCGCCACCCAGGATGCTGACACCGGCTACTCCTTGGCATTGAGCCGACGCCCCGACGTCATCCTGCAAGACTTGATGATGCCGGGCGTGGATGGCATGGAGCAGATCATTCGTATCCGTGCGAACCCGGATCTTGCTGATACGCCGTTGGTGGTGTTGTCTTCGCATTCGGATGCGGTCATCAAGGAGCAGTGCTTTGGTGCCGGTGCCAATGACTACTTGGTGAAACTGCCCGATGCCCTGGAGTTAGTGGCTCGCATTCGTTACCACGCCCGCATGGGTCGAGCGCAGCGGGATCGCGATCGCGCCATGCGTTCGTTGGCAGATAGCCAGTCGGAACTGGTGCGCCGCAATGCGGAAGTTGATGCTGCGAATCGCAAACTCTTTGCAATGAACGAACTGCTGGGCGAAGAGAGTCAACGCTTCGCTGAAGTCGGCGCGCTGGGCACGAAACTTGCATGTGCTCAAGACCTCAATGAAGTCATGGATCAGGCGCTGCGTCTTGCTCGGGGCTTCACCGACGCCGACGCTGGCTCCATCTGGATGGCAGGTCCGGACGGCATTCGACTTGTTTATACACAGAACGACACGCTCGAATCTGCACTACAGCCCGGACAACGGTTGCCGCTTGCTGATGTTGTTTTGCCGCGCGATAGCACTTCCATTGCTGGCTATGTGGCGTCCACGGGTAAATCACTGCGCATTGATGATGTTCAGCACCTTGATGGTTCGCTTCCGTATCACTTCCTCTCGCAGGTTGATGCTCAAACCGGGTACCAGACGCGCAGCATGTTGGTTGCTCCGTTGCGCGTCCGCGATGAAGTGCTGGGCGTTCTGCAGCTGATCAACGCACGCGGTCGTGGCAAAGTATCCGCCGATGTGGCGGTATTCACACCGGGCGACGAGGCCGCGCTGGAACTCTTTGCGGGCATGGCATCGCTTGCAGTGGAGCGCGCCAATTTGGTGCGCGGCGGAATCATGCGCCTAATTGCCACCGCA
>JBBAOD010000078.1:0-959 GCA_040401635.1 Phycisphaerales bacterium
TGAAATCAAGACCTCCCCGGTCTCCGCGCTCATTAAGGACGCGATCAAGATCGAGAAGGGCTCGCCAGTCCCCCACACGCAGAAGGTCGGCAAGATCACCAAGGACCAAGTCCGCAAGATCGCCGAAGAAAAAATCAAGGACCTCAACACCACCAACCTTGAAGCTGCAATGCGCATCGTCATGGGAAGCGCACGCTCGATGGGCGTGACAGTGGAGGGGATGTAAAGCCATGGCTATCGCCAACAAAGATGTGAAGAAGATCGTCGGCAACTCCAAGCGCATGCGCGCTGCGCAGAGCCACATAGTTGTCAATCCCGTCACCGCTGCCGAAGCAATCGCAGCGCTCCGCAAGTTCAAGGCCACCAAGTTTGACCAAACGGTCAACGTGGTGTTCCACCTTGGAATCGACCCGAAGGCAGCCGATCAGGCGCTTCGTGGTTCGATCGCCCTGCCCCACGGCATTGGTAAGACCGCACGCGTCATCGCGTTCTGCGGTTCTGACAAGGTCGCGGCTGCGAAGGCCGCCGGCGCTGTCGAAGCTGGGTCTGATGACCTGGTTGCAAAGGTCGAAGGCGGATGGATGGAATTCGATGTCGCCATCGCAAGCCCAGACATGATGCGCGTCGTCAGCAAGCTCGGAAAGGTGCTCGGACCGAAGGGTCTCATGCCCTCGCCGAAGGCTGGCACCGTAACTCCCAATGTTGCAGACGCCGTCAAGGAATATGCAGCAGGTAAGCAGGAGTATCGCAACGACGATGGTGGCAACATCCACGGCGTCATCGGCAAGTTGTCGTTCAAGGACGACCAACTTCTCGACAACCTGAACGCGTTCGTCCAGACGATTCTCAAGGCCAAGCCAGCATCATCCAAGGGTCTCTACGTCAAGAAGTGCGTCGTAGGTGCTTGCATGAGCCCCGGCGTCCCGGTCTCGGTCTGACCGACCGGAATTCCCAGGAGC
>JBBAOD010000078.1:969-2807 GCA_040401635.1 Phycisphaerales bacterium
CAGAATTCATCGCAGGAACAACAACATGTCTAAGCCAATCAAGCAGATGATCGTCAAGGAGTACCGTAAGAAGTTCTCCGGCGTCGAAGGCGCGGTACTCGTCGAGATCCGTGGTCTCGATGCACTCGCCACCAACAAGATGCGCAACGACTTCGCTCGCAAGAGCGTCAAGGTCGCTGTCGTCAAGAACGCACTCGCACGCGAAGCCTTCAAGGGCGGCGCGCTCGAGCAACTCGGAGCCCACCTGTCCGGGCCATCAGCACTCGTTTACTCACAAGACAGCGTCGTGGATCTCGCGCGCGATCTGGTGAAGTGGGCGCGTACCGTTGAGAAGTTCGTCTTTAAGGCCGCCATCTTGGAAGGCGTGGTGTACGAAGGCAAGGCCGGCGTCACCCAGCTCAGCAAGATGCCGACTCGTGAAGAGGCGCAATCCAACGTCGTCACTCTCGTCCTCTCCCCTGGTCGCAATCTTCTCGGAGCCGTCAAGGGTCCGGGCGGTCGCGTGATGGGAATCGTCAAAGAGATCGAATCGCGCTTGGAAAAGGGCGAAACCATCTCAGCCATTTCTGCCTGAATCAATCCGGCACATCTGGGAGCTCTGATCCCAGTTGCCGTTACTGATACTTACTGACACTGACTGTTACCCAACCACCTTCCGACCGGCCCGCTTGCGGGTTAAAAACTGGGCGTTCCAGTTCCACTCGGAGGTTCATCAAGTGATTTGGAGTCCACAATGACCGCTACTGAAACCAAGACGTTCGAAGCAAAGATCACCACCCTCGGCGACTCGATCGCCAGCCTCACCCTGAAGGACGCGGTTGACCTCGCGGACTACATGAAGGACAAGTACGGAATCGAAGCCGCTGCTGGCGGTGGCATGATGATGGCCGCTCCTGCTGGCGATGCAGCTCCTGCTGCTGAAGCCCAGTCCGAGTTCGACGTCATCCTCAAGGAAGCCGGCGCGAACAAGATCAACGTCATCAAGGTCGTCCGCGAGGCCACCGGTCTCGGCCTAGCCGATGCGAAGGCTGTCGTCGACGGCGCCCCGAAGGCCGTCAAGGAGAAGATCTCCAAGGAAGACGCCGAGAAGCTCAAGGCTGCTATCGAAGCAGCCGGCGGCAAGGTCGAGATCAAGTAAATCTCGCCTCCGTTCGAAGATCGTTCCACTCGCCCGGCCTCGTGCCGGGCGAGTGCGTTTTTCGGACCTGCGCGCCAGGCGGTCAACCCCTCTAGTGATAATTGTGTGACACAATTTCTGACCAAATCAGATAAATCCCCAGCGTGTCCAATAACGCGATTTTCACTTTCCTGCAAAGCGCGTGCCACAATCGAGCCGATATGCGGCCGCGCAACAAGGAATTGTGTACGATATTCGATCTTGGCTGCGGCACCACCAAACATCCAAAACAGTTGACATTCAGCGGCTTGCGAAAGCCACTGTCCGTCCATTTATTGCACTTGGAACGAGAGGCGATACACACTATGGCAACAAAAACCATCCGCGATTTTTCTAAGAAGCGCGGCGAAGCAGATCCCGTTCCCGATCTCATGAAGGTTCAGCAAGAGGCGTATGACCGCTTCTTGCAATTGAAGAAGGACCCGCAGTCGCGCGACACCCACAAGGGTCTCGAAGCATTGCTGCGCGAGATCTTCCCGATTGAATCCTATGACTTGGCCATGCGCCTCGACTACCTCCGCTACCGGCTGGAGGAGCCGCGCTACACGCCTGACGAATGTCGCGAACTGCGATTGACCTACGGTCGTCCACTCCGCGTCACCGTTCGTCTCACCAAGGGCGAAGGCGAGCCAATCACTGAAGAAGACATCTATCTCGGTGA
>JBBAOD010000078.1:2817-3226 GCA_040401635.1 Phycisphaerales bacterium
GCGGCGGCGAGTTCATCGTGAACGGCGCAGAGCGCGTCATCGTGAGCCAGCTGCATCGCTCACCCGGTGTTGACTTCAGCGTTGCATCGCGCATCGGTGATCGTCCGCTCCACTCCAGCCGCATCATTCCTGAGCGCGGTAGTTGGATCGAGTTGGAAGTGACTAAGAAGGATGTTCTGGCGATGCGAATCGACCAGAGCACCAAGCTTGCTGCAACCACCTTCCTGCGTGCGCTTGACGAGAAGTACTCCACCACCGAGAAGATCCTCGAAGAGTTCTACGACGTCGAAGACCTTGCAGCAAAGAAGCTCACCCCGCTCCACTACTCAGCGGAACTCATCATCGACAGCGAAACCGGCGAGGAACTCTGCCGCGTTGGTTCGCCGCTCGGTGAGAAGGGCCTTGAGAA
>JBBAOD010000078.1:3236-10477 GCA_040401635.1 Phycisphaerales bacterium
TTGAGAACATCCTCGCCAGCAACCTGAAGAGCGTTCGCGTTGTTACCAATCCTGGTGACTCGCTGATCCTCAACACGCTTGCTGAAGAGAAGCTCGACTTCCTTGCCGAAGTCAGCGAACACGAAGCCGCCCTGCTCAAGATCTACGGCCGTCTCCGCCCCGGCAACCCGCCGCAGGTGGACAAGGCTCGCAAGCTCTTCGAAGAGAAGTTCTTTGACGACAGCCGCTATCGCCTTGGACGCGTTGGTCGCTTCCGTATGAACCGCAAGTTCGACCACGACCCGAAGTACAAGAAGGTCGGCGAAGACATGCAGCGCATCCGCGCCGAGGACTTCCTCGCCGTGATCCGCTATATGCTCGATCTGCGTGGCACGGGCAAGGAACAATTTGTTGATGACATCGATCACTTGGGCAATCGTCGACTCCGCACGCTCGATGAGCTGGCGACCGAGGAAATGCGCAAGGGCTTCCTGAAGCTCAAGCGCACCGTCCAAGAGCGCATGAGTGTCAAGGAGCCAGGCGAAATCAGCAAGATCGCTGACCTCGTCAATTCCAAGAGCATCTCCAGCGCCATCGAGTTCTTCTTCGGCCGCAGCGAACTTTCGCAGGTGGTTGACCAGACGAACCCGCTTTCCATGCTTGTGCATGAACGGCGCCTCTCGGCACTTGGACCAGGCGGTCTGAACCGTAAGCGCGCAGGCTTCGAAGTGCGCGACGTGCACATCTCTCACTACGGCCGCATCTGCCCGATTGAAACGCCGGAAGGCACCAACATCGGTCTGATCGCATCGCTCGGCATTTATGCCGAAATCGATGACTACGGCTTCCTGCAGACCCCGTACCGCGAAGTTCGCAACGCAAAGGTCAGCGGCAAGGTCGTCAAGCTCCGTGCTGACGAAGAGTTGAAGCACATCTTGGCTCCTTCGGACGCCATGGATGCCAGCGGCAACATCTCCAACATCCGTAACCCCAAGCTGGAGAAGGTGCTCGCGCGCCGTCGCAGCAACAAGGACGAGTCGAACGATGTTGACTTGGTGCTCGTTGAGCCAAGCGAAGTGCAGTTCGTTGACATCAGCCCCAAGCAGATCGTCGGCGTCAGCGCTTCACTGATCCCCTTCCTTGAGCATGACGATGCCAACCGAGCCCTGATGGGTTCGAACATGCAGCGCCAGGCAGTGCCGCTCGTCAAGAGCGACCCGCCGTGCGTTGCAACCGGCATGGAACGCGTCGTCGGTACGCACTCCGGCATGATTGTGAAGGCTGCCCGTTCGGGCGTCGTCACCTTCGTTGACGGTCAGCGCATCATCATTGACAACGCCGATGAGTACAACCTGCGCAAGTTCGCTGGACTCAACGAGCGCACCTGCCAGAACCAGCGTCCAGTTGTGAAGCCCGGCCAGAAGGTGAAGGCAGGCGAGATCATCGCCGACGGCGCCTCCACCATCATGGGCGAGCTCGCCATCGGCAAGAACGCACTCGTAGCGTTCAATACCTTTGACGGCTACAACTTTGAGGACGCCATCGTCATCAACGAGCGCTTGGTGAAGCACGACGTGTTCACCTCGATTCACATCGAGAATTTCGAAGTTGAAATCCGCGAGACCAAGCTTGGTCGCGAGGAGTTCACTGCGGACATCCCGAACGTCTCCGAGAAGATGCTGCGCAACCTTGATGAATTCGGTGTCATCCGAGTCGGCGCACGCGTCGGCCCGAACGACATCCTGGTCGGCAAGGTCAGCCCCAAGTCCAAGTCCGAGCTCAGCCCGGAAGAGAAGTTGCTCCACGCGATCTTCGGTCGCGCTGGTGAAGACGTCAAGAATGACTCGCTCGAAGTGCCAGCCGGCACCGAAGGCGTCGTCATTGGAGCCAAGCGCTTCAGCCGTCGCATGCACTTGAATGAGGAGCAGAAGAAGCAACTCAAGAAGGAGATCTCGGAGTTCGAAGAAGAGCTCGACAAGAAGGCCATCTCGCTGTTCAAGCAGATGGTGCTCCTGGTCAATGCCGCTCTCGGCGCCGAGATGGTCGACCCGAGCACCCGTCAGAAGGTCGGTGCGAGTGACATCGAAGAAGTCATCCTCGAGCAGATCCAGAACTTCTCAGAGAAGTGGATGAAGGGCTCGAAGGAAGCACGCGATGTTGCCATGGTGACCTACGGTCAGTTCTGGCCGCGCATCACTGGCATCTTCTCCGAGAAGGAGCGCAAGGTTGGCCACATGAAGCGCGGCGATGAGCTGCCTTCAGGCGTCCTGGAGATGGTCAAGGTGTATGTCGCTACCAAGCGTCAGCTCTCCGTCGGTGACAAGATGGCTGGTCGACACGGAAACAAGGGCGTCATCGCCCGCATCGTTCCCGAAGAAGACATGCCATTCCTTGAGGACGGTACTGCAGTTGACGTGCTCCTGAATCCGCTCGGCGTGCCGAGTCGTATGAACGTCGGCCAGATTCTCGAGGTTCACCTCGGCTGGGCGGCGCAGGTGCTCGGCTTCCAAGCGCTGACTCCGGTGTTCGATGGTGCATCCGAGGCCGAGATCTTTGATCAGGTCAAGGAAGCCAACGCGCACATTGCCAATCGTCTCGATACCTTCGAGAAGACCGGCAAGGATCCTGGCACCCCGCGCGAGTTGCTCGCACGGATGCCAATGACCGGCAAGGTTCAGCTCTACGACGGACGAACTGGCGAGCCATTCAGCCAGAAGACCACCGTTGGCTTCATGTACATCCTGAAACTGCATCACTTGGTCGACGACAAGATCCATGCACGCAGCACGGGCCCCTACAGCCTCATCACTCAGCAGCCGCTGGGTGGCAAGGCTCGCACAGGCGGTCAGCGCTTCGGCGAAATGGAAGTGTGGGGCCTCGAGGCGTACGGCGCTGCCTACGTCTTGCAGGAACTGCTCACTGTCAAGAGCGACGACGTGGAAGGACGCACGAAGATCTACGACTCAATGGTCAAGGGCACGAACACCTTGGAGGCGGGCATGCCCGTCGTGTTCGACGTCCTCTGCCACGAAATCAAGGGTCTTGCAATGAACATCCAGCTCGAGAAACTCTCGGGCGACGATCGTCCAATCCTCGACTAAGCCCGCGCAACATCACCGGTCGCGCGCCCAGCAACGGGCGCGCGACCGGAGTTACGCCGTCTCTGACGGCCTCCGACCGAACGACCGCATCCCCGCCCTGCTGGCGGCCATACAAGCGAGTACTCACATATGTCTGAAAACGTCTACGACCGCGTGAACGACATCGGCGCCGTGAAGATCACCCTTGCGGGTCCCAACGACATCCGCAGCTGGAGCTTTGGCGAAGTCAAGAAGCCAGAGACCATTAACTACCGAACCTACCGTCCCGAGCGCGACGGTCTGTTCTGTGAGCGGATCTTTGGACCAGAGCGCGACTTTGAGTGCGCCTGCGGCAAGTACAAGGGCACCAAGTACAAGGGCATCATTTGCGACCGCTGCGGCGTCAAGGTCACGCACAGTCGCGTGCGTCGCAAGCGCATGGGCCACATCAACCTCGCTGCGCCGATCGTGCACATTTGGTACTTCAAGGCCATGCCAAGCCGTCTTGGCAACCTGCTCGCTGTGAAGACCAGCGACATTGAGAAGGTCGTTTACTTCCAGGACTACGTCATCACCGATCCGGGTTCCACCGAACTCGAGTTCAAGCAGATGCTCACGGAAGATGAGTACCGCGCCGCGCTTGAGAAGTACGGCCACGGCACCTTCACCGCCATGATGGGCGCAGAAGCAGTGCGCGAACTCCTCGGGCCGATGAAGCTCGACCTCGATGAAGAGGCAGTCAAGCTCCGCGATGACCTCTTCAACACGAAGAGTAAGCAGAAGCAGAAGGACCTCTCCAAGCGCTTGAAGATCGTGGAAGCGATCCGCAAGAGCCCCAACGATCCAACGTGGATGGTGCTCGATGTGGTTCCAGTGATCCCACCGGACCTGCGTCCGCTGGTCATGCTGGAAAGCGGCAACTTTGCCACCAGCGATCTCAACGATCTCTATCGCCGCATCATCAACCGCAACAACCGTCTCAAGAAGTTGATGGATCTGAACGCCCCCGAGGTGATCATCCGCAACGAGAAGCGCATGCTTCAGCAGGCTGTCGATGCGTTGTTCGACAACGGCCGCTGCCGTCGCCCGGTGCTCGGGTCCTCCAACCGCCCTCTCAAGTCGATCACCGACATGATCAAGGGCAAGCAGGGTCGATTCCGTGAGAATCTGCTCGGCAAGCGCGTTGACTACTCGGCGCGTTCGGTCATCGTCGTTGGTCCAGAGCTCAAGCTCTGGCAATGCGGTCTGCCGAAGAAGATCGCGCTTGAGCTGTATCAGCCGTTCATCATTCGCAAGCTCAAGGAGCAAGGCCTCGCCGACACCATCAAGAGCGCCAAGCGCATGCTTGAGCGTCGCGATGCTGAAGTGTGGGACATCTTGGAGACGGTGATCAAGAATCACCCGGTCCTCTTGAACCGCGCTCCAACGCTGCACCGAATGGGTATCCAGGCTTTCGAGCCAGTACTCGTTGAAGGCAACGCCATCAAGATCCATCCGCTCGTCTGCACCGGCTACAACGCCGACTTCGACGGCGACCAGATGGCAGTGCATCTTCCGCTCAGCGTTGAGGCTCAGGCCGAAGCGCAAGTGCTGATGATGTCCATCCATAACATCTTCAGTCCGGCGAACGGCAATCCGATCGTCAGCCCGTCGCAGGACATCGTCATGGGCGTGTACTTCTTGACCGTTGCGGCCAAGGACAAGCCAGCTGATCCGAAGTCGATGCTCCGCGTCAAGGATGTTTCCGAAGCCCTCTTGGCCCTCGAAGCCAAGACCATCGATCTGCATGACTGGATCGAAATCCGCCACGAGCGTTTCGCTGAAACGGTCGAGAAGGAAAAGGAGCAGCCGAAGAAGCTTGCTGAGAACCGGCGCATCGTCACCACCCTCGGTCGCTTGATCTTCAACGAGATCCTGCCTCCAGGAATGCCCTTCTACAACTGCCCGCTCACCAAGAAGGGTGCAGCGCGCGTCATCGATGACACCTTCCAACGCCGCGGCAAGGCCGACACGATCGACCTGCTCGACAAGATGAAGGAAGTTGGCTTCCGCTACTCCACCGTCTCCGGTCTCTCGTTCGGTATCACCGATCTGCGCGTCAGTGCGGACAAGGAAAAGCTCCTCGAAGACACCGAGAAGAAGGTGCTCAAGGTTGAGCGCAGTTACGAGAACGGTGCCATCACTGACACCGAGCGTCGTAACCAAGTGCTCGAGCTCTGGGCGAAGTGCCGTAATGACATCTCCGACAAGCTCATGGAGACCCTGAAGAACGACCGTCGCGACATCGTGACGGGCGCAGAGGTTGACATGGGTACGAAGGAAGTGCCTTCCACCGTCGGTGCTCGCTACCTCAACCCCGTGTATCTGTTCGCAGAGTCGGGCGCCCGAGGTAACCGCAGCCAAATGCAGCAGCTTGCAGGTATGCGCGGCCTCATGGCCAAGCCAAGCGGCGAGATCATCGAGACCCCCATCAAGTCCAACTTCCGTGACGGTCTCACCGTCTTGGAGTACTTCGCATCAACGCACGGCGCCCGTAAGGGATTGGCCGATACCGCACTCAAGACCGCTGACTCCGGCTACCTCACGCGCAAGCTCTGCGACGTGGCGCAGTCGGTCACCGTCATCGAGCCTGATTGCGGCACGAAGTCCGGCGTTCCGAAGCGCCCCCTGTACAAGGGCGAAGAAGTGGACGTTCCGCTGAAGGACCAGATCCGCGGCCGCACTGCCCTGCAGGCGATCGTCGATCTGCGTACTGGTCGCGAAGTTGTTGGCAAGAACCAGATCATCACGGACATCATTGCCCGCGAGATCGAAGATCTTGGCATCGACACCGTGCATGTTCGCAGTCCGCTCACGTGCGAGACCGCACGCGGCGTCTGTGGTTGCTGCTACGGCATGGACCTCTCCACCGGTCAGCCGGTTGAGCAGGGAATGGCCGTCGGCATCATCGCGGCGCAGTCCATCGGTGAACCAGGTACGCAGCTCACCATGCGTACCTTCCATACCGGTGGTATCGCAGTGAGCACCGTCGCTGACACCGTGCACAAGGCGAAGACCGCGGGCATCGTTGAGGTGGTTGAGTGCAACGAAGTTGAAACCACCCTCGAGGACGGAACCAAGGCGTTCGTGGCCCTCAAGAAGAACGGCATCATCCGCATCAACGATGCGAAGGGCCGCGAACTTGAGCACCACCCAGTGCCATACGGCGGAACCATCTTGGTCCGCAGCGGCGACCCGATCAAGAAGGGTCACTCGCTGGTCAAGTGGGATGCAACCAAGACTCCGATCTTGGCCGAGAAGCCCGGCAAGATTAAGTTCGAAGACGTCATCGTCGGCGAAACCGTCAAGGTGGAGATCCGCGGTGCAAACACCGAGCGCATCATCACTGAGCACAAGGGTGAGAAGCATCCGCAGATCACCATCTTGGACGGCTCAGGCGCGATCTTGGACTTCCATCACTTGCCTGCCAAGGCTCGTATCGAAGTCGAAGAAGGTGCCATGGTCACCGCCGGTCAGTTGGTTGCTAGCCAGCCGAAGGAAGCTGGACGCAGCGCTGACATCGTCGGTGGTCTGCCGCGCGTCACGGAACTCTTCGAAGCTCGCAATCCGAAGGACCCCGCTGTGCTTGCCGAAATCGGCGGACGCGTGGAACTTCTGAGTGACAAGCGCAAGGGCAAGATGACCATCCGCGTCGTCTCTGACTCGGGCGAAGAGTTCGATCATCACGTTCCGCAGGGCAAGCACCTGCGCGTCCACACGGGCGACAGCGTGGTCTCGGGCGATCCGCTCACCGAAGGTCCACAGGTTCCTGCTGACATCCTGCGCATCAAGGGCGAAGAAGCCCTGTACAGCTACATGCTGGACGAGGTGCAGAATGTGTATCGCGCGCAGGGCGTGGTGATCTCCGACAAGCACATCGAAACCATCCTGCGACAGATGTTGAGCAAGGTGCGCGTCACCACCCCTGGTGACAGCGACTTCCTGCCGAACCAAGTTGTCGAACGCTTCGACCTCAAGCAGCGCAACGAGAACCTCAGCGGCATGTTGCGCATCGAGGACTCGGGCGACACCTCGCTCCTCATTGGAAGTTTGTTCTCCAAGGAAGACATCAAGGAAGCCAACGCGCTCGCCAAGGACAAGGGCGGCAAGGAGGCCAAGACGCGCAAGCCGAAGCCGGCCACC
>JBBAOD010000079.1:0-10458 GCA_040401635.1 Phycisphaerales bacterium
GATGCCCGCCTTCCAGACCAAGCGCGGGCGAACCATCCGCAGCGCGATCGATACGCATGCCCCACTCTAAGAGACGCGCGATCTCGTGGCGACCCTCGTCAACAAGCGCGTTCACCGCACCGATATCACAGAGACCAGCGCCCGCTTCCAACGTGTCCGCAACATGACTCGCCACCGTGTCTTGATCAGAAAGCACCGCAGCAATTCCGCCCTGCGCCCAACTGGTGTTCGAAAGGTCAACCGCCTCCTTCGCTAACACAATCACATCACCGTGGGCCGCAGCCTCAATGGCGGTTCGAAGCCCCGCCACGCCAGTGCCAATGACCAGCACATCCGTGAAGATCTGCGGCAGCAACGCACTGCGAAACGGAATCAGGAAACGGCGGTCGTGATAGATGTGCATCGGGACAGACACCATCCTAGGCAAGGATTGCCCTGAAACTCCACGAATAACACGCGGGCGGGTTCAGACCACCTGCATAACACCTCGTCACGCGCGTGCAAGCCTTTCCGTCACGCCCCGTACGCATCAAGCGCCTTCTTGCCGTACACCGTCCCGGGTCCGCCATTCATCAGCGTGCACACGTCAAGTGTTTCCTTCAGTTCTTGCAGGGTTGCGCCAGCAACTTTCGCAGCTTTCGTGTGATGAACAATGCAGCCCTCACACAGGCGCGAAACACCACAAGCGATAGCGATCAGTTCCTTGGTCTTGGTGTCGAGCGCATTGGCAGCGAGGCTGACGTGGTGAAGTTGCTTGAATGCGGCGCCGGTTTCTGGGGTCATGGGTAGCTCCTACAAGGTTGTTGAACGAGGGATAGATGTGGCAAACACTACTTGGCGTTGTCGGCCCGCACCGTCGCCGAATCAAACTCCGCTGCCCAAATCTGGCTGGACTTCTCTCCGGTTCCCCGCTGCGCAGTCCACATCATCCACTTTCCATCGTAACTGAAGACCGGCAGCACATCCGCACCGCTGCAGTTGGTAATGCGAACGGAACTCTCTGGATGCATGGCGTCGCGCATCATCACTTCGTAATTCTGGTGGCCCATCTCACTTGATCCATAAATGAAGTGACGACCATCGGGGTGGTAGTACGGACACCAATTGACGTGCTCGTTCTTGGTGAGTGCGCGTTCGTTGGAAACTCCAGTGACTTTTCCGGATGGATCGCGCACAAGATCAGCACTGAAGATCTGTAGCAAGCTGTCGCCCTGCCGATCGCTGCGGAAGATGATGCCGCTGCCATCGGGCGTGAAGAACGGGCCGCCGTCGTAGCCGGGGGCATCAACAATCTTGCGTTTTTCACCAGTCGGCATGTCCATCACCCAGAGATCGCCCTGCGTCTTTGGATCCACTTCCGTATAGAGGAGCGTGCGGCCATCGGGGCTAATACTGCATTCGGCCGCATAGCCGTTGCCGTCTCCAACCAATGTCTTGAGGCTGCTTGCCGTGCCATCAGCAGTGCGCAAGTTCACCTGCACAATGCGCATCTCCGGCGGAAACTGCCAGCGGTACTTGCCGGTGCCGCGCTGGTAGCCGGGCGTTTCCTTATTGGAAGGCGGCACGATGGTGCTGCCAAAGATCAGAATCTCCGGGTGCTTTGGGTGGAACCATCCGCACGTGTTCGCGCTGCCTTCAGGACTGATGCGCTTGATGTTGGCGATCGCTGAAATGCGTCCGTCCGCACCACGCACCACATCGGCCACGTACATGGAATAGAACTCGGCCGGGGCGGCGTCACCAATCGGCGTCTCGATGGCTTGAAAGACAATGGTTCGATCATCGGGGCTGAAGTAGCTCTCGCCAGCCTTACTAAATCGATCCGGGAACGTGAGCTGCACGTGATGCGTGAGGACCGATGCCTCGGTGGTGCGAAAGTCGGTGAGCAGGGTCGGCGCCGGTGTGGAGGTAGCTGACGTGGCAGCTCGCCCGGCGCCCGGCGCGGTGGTCGGCGCAGCGGTCGGTACGGCAGCGTCCTTCTGCGAGGCACATGCGGAGAGGGCGCTAAGGGCGACGACAATGCTTACAAGCCGGGGTGCGAACATTCCGTGATTCTAAGACCGTTTCGCACCGAAAGTAGCGCCGCAAGCGCAATAATGAAGGCGGAAAGCGCGATCACTCCCTGCACCGCCAGAGAATAGGCACAGGGGTGAACGGCGCCTATTTCGGCACCGGGGTGAACGGCGCCAATTCATTACCATCGGAGAATGGACGGACGCGGGTACGAACTTCTGCATGCGGATGAACACCTCCTGGTGATCAATAAGGAGTGCGGGCTGCTGACCGTGCCCGGCATCGGCCCTGAGAAAGCCGATTGTCTGATCGCGCGTCTCCAGAAGGAGTGGCCCACCGCTCGCATCGTTCATCGACTTGATCGCGACACCAGCGGCGTACTGGTGGTGGCGCTTGATGCCGACACACACCGCGCACTCAGCATGCAGTTTGAGCGCCGCGAAACTACCAAGACCTACATCGCTATTGCCGCTGGCCATCCGCCAAAAGAGAGCGGCGAGATTGATCTGCCGATACGGAAGGACCTCGTCAATGGTCCGCTGCAGATTGTTGATTTCGTGCACGGTCGGGCCAGCGTGACCCGGTGGCGCGTTCTTGAACTCTTGAACGAACCCGCTCGCACGCGCTTTGAACTCACGCCGATCACCGGTCGCAGCCATCAATTGCGCGTGCATCTGTTAGCCATCGGTCATCCCATTCTTGGCGATGATCTCTATGCAACCGCCGATGTCAAAGCGCTCTCGCCCCGCCTGTGCCTTCACGCGCAGCAACTTGGATTTAAACATCCCGCCACCGCAGCGGCAGTTGAATTCACTGCGCCAGCGCCGTTTTGATGGTGTTTGGGGCATGCGACTTTCCCGGCTCCTGCACGGTGATTCCGTGCGCCGACAGTGCGCGGCCGATGGCCATCAACGGGAAATACAGGCGATACAGGTGGTATCGCAGGTAGAAGACTTTCGGGAAACCCGTGCCGGTGAATTCCGTCTCCACCCAACTGCCCGGCGGATCACCGTCCGGATTCAAACCAGGCTGCACGGCATCACCCGCCCGCAACTGCGTTTGTGCAAGCCAACGAAGCGCGCGCCACAAGTCCGGATCGTTCGCTCCGTACACCTCTTGCAACACCATCGCCGCCCACGCGGTTTGACTTGCAGTGCTCGGACCCGTGCCCATCAATGAACGATCTTCGTAGCTATTTGCAGTCTCACCAAAGCTGCCGTCCGGCTTCTGCACGCTCTTGATCCACGCACCAGCGCGCTGAATCCACGGCTCACTGCGCGGCACGCCGCAACGAATCGGACCGATCACCGCCTGCCACGTTCCGTAGATGTAGTTCACGCCCCATCGACCCCAGAAGCATCCTTCCGGCTCTTGATGGCCTTTGATGAATTCCACGGCGTGCGCGATGGTTGGATTATCGATGCGATAGCCAAGCCAACTCATACATTCCAACGTGCGACCAGTGATGTCGTGGCACGCAGGGTCCTGCATTGCGTTGTGATCGGCAAACGGAACGTACTCGTAGATCTGATGATTCCGCGTGCGATCGAACGCGGCCCATCCGCCGTTCTCGCACTGCATGGCAAACACCCACTCCACTCCACGACGCGCCGCAGCCTCATTCTCTGCACCACCCGCGCGCTTCAACGTCATGGCAACCATGACGGTGTCATCAACATCCGGATACCACGCGTTCTGATACTCAAAGTACCAACCCGCCGGGCGTGTTCCCGGGCGCACATTGGCAATCCAATCGCCAGTCCAGCGAACTTCTTTCGTGCGCAACCACGCAGCAGCGCGACCAAATGAACGATCAGACGACGCAGTCAGCCCGCAATCAGCAAGGGCGTATCCAGCAATGCCAGTGTCCCACACCGGGCTGAAACATGGCTGAATGTGAATGGTTTCTAGGCTGGCCGGAGCAGATGCTGGAGCACCATTGGCCGCAGCGCGCTCTTCAATAAAGAATGCATCAAGATCCTTCTCAGCGCGCAGCACCAGTGGATCACTGCGCTTCACGCCAAGCGCGTGGAACACCACCTGGAGGTAGACCATCGGTGGGAATATGGCTCCAAGGCCCTGCGTTGGCGCGGGCGCATCTTGGGACGCGCGCGCCAATATCCAACTATAAGCAGCACGAATCGCCGACATGCGCGGCGCCGTCCCGATCACTCGGCCAACGAACTTCAACACGCTGTCGACCACCTTGAAGAACACGCGCCAGAAGTGCGGCGTGGTCATGGGCATCTTGAGTCGATGCCGATCATGCTCGCTGAGAAATAGTTCTGCAATGCCCTGCTCGCTTCCGAGCTTGCGCGTCGGCTGCAGCGTTGCAACAATCGCGAGCGGCAAGATCATGGTGCGGCTCCACGCACTCATACGGTCCATATGAAAGTAGAACCACTTGGGCAGCCAGACGATTTCTGGCGGAATGGCCGGCACGGCGTTCCAACTAATTTGCCCGAGAGCGGCAAGATAGAAGTTACTGAAGCTGTTGCACTTCTCTGCTCCACCCATGGCACGAATCACCGCACGCGCGCGGCTCATGTGCGGCGCATCAGGCGAGTCGCCATGCAACTTCAGACAGAAATACGCCTTCACTGTTGCGCTCAGGTCAATGGCGCTTCCTGGATACTGACCCCAACCACCATCAGCGCGCTGTTGCGAACGCAAGTAGCGAACAATTTTCTGCAGCGTGTCGACGCCATCGCGACCGTCCGCCATGGCTGAGCGCTCTTGCCCCAAGATCCACTTCATCAGCAGGTATTCGCTCTGCAGAATGGAGTCGCCCTCTAGTTCCGCGCACCAATGACCATCGGCGCGCTGCAGACTCTTCAGTGCAACCAGCGCGTCGCCGGCAGTGCGGGCGAGCATCTCAAGGGTCTGGCGATCGGGTCCGGTGGCGGGCAACATGGATTGGAGATCATAAATAGTCACGGCGTCATGAGGCATAGACCCTGCTCTGCCACCATTCCCGGACGCACCAGCGTTTCAATTCCGGCATACATGCCTT
Organism: Phycisphaerales bacterium; assembly: GCA_040401635.1. Taxonomy (GTDB): domain Bacteria; phylum Planctomycetota; class Phycisphaerae; order Phycisphaerales; family SM1A02; genus UBA966. The sequence goes on from JBBAOD010000079.1 coordinate 5,027, forward strand.
CTTTATGCCTTGATTTACGATTCGGACGATAGTATCGAACTGATGAAATCACTCAATGGAATGTTGAATTCATGGCTCGGTCGGGGCGCGTGGGTGCTTCTGTGCGCCATCACCTTCGCCCTGCCCGCCCGCGCGGGAAACGGCGTCTATGTGTCCACCAACCCAAACGGCGCCAATGCCGTGTTGGCCTACAGCCGCAATGTCAAGAACGGCTTGCTGACGTATGTCGGACGCTTCGATACCGGCGGTCGCGGCCTGGTGGACATTGGCGGCGCGCAATCACACGCGGTGGTGGCGACGCGCACGCAGTTGTTTGTAGTCAACCCTGGAAGCAATGATTTCACCACCTTCGCACTCCGCGATGACGGTTCGCTGCTGTTCATGGGCGTGACGAGTTCCGGCGGTGTTCGTCCGGTGAGTATCACCGTGTCCGGCAATGTCATCTACGTGCTGAACCAAGGGCAACTTGGTGTAGCTACTGCGAGTTGCAATGGCTTCACCATTGGTGACGACGGCTTGCCGGTATCGATCGGTACCTACGACGTCATCTATGAAGCTGAAGCCATTCCGACCGACGTGTTCTTCACGCGCAACGGCGCGCGGCTGGTTGTACTTCTCAATGGAAGTGATGCCATCGATACATTTTCTGCGTCAGCGGATGGCGCATTGACAGTGAATCGACGGCTCACGGGGGTCAGCAATCCTGTCGGCGGAGCAATGTCCCCGGTACAGCCGTTCGTTGCCTTTGTAGCACTTGATGATGACACGACGCCGCGGATGATTTCTATCCGTGCCACCGGAATCGCATTGCCAAGCATCGTGAGTTCCGCAGGTTTAGCGAGCACCATTTCACCGTGCTGGGCTGCCGCCACCCCGAACGGCAAGAAGGTGTGGTCATCAAACTTTGCAGCTGGTTCGCTCACGCTGTTTGCTGGGAAGTTAAATGGCAGCATTCAAGCGGTCAGTAGCTATGTGCCCGCTTCGAGCAGCCCGGGTTCGCTTGATGTGGCTGTTGATCAACGCGGCAAGTTCCTGTACCGGCTGCGCGCCTTTAACCCCAGTGGCGGCGCCGCGCCTGTACCGGTGATCGAGGCCCTGAAGATCACCAAGTCCACCGCAAACGGCGGCGTTCAGTTGGTGCAAACGGTTTCGTTGCCATCTGATCTGCAGACCGCTTCGCCGACTGGCATCGTTGTCACCGCTCCCTAAAGACACAGCCCCAGCGAGTTGCCGGGGCTGTGTGTTCAATCAGGTAAGAATCGGGCCGCTCGGAATCACTTAGCGACGGCGGCGACCAACCAGTCCGGCCACGCCGAGCAGCGCGATGGCTCCCGGAGTCGGGACTGCACCACTGTAAACATTGATGTTGTCCACACGGTTGGTGCCAGCGGCGGCGGTGGTCACCGTTGACTGAATGCGGAAGATCACCGAGGCTTGTCCGGCCGCGGCGCTGATGCCACTGACGGCCATGGTGAATCCACCCTGATTGGTGACTGAGTTCCAAGTCGTGGTACCACTGCCGGCCAAACCAGCCTGAACAACTGAGTATGAGGCGAGGAGCGTACTAAAGTTTGCACCGCCATCGACACTCATGAGTACAGCAAAGGTTGCCGGGCCGGTGCTACTGCGCGTCTGGTCAAACGAGATCGTGATCGCGTCGGCATAGCCAGTGGTGGAGAGGGAGACTTGGTAGTAGTCACCAGTGGTCCAGTTGTTGGAACTGAGCGAATAGGTCGAGCCATTACCAGCGGGTGAGGACCATGTCGTTGCGGCGGCTGCGTGGAAACCGCTGAGCGAGGTTCCCGCGGTGGCTTCGCCCAGGTCGGCGGCGCCGTAGGTGTAGTTGGTACCAGTGGTGGCGGCGGCCACGGCGGTCGGCATCGACCATCCAGCGACCAAGGCTGCGGATGCGGACATAGAAACGGCGCCCGCGGTGCTAAGCGAGGCAGCGACAAGTGATCGATTGTTCATGTATGGAAGTCCGAATAGATGGCGTCAACCAGTGCGACTGGCCGCCCAATTCGTCTTCCTCATATGAAACACCATGCCCCGTAACTGGTCGAAAGCAACGCCAATATTCAGAAATGCCGTTCAGACTTGATTAAGTCGAGCGCTGGGATAGCGCCTGCGGGGCTGCAAAAGCACATTTGGGGGCGCCCCTACCCGCGCGTTGGCCTAACCACCGCCGCAATCACCGCACTCGCCACGGTCCAAGTCAAAAACGTGTCGGCAATTCCGGCGTAGACCCAGCGCGCGGGCAACTGAAACCAGGCAAGGTCCGGGCCATCTCCCGCCATCGCTGCAAAGAGGGCAATGACCATGCCGATGGTCCAGCGCCCCACCCACGACGGACAGCGCATGCCAGCCATCAGGATGCTCATGAGAAAGGCGCTAAATGCCATGTATCCAAACGCAGTCAAGTAGCGCTGTGCACTGATCGGATCACGTCCTTGCTTCCGTACCAGAAGCACGCCCACCGGTCCACGCTGTGATGCCTCGCGCCATTCCGACACGGTCCGAGCGCGCTGCTCGGCATCCATGGTGCTCAGTGCCTGCATATCGATACCAGGAAATCCATAGGCCCCGTCACGCGGTGCACCGCGGCCAATGGCGTCAACAAGTGCAGAATCCGCGGGCAGTGGTTCAAGTGCCCAGTCATACAAGCGCACCGCCGACCACGAAACATACGCCCACGCAAACGCCGCCAGAGCGCCAACGATCGTCCCAAGAAGAATGCGTCGCACCATCCCCACAAGTTACCGAAAATGGTCCGGGAGGACCGGGAACAATTTATTTACAGAAAATGGTCCGGGAGGAACGGGAGCAATTTATTTACCACTCTGGGCCGCCCGAGTAGCGGCCGAATACGTCCGCCATTGCCTGCACCATCTCGCCGAGGGTGCACTTGTGCAACGCGCCCTCGACCAGCGACGGCATCACGTTGTCACCCTTGCGCGCCGCGGCGCGGATGGCATCAAGCGCAACCTTTACGCCGTCTGCATTGCGAGTCTTGCGGAACTTAGTGAGACGATCGCACTGCTCGGTTTCCACCGTATGCGGGATCTGCAGAATCTCAACTTGGTGCTGCTCGTTGCCGTCGTTGTAGGCATTCATGCCAACCACAATGCGATCACCCGCTTCCATCTCTTGACCGAAGCGGTAACTCGCCTCAGCAATCTGCCGGCGGAAGTAGCCCTTGTGAATTCCAGCAACCACGCCGCCCATGTCATCAATCTCCTTGATGAACTGGTTGGCGTCCTTCTCCATCTGATCGGTCAGTGCTTCCACGTACCAACTACCGCCCAGCGGATCGACGGTGCGGTGCACACCGGTTTCATGCGCCAGGATCTGCTGCGTGCGCAACGCCACGCGAACGGCGGTCTCCGTGGGCAGACCAAGCGTCTCATCCATACTGTCCGTGTGCAAACTCTGGCAACCACCGAGTACGCCTGCCATCGCCTGGAATGCAACGCGCACAATGTTGTTGAGCGGCTGCTGCTCCGTGAGGCTGCAACCGGCCGTCTGCACGTGAGTGCGCATCAGCATGCTGCGTTCGTTCTTCGCACCGAAACGATCGCGCATGGCGTTTGCCCAAATGCGGCGCGCCGCGCGAAGTTTGCAGATTTCCTCGAAGAATTCGTTGTGACTGTTGAAGAAGAAGCTGAGGCGCGGTGCAAACGTATCCACCGGCATGCCCCGCTTGATGCACGCCTCTGCGTATTCCATTCCATCGCGCAACGTGAACGCCAGTTCTTGCGTGGCGCTCGAACCAGCTTCGCGAATGTGGTAACCAGAAATGCTCACGGAATTCCACTTCGGCAGGTGCTGCGCTGCAAACTCAATGGTGTCCACCACCAGTTTGACGCTCGCCTCCGGCGGATAGATGAACTCGTTCTGTGCGTGGAACTCTTTGAGAATGTCATTCTGCAGCGTACCGCCAACCGTGCTCCAATCGACGCCACGCTCCTTGGCCATCGCCAAGTACATCGCCCAGATGACCGCGGCCGGACCGTTGATGGTCTGACTCACAGTGACCTCGCCGATCGGAATGTCCGCGTACAAGCGATGCATATCTTCGATCGTGCTGATCGCAACGCCGCAGCGACCAACTTCGCCTGCGGACAACGCATCGTCAGAATCGCGACCCATCAGCGTGGGCAGATCGAACGCCGTGGAAAGACCGGTGTTCGCCTTGGTGCCCTTGGCATTCTCAAGTAGGTACTTGAAGCGGCGGTTGGTGTCGTCAGCAGAACCGAACCCAGCAAACTGCCGCATGGTCCAAAGGCGATCGCGGTACATCGTCTTGTGAACGCCGCGCGTGAACGGGAAGACGCCGGGCTCGCCGATCCGCGCGTGCGGCTTGGAAGCGTCCGCCGGATCCGTGGTGTGCACTGTGGCGGGGCCGTAGCGCTCGTCGATCACGTAGCCAGAGAGCGTCACCGTCTCTGGGTTGATGGCGGGCTTGGTCGGCGCGGCGGAAACGGGGGTCTTCGTGGAACTGTTGGTCGGGTGGGCAGACATTCCCGGATTGTAGGGGCGTCAACTAGTCTTCTCAGTCGTAAATCGCCATGAAACCGCTACACACCGGAACCCTTGGATTTCTGATCTGCTGCATAGCGATTGGTAATGACTCGATTGCAGCAGCTCAGGATGCCGCGCCACCGACCGATGTGGCGCCAACCAGTTCTTTAGAGGCGGCCAGTACCCCAATCACCGACTCCCATCCACCTGGGTTGCCGCTCATCGACCCACACGGATTCTCACTGGACTTCCGTCCGCAGATTTGGATGCCTTCCGTGTCCGGCAGCGTTGGTGTCGGCGACCGCACGGCGAACGTCGAAGAGAGCTTCATCGACATCCTGCAGAACACCGACTCGGTGATCGGACTCTCGGGACGCGTGACACTTGCCTATGACCGATTCGAGGCGTTCACCGACATCACTTGGATCAGACTTGGCTTCGACAAAGTCACCACTCCATCCGGCGCGCGCTTCAGCACCACCATGAGTCTGATGATCTCTGATGCGTGTATTGCATACAACCTCCTGGAGCCTTCAGTAGACAGCCGCGGACGACGCGGTCCAACACTTGCTCCGTATACCGGCGCGCGCATCTTCTGGGCCAACACCCAGATCGACGCTACGGACTATCCGGTCAGCGATTCCGCTTCATCAGTATGGGCAGATCCAATCTTCGGTGGAATGTGGGAGACGCCGTTTGGTCAGACAGGGCGATTCTCACTCGCAGGGGACGCTGGAGGATTCACACTCTCCTCGCAATTGACGTGGCAGGTCACCGCGCTGTTTGGATTTGACTTCCGTTGCTTTGAGCACCCGTGCACGCTCTCTATTGGCATGCGGGCCATTGCAGACGATTACGCCGCCGATAGCACGAACAAGGTCACCACCGACCTGATCCTGTGGGGTCCGATT
>JBBAOD010000080.1:0-7924 GCA_040401635.1 Phycisphaerales bacterium
GTCGCTGAAAAGTCAGTTCCCCATTCGGATGCTGCCGTGCAAACGCCCCCGACACAGCAGGGTGCTACCGAGGCGCGCTACGTCTTTGATACTCAGAAGCAAGAGTGGGTCTACGTTCCTGCTGGAAACAGCGGACCGATTGGGCCAGACACCAATTTGGCGGCGCCCAACTCGCCCGCCGGTGCACTCACCGGCGGTGCAGCAGCAACCTCGGACGGTCGCACACTGAAGCAGGCGGTGAATTTCCGTCTTCCCAACGGCCGTAAGACGCGCGTCATCATCATTGACTGGGAGAAGTTGCAGAAGGGCGATTTGACGCAGAACGTCCTGATTCGTCCCGGCGACAAGGTCCATGTTGAGAGTGATATTGGCGTCGTCTACATCGATGGCGAAGTAGCGCGCCCGGGCGTCTACAACTTGCCACCGATTGGTGAACTGACGCTCAGCCGTCTGGTGACCGCCGCTGGTGGACTTGGGCAAATCGCCATTCCGCAGCGTGTTGACCTGATCCGCAAGATCGCCCCCGATCGTGAAGCGGCGCTGCGGGTCAACTTGGCCGCCATCCGCAACAAGGCGGAGCCGGACATTGTGATGCGGGCTGATGACCACGTCATCATTGGTACGAACTTCTTCGCCACCCCGCTCGCGGTGATCCGCAACGGGTTCCGAATGACCTACGGCTTCGGATTTCTCATCGACCGCAACTTCGGAAACGATGTATTCGGACCTCCCCCCTACACCCAACAGTTCTGATTTGTCAGAATTGGCGAACCAGATACGAGGGCGGGCGTAGAAACGCTGGCACAGATCCTCGGAACGAAGTCGGAGCCTGGATCCTTGCATGACAAGCAGCGCGGCGAACACTCCCCAACCTCGTCATACCGCGCCGAGCGCGGCGGGTGTTGGCGTTGGCGTATTGGACCTGTCAGATCGTGCGGCAATCGCTTGGGGCGCGCTGTTTGTAGCTGCGTTCGTGGGCACGTTCTTTGAGTTCTTCCGGTACCAGTTTGTCCAGGCCACCACCCAGGTGCAGGACTGGGGCCACACGCTCTTAATCCCGCTGATCTCGGGTTACTTTGTGTATGTGCAGCGCGAGAAGCTGGCGGTCCAACGGTTTGCACCGTCATGGGCTGCGTTCTTACTGCTGTTTTTGGGATTGGCAATTTACTCAGCGTCTGCGTTCGGTCCGCCAGCGATTCAGCATCACAACGTGCGCGGCGTCGGCGTCGCGTTTGCGCTGCTGGGCTGCCTTCTTGCTGTGTTCGGCACCGCCTCGTTCCGTTGGCTCTGGTTCCCATGGGCGTACTGGTGGGTCTTTGGACAGACCATTTCCGAACGCGTCATGTCGCGCGTTACCGAGCGCTTGCAGGATTGGAGCGCGATCGGTGCAGACATTCTGTTGAACACACTGGGTATTGACACGGACCGAGTTGGCAATGTGCTCACCGTGCACATGTCGGATGGAACCACGCATCCGCTGAATGTCGCTGAAGCATGCTCGGGAATGCGCACGCTGATGGCGTTCTTGGCGATCGGTGTTGCCTTGGCTGCACTCGGTCTACCGCGCTGGTGGCAACGCGTGATGTTGGTGGTTGCGGGCATTCCCATCTCGCTCTTTGTCAACGTACTACGGGTTGCATCGCTGGGCATGCTCTCCATGGTTGATGCAAATTTCAGCACGGGCGAATTTCACAGCATGGTGGGGCTGGTCTGGTTGCTTCCGGCATTCCTCTTATTCCTTGGCGTGATGTGGGTGATCCGCAATTTGGTGGACGAAGGTCAGACGCCGACAGCACCGCGCACTGGAGTGAAACCATGATTCACTTTCAGCCCAAGGTGAAGTCGGTGTACTTCGCGTTGTTAGCCACGCTTGCCGTTGGTGGCCTGGGGCTTCGCGTCGGCATGCAGGCGCTTGATGTGTATCTCAAGAAGGACCCGGTTCCGCTACGCACTGACCTGGGCGCAATTCCCACGGTGCTGGGTCATTGGCAGCGCATTGGCGAAGATCAACAAATGGACGCAGCCATGGTGGAGTCGCTTGGTACTGAGAAGTACCTGACGCGTTCCTATGCCATTGCTGGCGATCCAGCCAAGGGAATCATCTCACTGCACTTGGCGTACTACACGGGCATGATTGATACGGTCCCGCACATCCCGGAGCGCTGCTGGGGCGCAGGTGGTTTGGTGCAATTGGGTGACCCGATCACCATGCCGCTGTCGCTGCCGATGCTGGCCAACGTTGCGCCTGATGCACCGGTGAACGCGGCGACTGGTGCGCGCTACCCAATGGCAACACTGGTTGACCCAGTGACGCGCATCGAAGAACAAGTCCCCTTGCCAGTTGGCGAATTTGCGATGACGGTTTCCACGTTTCAAGATCCGCGCGCCTCGCGCATTGAGCAGCTTGGCGGGTACATGTTCATTGCCAATGGTCGCTCCACCGCGAGCACCTTTGGTGTTCGTGCGTTGGCTTTCAACCTCACTGATCGTTTCGCTTACTACTGCAAAGTGCAGCTCTCCGCTCGTTACCCACTGGGCGACACTCCCTCGACCGTCTCCTTTCAGACGAACGCCGAGGATTTTCTCACGCAACTTCTGCCGCCCTTGATGCGGTGTCTCCCCGACTGGCCGTCGATGGAACGCACCGCAGCACGGCCGGAACGCAAGGATTGATCGATGGCAAGCAAGCTCAACCGTAAATTCATTTTCGTCGTCGGCGGATTTTCTTTGGCCGCCATTCTTCTGCTGGTTGCAGTCATTCTGGTGAACCAGTTGTGGCTGAAGAACGCAGATCGGCACATTCGCGCCGGTGACGAACTGATGGCACAGGGCAAATCTCGCGAGGCATATGCCATGTACGGCCGCGCCGTGGGCAAGAAGCCGGACGTAGTGCGCTACATCGAGAAGATGGAAGAGGCGCTCGGAAAAGTCACTGCCGACACACCGGCGCAGTCGGTTGAGGACTATCGAAGCATGATGGCTTTGAAGCGCCAGCACACGCGCGCGCAGCCTGGTGACCCAGAGCAGTGGAAGATTCTGATTGCCGCATTGGAAGATGAAGCAGAGCTGTACTCGCGCGGCGACGGCTGGATTTCCATTGAGACCGTCGGTAAGGAAATGAAAGATGTCATGGCTCCGGGCAGTGACGGCATGAAGACGGCCGAGGAGACCGTCTTGTTTGCGCGCGCGCAACGTGAGCAAGTACTGACGTCCGGCGAGCGCACCGACCTAGAGAAGCAGCTGGAGGCGTTCTTGAAAGTAGCACCGAAGAGCTGGCGCGCGTGGAGCGCACTGGTCTCGATGCGTACCGCTGATGTGGCGCGGTTGCGTGGCGCAGGTCAAACCCAGGCAGCATCGCGCCGTTTGGAGCTCTTGGATAAGTCCATGGCTGATATGCGCGCAGCGGCGGAACCAACTGATTTGCTGGCACAGGATGCGGTGGCATCCGCGGATCTTGAGCGCGTGCTCCTTGATGCACGTACTGGAAACCGCATGGACCGCAGTAAAATTGATACGGCGAAGCTAGACGCTGCATGCGCCAAGGCTGCAGAAGTGGCGCTTGCTACGGGCAAGGGCGCGGCAGTGCGCGCCGTGGCAAGCCGACTTGTTGATGCGAAGGGGATTGATGCTGGCGCCAAGCTTCTTGAAGATTGGCTGGCAAACCACCCAACCGATTTGATCACCGCTGGACTGGATCTTGAATATGTGAACCGAACCGGTGATCCCGAAAAGGGATTCGACCGCACCCAAATAGCAGCACGCCGCATTCTCGATCAGCCGCGTTTGCCAACAAGTTTGATGGCAAGTATTCAGTCGGACACGCGCGCTCGGGCACTGCAAGTGCTGCTTGAGGCTGCAATCGTGCAGATTGCACGCGGTACCGACCCTGCGCAGAAGACCAAGCTTGATAAGGAAATTGTGGAGCTTCGAGCCAGTTTGTTAGAAGCACTTCAGAATGACGAAACTGGGCCCGGAATGATCGCGGCTGATGCCAAGATCTTGCAGTCGCGCATGGATTTGAACGGAGCAGCCAAGAAGTGGGAGCTGTACTTCACCAAGGTGCCACAGCCACCGGCCGACGCGTTCCTCTGGGCAACCATGGTTTCTCGTGCGCAGAACGATCTTGGACTTGCCATGCAGACAGTAACCAAAGGTACCGACGCGTACCCATCTGATCTGCGCCTGGCCATTCAGCGCGCGGAGATTGCAACGCAGCTGGGGCGATTTACTGAAGCGGCAAGCCTTTATGAGGCCCTTGCAAAGGCACTTCCTGAGCAGGAACAGTATGCACGCATGGCACAGGATGTTCGTAGTCGGGCCGACGGCGGTCGGACTGAGGCAGCTCCGGAGATCGCTGGATTGGAAGCTGCCATGCGCTCCAAGGATTTCCCGCGCGCCCGTGAACTTGCAGCTGCGTGGGTGAAGTCATCCAACGGATCTTTGCAAGCGATGTACGCGCAGGTCTTGGTTGAGCAGGAGTCTGGCGACAAGGCAGCCGCGCTCGTGCTGTTGCGTGCAGCGCTCGACAAGTACCCCGGCAATCCCGACCTCGCTCGTAACGAAGCACTATTGGCCACCGAAGATCCCGTCGAGCGAATCGACATGATGATTGCGCGCGTCGTCAGTGATCCAGCGCAGCGAAATAATGAGCGAGTGCGCGCCTTGCGTGCGTTGCGTACAGACTTGGAGCGGCAGATTGGTGAACTACGCCGATCTAATTCCCCGGACCTGGCACGCAGCGAAGAGTTCCTTAAGAGGATCAATGATGTGCTGCCCGAGGCGGAGAAGCAAGTGGTGGCAAGTGGTGCAGGCGACGCATCAAGTACCGAATTGGCCTTTATGGACGCACTTTCGCGCGGTGACATTCCGGCTGCGGAACTGCACCTTGCCGCGGCGGCAAAGTTGACGTCCTCATCGCCGATCCTTGAGGTGATTCTCCGCGCTCGACTGCTTGATTATCAAGGTCGCACTGCCGAAGCAATTTCTGTTCTGGAGAAAGCACGGCAGGCCGGTAGCAATCAGGCGCCAGTGGCAGCCCAGCTTGCACTGATCCAGGAGCGCGTTGGTAATGAGCCAGCAGCGCTGGCATTGTGGAAGGAAGCCTACGACCGCCGTCCGAATGATCTGGCCAATGCGCGCGGGTACGCCCGCTCCTTGGGTCGCTCTGGGCAGGGTCGTACCGCACTGGAAATGCTGCGCAGCGCCATTGCAGCAAACCAAAACGACCTGGAAACGCTAACCACCGCGGCGCAGTATGAAGCGGTTTATGGAAGCCGCGCCAAGGCTATTGAGCACCGGCAGCGCATCTTGCAACTTGACTCAACCAATCGCGAGAACATCGGCGACTTGTACGCGCTCTTGTACATGCCCGCGGACTTCGGTTCCGTGCGTGATGCGCAGGGTCGTCCTCGTTATGACGCGCGCGGTTGGTCAACGGTGCCACCGGACGAACAGCGCCGCTTGCTTGAAGACGCCAGCGTCATGAACATTGCGCTTGCGGAACAGCTGTATGACGCTGCTATGAAGGTTGCGCCACTCGATGTTCGATTTGCTGGGCGAAAGGCATCGGTGATGCGTGAAAACGGCAAGCTTCCGCAGGGCACCAAGGCCCTCCAGGACGTGATCTCACGTGCCGAGACAGAAAATAAGGTAACTGCCTTGATGTACCTCGAGCAAGGCGCCTATTTGGAAGGCAACGGCGATATTGCCGGTGCTGACGCCGCATTCGCCAAGGCAGTTGCCCTACAGGATCCAAAGAAGCGCGAAGTAGATGCAGCGCTTGTTGAAGTGGAGTCACGCCGTGGCAACACCAAGCGTGCCATTGAGTTGCTTACTGGAGTCATGGGTGATTCCCCACAGCTTCCTGGTTTGCTTCGACTTGCTGACTTGCATATTGTGGCACGCAATTATGTCGAAGCAGAGGCGACTCTGGCTCGGATTCGCCCGCTGCTTGGTGCGGCCACTAATTCAGAGTTGCAGCGTCAGTTTGAAATGCTTGTTTCCGGAGTCGCTGCTGGCGAGGCGGACGATCTACGCAATGCCAACAAATTGGATGAATCCAAGGCCAAAATCGTAGAGGCACTCGCTGCGCTGAGCCGCGCGGAGACAGTGGCTCCCGCAGACCTCTTTGCGCCGTTGCGCCGAGTCCAGCTCTTGCGCGGCATGTCGATTGCGCAGCAAGACCCAGCCAAGCTTGAAACGGCCATTGCCGAAGCGGATCGGCTGCTCGCGCGCAATGCGATGTATTGGCCAATGGTTTCCTTGCGGGCAGACCTTTCACTGGACAAGCGCGACATCAAGGCAGCCATCGGCATCTTGGAACGATTCTTGCAAGCGCAGCCAGCCAGTGAGGAGGCGCGCGCCCGCTTGATCGACATGCAAATGGCCACCGGCAACGTGCCGCGGGCGATTGAGGTGGCTCGAGCGGGTGTAGACCTTCGTCCACAAGACCCGGTGTCGGCGGAGCGGCTGGGCGAGTTGCTGCAGCGCACCAATGACTCGACCGGTGCGGCGCGTGAGTTTGAGCGTGCATTCACCCTTGATCCGAAGTCGATGGTTTATCTGGAGAAGTCCGCTTTGGCACGCCTCGGTTCTGGTGATGCCGCCGGCACGCTCAACCTGTTGCGCGGCGCAAGTGACCTGGCCGCCCGTTCAACGGTATTGCGAGCGGTATCAGCTGCGGCGTTGGCCAAGAGTGGTCGCCGGGACGAAGGTCTGATTGCTGGGCGCGAGGCGTTAGCCGCTGCGCGCATTGCCCCGGAAAATGCGATCGGCACCACCGAGCGCACAGTGATGGTTCTGCATGAAATGTTTGCCGCCGACAAGACCGCTGACTTCGAAACATTCCTCATGCAGGGTGGAACTGCACCATCATTGGTGGAAGAAGCGATCCTCGCGGACACATGGAGCCGTAGCGGACCAACCGGTGGCGACAAAGCGCTGGAATGGTGTTCAAAGGTTGATGCACGCCTTGCTGCTGATGCCACATCGGTACAACCAAGCGTGGAATCGGCGGTAGCGCTCACGCGTGGTGCGGTGTTGTATGGAAGGGGCGACCTTGAAGGTGCATGCACGGCATTTGTGCACGCAGCCCAACTTTCCAACAGCAATCCAGCCGCTCTCAATAACGCTGCATACTTACTAACCAAGGTTCGCAAGGACTACCCGCGCGCTTTTGAATTAGCGACGCGTGCGGTATTGTTGGCTCCTGCGCAGCCCGACTACTTGGACACGTTGGGATTTGTCCTCTTGCAAATGGGGCGCCTGGCAGATGCCGAGGATGCGTTGAATAAGTCAGTTGCCGCGTCACCTACCACCTCAGGCTTGCTGCATCTTGCGCAGGTTCGTGCGGCGCAAGGGAACATCGGTGATGCTCGGCAGATCCTCGACCGCGCACGGGCACGTCCGGCTGATCCAGATAGCACCAAGGACATTGAAGCGTTTGCAGAAACGCTCAAAGGTAAGTGACGGCAGGGGCCAACCATGCCCCCCAGACAGTTGACGCTCGGGAACCATCCCTAGGAAACACTATGACCGCTGCGAATCCATCATCGACTCCACCCGCCGCCGCCCCGCGACCAGCTTCAACTGGCGGTGCGCCCCGTGGCGGACGACAACAAGCACCAACCATCGATCCTGTACGCGTGCTGCGACAGCATGCATGGTTGCTAGTGGGCTCTGCCAACGCTGGTCTAGTGCTCGGCGTGATCGCGCACTTCACCTGCTTGTTCCTATATCCATTGTGGGGTGGCGTTGTTCTCTTTGAGATTCGGCCCGAAGTGACCGGCGCCAAGGACGCAGTGACCCGTGAAATTGTGCAGGATGAGGCAATCGCCCGACTCGGCCAGACTGAGTCACAGAAGATGACATCCAAGTCGGTACTCGAAGCCGCGATGAAGGCGCCCGACATTGCTACCACTAAGTG
>JBBAOD010000080.1:7952-10435 GCA_040401635.1 Phycisphaerales bacterium
CGTTGATGATCGCGTCAAGCAGCTGGAAGACACCCTGCGGGTTGGTCACCGCCGTGGTACGCAGCTCTTCACAGTGACGTGGCGTACGTGGGACAAGAGCGACGTTCCAGTGGTGATGAATCGCGTGGCGGATACGTACATGTCTATGCGCGAGAGTGAAGAGAATGAGCGGTCGGCACGCAGTAAGGCGCAGTTTGAGAGCAAGAAGTCCGGCGTTGAAGAGCAGGTTCGTACGCTCAAGGCGGAAATCCAAGACTTCATTCGCAAGAACGGAATTACCGCTGGGCGCGAATCAGATCTTGCCGATCAGCGTTCCACGGAAAATCTAGCACGTCTGCGCGATGACACGATTCGTGATCTGACCCTAGCACAAGCGCGGCTTGACTCCATTGATCGAAAGATTTCTGATCAGCGCTTTGAGGACGAAGACCGTCGCAGTGCACTGGACGACCAGTCAATCCGTGCTCTTGAGCGCGATCTGCAACAGTTACAGGTTGCCTTGCTTGCTTCGCGCGAGCGATTCGGCGAAGATCATCAGCAGGTCAAAGATCTCATGCAGCGCGAGGCCTCCGGGCGTGCGCGGCTTTCAGCGGCGATGAATGAATCAATGTCCCGCAACTTGTTGGCGGACAAGATTAACTTTGCGCAGCGCGTAGTTGGCTTGAAGTCGCTCGTAGACAAGCAGACGCTCGACTTGACCACGGGGCAGAAGCGCCTTCAGGAACTCACCGCGCAGATCAGTGCGCTGGATGCGTTAAAGGAGCAGCTTGTTCAGAAGGAACTGGAGCGCAATGACTTGCAGGACCTGATTTCGCAGCTGGATTTGCTGCAGGCCCGTGAAGATGCACGCCGCGTGCGCATGGTGCAGCGCGCGAGTACGCCTAAGGAGCTTGACTTCCCGCAGTTGAAGTTCATGATGCCCGGCGGCGCAGTGCTGGTGCTGTTGGTAGTGGCGGGCATTCTGTTCCTGCGCGAATTCCTTGATCAGCGCGTGAAGCAACCCAGTGACATCGCTGGCATTGGCGGCGCTCGACTTCTGGGTGTCATCCCTGACATCAGTGATGATCCAGCCAGTCCAAAGGCAGCGGAACTGGTGGTGACGGAGCTTCCTGGTTCCACCACCGCGGAGATGTTCCGCCAGTTTGCATCGGCGGTTCGAAAGTCAATGGACGCCAGCGGACTTCGTTCGATAGCCGTCATGACCCCGCATCCTGCTGGCGGCGCCACCACCACTGCGGTCAATCTGGCATTGAGTTTGCACGCGGCTGGTCGAACGGTGGCGATTGTTGATGCCAACCTGCGGCGACCACGCGTCGCTTCTATCTTCGGTGTTGACCCCGATGCGCCGGGCCTCAGCGACATGCTCGCTGGCAAGACTGTCGAGCCACACATGTCGCACGGTATTGCCATTTACGGGCCTGGAACAGCAGACATTCGCGTTTATGAACGCCTGACTACGGATGAGATGCGCCGGTTGGTGGCGCGGCTCCGCGAGAAGTACCAGGTGGTGGTAGTTGATCTTCCGCCGACTTTGGTTGCTGGCGAATCGCTGGTAGTTGCGGATTGCTGTGACGCTGCCATCTTGGTGGTGCGCGCGATGCAAGATCAGCGCGGCCTGGTTGCCAAGTTCATCTACCAGTTGCAGGAGACCCACGCCGTCTTGATGGGCACCCTACTGATGCGCCCAGAACACACGATTGGTGGTTACTTCAAGAAGAACGCTGAATTGATGGCCGAGTACGCCAAGCCAGTGTCTGCACAGCCAGCCTCCACGGAGGCCAAGTCCTGACCTATTCACGCCCGAAAGCGGGGCTTGGACTATGAGCGCAATTCAACCGGGGCGGCGCTTCCTAGTTACAGGTGGTGCGGGCTTCATCGGCTCGCACCTCTGTGAGACGCTCCTCGCCTCGGGCGGGCACGTCACAGTGGTAGACGACCTTTCCACTGGTCGACACTCCAACCTACACGCCGCGCACGCCATGGGTGGTAGCAGGATTGAACTGATTGAATCGACCGTTTCCGCGGCGCTGCCGTTGCTAGCAGCGCGGCACTTTGATGCTATTTATCACCTCGCCGCAGCGGTCGGGGTACGGCTGGTGGTGGAAGATCCCGCGCGTGCGGCAGAAACCAACATCTTTGAAACAGCGGCCATTCTGTCATGTGCAGCACGCACACGCACGCCGCTGCTCTTTGCGAGTTCAAGCGAGGTGTACGGAAAGGGCATACGCACACCGTTCCAGGAAGATGATGACCTTGTCTTTGGTGGTCCCACTGTTTCGCGGTGGTCGTATGGTCTTTCCAAGGCGATTGATGAACAACTGGCCCTCGCCCACGCGCAACGTGATGGGCTTCCGGTAGTCATTGCGCGCTTCTTCAATACCGTTGGCCCCAGGCAGCGCGGTCGCTACGGCATGGTTCTGCCGCGATTTGTGGCAGCCGCGGCGGCGGGGGTGACAGCGGGGGAGCTGGAGCGGAAGCGCGCG
>JBBAOD010000081.1:0-10402 GCA_040401635.1 Phycisphaerales bacterium
CGAACACCACGAGCCCCAGCCCAACTTCGCCGCGCGCCAGCGGCGGTCTGCCGCGCCCGTCATCGGCGTGACACGCGCTGCATGAGTTGGCGTTGAACAGCGGGCCGAGGCCATCGCGCCCCTCGGTGCTTGCTGGTGCGGTCACCCAATTGTCGCGAAAGAACGAATTGCCAACACTGAACGCGCGGCGCTCTTCGCTGCTGATGCCGGGTGCGGAGAGACCGAAAGCGTCCGGCGTATCGATCTCCACCGTCGCTGGTCCGCCGAGGCGCGCAAGGTCCGCGGGTGTATCGCCGCGCGGCGCAAGCGCGCACGTGACGCCCGCGGCGAGCGCCATCGCGACGGCGAGCATCGTTCGCGGGTATGCGTGTCGATGAGAGGCTGGTGTGCGCATACTCAACCGTGCGGCTCCGATGGAAGCGAGTAGCCCATCAACTTTGCCGCAGCGGAGATCTCCTCGCCGAGCGTCTCAAGCGCAGCGATCGCCGCCGTGATCTGCGCGTGCTCCGGGCTGCCCTTCGCGGTGCGGATCGCGCGGTCGAACGGCGCGGGCGTCGCATCAACCGCCGCCACTGCCGCTGCGAGCGCCGCGGTCATCGCGTCGGCGCGCGCTTGGTCCATGGTGGCTACTACTGCGATCACCCCGGGCGCACCATCGCCGCGCAGCACGTCGGCGATCCCACGCATGTTCGCCCGAAAATCCAGGTGCGTTGTGTCGCTGAAGCAACTCTGCTCCTCTTCCTGGTCGTGCGTTTCTTCAGCCACGGCCATCCGTTCGCCGGACATCTCGAACCCCGCAAGCAGCGCAACGCCGGTCATGATCGCCTGCAGCGCAGCCTTCGGGTCCGCCTCGAACCGCGATCGATAGTTCTCTCCGCCCGTGTGCCACTGCCCGTCAACCTTCGCAAGGTCCTCGCACAACATGTCGGTGATCTCCAGCAGGAACTCGCGCCGGCGGTTCGCAAAGGGAGCCTTACCGTCAACAAAGTCCGTCACGGGTCGTGCGCCGGGTCCCGATTCGGAGCGGTCCTGCCCCCAGAGCAGGAACTCGATCGCGTGCCATCCGGTGCAGACGTTGGTCTCGCCGCCGCGGCGGTTGTGAAGTCGAAGGATGGCGCGCCCGAGCGCTGGATACTTCGCAGGGTTACCGATGATTCCGCCGCCCACGGAACCTTCGACGGCATCGATGTATGCCTCGTCCACTGGCCACGAGTTAACAAACGTCTCGACGCCGCCACGCTTGGCATCAATGGGGCCGTTCCCAAAGCGGAACGCCTCGGTGCGCCCATAGACCTCGCGAGCTGCGGTCCACGACTCGCGCGCGCGCGCAAGGGCGGCGTCACTCGGTTCAGCGCAGAAAGACTGCACCGCCGCGCGCATCGCCTGCGCGGCAGTGAGGGTGGTGTCGTAGGCACGCTCTGCGTGACGAACATAGCCGCGCACCGCCTCGGCGGTGATCGTGGCCCGGTCCGCGGGGGGCGCGGCGCGCAGCAGGGCGCATGCCATCAGTGCTGGAATTAAGAAGACCACGCGCGAAGACTAGGCGCGATGGGTTGCCGGATTGCAGCGTGAACAGCGGTCCCACATGCAATCTTCACCATTCGCTAGCAGGTAGCAATTTCTTCATCAATAGTCTCTCTTGCATGATCATGCTCTCCGCTTGCCTATTCCTTGCATCGCACGCGCAGGTTGCGCAGGCCACCGCGCCGCAAGCGGTTCCCTCGCTTTCCTCTGGCGACCAGGCACGGCGCGCGCTGCAGGTGTCTGTCGTTCCTTCGATCGTCACAGTGACAAGCTACCAGCGCGTTCCCGAGGGCGTTCCCCACGAAGGGCGCTGGGCGGTGGCGGATGAATCCCCGTACCCCGGCATGGCGCGTGCTACAGTTTCAAGTGGCATCTTCGTCGGCACGGATGGCATGGTGATCTGCTGCCGTTCTCCGCTTGTCCTCGACAACGGCGGATTTGCTGAGCGAGTTGATATCGAGACATCCACCGGCGTACGCGTCGACGCAGAGCTCCTCGGGAGTGAGCCGACCATCAACCTCGCGGTGCTTCGGTTGAAGCCCGCCGAGGGTGAGACGGTGGGCGGGCTGGCGCCGGCGCGCATCGGGAAAGCCGAGTCGCTCGAGATCGGCGACAGCGTGTTCGCAGTGGCGGATCCCTTTGGCGCGGCACGCACTTTTGCACCCGGCGTCGTGATGGCGCTGCCCGTGGCTTCGTGCTACCAGGCGGACCTCACTGGCAGTTTCATCCACTCAAGTATGGCCATTTCCCCTGAATCCGTGGGCGGATCGCTCGTGAGCTCGGCGGGCGAGGTGCTGGGCATGTTGGTTCCGCCGCCTTCAATGCAGCCTTCCGAACCCCTGCAGCCGCATGCCTACGTGACCTACGCCATGCAGATCGACACGGCGCTCGGCGTCGCCGAGGCGCTCACCAAGAAGCGCTCCAACCACTCGCCGTGGACAGGATTCTCCGTGCTTTCGCAGCAGGAACTCAAGACGCGTATGAAGGACGACTCCGCCTTTGCCGCGCTCAAGAAGCCAGAGTTTGGTCTGCTCGTCGATGATCTCTACGACCCAAGTCCCGCCACTACCGCGGGCGTGCGCCGAGGCGACTTCGTCACCGAGATCAACGGCACCAAGATCATCGGCGTCGTCGACTTCCAGCAGTCTCTGTACTACTTCAGCGGCTCGCAGGTACCTGTCAAGTTCTTTCGTGACGGCAAAGACGTGACGGTGATGCTCAAGATCGAAGAACGACCCGCAGCAGCAAACAGAAACTGATCGCTTTCTTCATACGGGGCGCAGGTGCAGTGGTTGTCGCCGCAACTTCTTGCTGTGCATTCTGTTGCGGCATCATTCGAAGTGCGCTAACGCATCGCACATCGTTTGTTCAATAACTCCACATCGTTAGCAAGCGCACGCTTCACAGCAGACCGCCATGATTCGTTGCGTGCCGGAAGGTCCGGTACGCAGCGTCTTGAAACCCGACTTGGAGTTACAAAGAAATGACCCGCATCACCTTCGTCATCGGCGCATCCGCCGTCCTCGCTGTTGCCGCCTCGGCTACGGCGCAGACTTCTGTGCGCACCGGCCCGAATTCGTCGGCCACCCCGTACGTTCGTCCCACCACCGGCAGCCCGGTGCGCGACATCGTCTCCATCCTCACCGTCGGCGACAGCATCGGCGGCTACCAGATGGTGGGCATCCCGGACGGCATGGGCGCGTTCAACAACAAGGACGGCACCTTCACGCTCACCCTGAACCACGAGTTCACCGGCACCGCCGGTGCGCAGCAGCACGCGCACCAGCCCACCGGCTTCGCCGGCGGCTCATTCGTCAGCAAGTGGACCATCGCCCCGGGCACCTTCGCGGTCTCCGCGGGTTCCGACGCCATGACGTCGGTGGTCACCACCACCAACGGCACCGGCGGCTCGCGCTACAACTTCTCCCGCTTCTGCTCCGCTGACCTCGCTTCCCAGAGCGCGTTCTACAACCCCGCCACCGGCAACGGCACGCAGGACCACCTCTTCATGCAGGGCGAAGAGAACGGCACCCCGGGCCGCATGATGGCGCTCGTCGTCGAGACCGGCGTCTCCTACCAGCTCCCCGCTTTCGACCCGCTGGAAGGCGGCTGGGAGACCGGCGTTGCGCGTCCGTACGCGAGCGAGACCACCGTGGTGATGGGCAACTCCGACTCCGGCGCCAACCGTGTGTTCATGTACGTCGGCACCAAGCAGAGCACCGGCACCGCGGTTGAGAAGGCTGGCCTGATCGGCGGCACCGGCTACGGCGTCCAGGTGCAGGTCAACGGCACCAACGTCGCCGCCGAGACCACCGCCAACTGCTTCGGCACCACCTCGCCGGTCTACAGCGGCACCTTCACCTTCGCCACCGGCGGCACCGCTGCCGGCACCAGCTTCCTGCGTCCCGAGGACGGCGCATGGGATCCGGCGAATCCCCGTGACTTCTACTTCGTCACCACTGCCTCGATGACCACCAACTCGCGCCTGTTCCGCATGCGCTTCTCCGACGTGAATAACCCGGCTGCGGGCGGCACCATCGAGGCGCTCCTCATCGGCAACGAAGGCCAGAAGATGATGGACAACATGTGCGTCTACAACACCCCGGCTGGCGCCACCATGGTGATCATGCAGGAGGATCCGGGCAACAACGTGCACAACGCCAAGACCCACCTCTACAACGTGGCCACCGACACGCTCACCACGATCCTCCAGTCCGATCCGGCTCGCTTCGGCAACGGCACCTCCGCTGCCACGGCTCCGTTCAACGTGGACGAGGAGAACTCGGGCGTGATCGACGCGCGCGACCAGCTCGGTCTCGGCTGGTTCATCGGCAACATGCAGGCCCACTACACGCTCGCCAACCCGCTCGTCGAGGGTGGCCAGCTGTACGCCTTCTACTGCCCGACCTGCGTCGGCATCTGTGACGCCGACCTGGCCACGCCGTACAACCTCATCGGCGGCGAGGACCTGGCGAACATCCTCGGCCACTGGGGCGAGGCCTACGGCGCCGCGGACCTGAACCGCGACGGCATCTGCAACGGCGTCGACCTCGGCGCCCTCCTCAACGGCTGGGGCAACTGCGCTCCCTGACCCTGAAGCACATTGATCGGCCGAAGGCCGAAATGAAGCACCCGCCGCCCGAAGAGGCGGCGGGTGTTTTTTTGTCTTGCAGTTTCCCCCGTGATCAGTGTCCCGAAGGTCCCCAGCCAGTAGTGCAGGCTGAGAAGCCTGGGGCCTTCTGGCTGTTGGTCGGATCGAGGCACGGTCCTTTGCCGTTGCAATTCGAACAGGTTCCGCCGCAGTTGGCCGGTTCGATGAACACCGTGCCGGTTCCGCAGGTGCACAGGCAACCCTGTTGATATCCGACGACCGAGGGGCCAGCGAGCAGTGATTCGCCCGGCGCGATCCACACGAGGACGCCGTCATCGAGGCGTAGGCACAGGAGATTCCCAAGGCCGGCATTGACAAGCGAGCCGTCGATCAAGCTGTCCAGCGAAATCACTTCGGATTCCTGGTTCAGCCACGTGGTATTGACCAGTGACGCGCTCGTGGTGGTGACGTGCTCGCACGCAACCACGAGTACCCCTCCCGCAGCAACATGGTGAACGGCGGCCGGAAGCCTGCGTCCGTACGGAACTCCGTCATCCATGGCGGTGGCTTTCAGGCCAATGCAGGCAAGGGTGCCCAGTGCGATGGCAAGCATGACCGTGGCCGAATGGTGCGCGATGCGAAATTGATTTTTCATAGATTTCCTTGACATCGCTCGCATGTTGCGAGGTTCCGGAGCGATTTCGGATTGATTAAATCTTCAGCATGGCGCGACTACGCATCGTGCTAGTATGCCTAGTGTAACTAGGTATGCATAGATGTCAAGAGGTAGTTCAGAAGTTCTGCGCCGCATGCTTGCTTTACCCTGCATACATCGTTACGCTATGGGTATGGCCACAGCCCCATCCAGTCGTCCGTCATTTCCTTCTGGCAGCCTCGACCTTGTCCTCCTTTCGTTGATTGCACGGCAGGCCACCCATGGTTATCGCCTAGCCCGTCTCGTCGAGGAGGTGAGCGATGGTCGTCTCGCGGTGGAGGAAGGGTCGCTCTATCCGTCGCTGCAGCGTCTAAAGAAGCGCAAGCTGGTGGAGGCGGAATGGCAGAAGCAAGAGAACGGTCGGGAAGTGCGGATCTACTCGATCACGCCGGCGGGGAAGGTAGCGCTGCGCGAGGGCGTCCAGGAGTGGACATCCGTCACCGGCGCAATCGCAAAGTTCCTGAACACCAAGTTGGCAGACAAGATTGAAGGGAGCAACCGTGTCCGATTCGCATGACCCACAGGACGAGGCGTCTGAATTACGACGGGAGATTGAAAGTCATCTTGAGATGCTTGAGGAGGATGTCATGAAGAACGACCCAAACTCGGTCAGTGCCGGCCGCGGCGCGACGCGTCAGGCGGAAGAGCGATTCGGAAACGCAGTGGATCACTTCCGGCAGGGACTGGCCGAACTCGAGCGTGGGCAGCGTGCGCTTCGGCGGATTGCAGTGGCCGTGGTGCTTGTCACACTTCTTGTCGCGGCCGGTGGGGTGATCTTCAACGCGTGGATCATGGTTTCCATCAGGAGCCTGATGAACGACTGGTCGGCACGCGCGACACCCGTTGAGCCCGACTGGGGCACATTTCGATTCGAAGCGGTGCTCCTTGAGTTCCAAGCTCGAACGACGCATGGCATGATGAAAACCAGCGCGCGAATTTCGTTGCACGATTGGAACGCGCTCAACGCCACCTTGCGCGCACGGCCATCCGTCTCTGGCTCCGGGCGTTCACGTGGCTCACAACCGTGGAGCGATTCGGAGTGGCCGGTCATCGAACTGACTGCGTTCCCTCCCGAAGTGGTCAACGGTCCCGTGGAACTCGTGGCGGGAAGTACGGTCACGTGCACCCCGATCCGCCAATTCGAAGCAACAACTCCATTTGCCGACGGTTCGGCGAGCGAGTTGATGGCGAAAGTCCTGTCGCAAGGAGTCGTGGTTGATTGCGTGCCGGTACCGCGGTCGCCGGGCGATCCGCGGTGAGCGTGAGCCTATAGGCCCCCCACACTTACGCCTTGGGGGCGAATCGCGTTACCACGCATCGTCGCCTTGCCCATGTAAATATGTGTCACGATGATCGAACTGAGAGCCACAGTTGCCGGCATCTTCTTCAGCAAGCCTGCGCGGTCTGGCGCCGCAACGGCGTGCGCGGCGCTCGGCGTCGGTATTGTCGGCAGCTACGTGCTTGGCGTCGGCCTCTCGGCGATGCACGCGGTCGCTGGATTGGACCACCAACAAGTGGGAGTCCAGTCGCCCGTTGTGGGCCGAGTCATAACCCGCGATCACCTCCAGGGCCCGCCGGCCGGCCATCGATCGTGAGCGGCCTTCCCGGTGCGGGCAGCGCTGACGAGCGGCATCAGGAACTCGTAGAGCTTTGCGACCACCGTTGGCAGGTCAGGTCCGTCCGTCATGCCCATCTTGCGGAGGAAGGCCACCCACTGCGCCTGCTTCAGCGCGTCGGTCCCGAAGGACGCCGAGATCCCGGTCGGGGTGCCGTCGGGAAGGCTCGTCTGGCGGCGCTTGATCGTCTCGCTGACCGCGCTGGCGAGAATCGTGCCGTCGAAGTCCATCGTTCGGCAGAGCGTCCAGATATCAAAGTAGTCCTTCATGCGGCTGTTGGGCAGGCCCAGGACGAGCATTGCCTCGAGCTTCTCGGCGATGACGGTCTCCGGCGGATACGTTCGCACGATTGGCGCGGGAAGGTCGAGCAGCGGGCCGAACGCCATCCTGCGCGGTTCGGGCGTGATGCTGTCGCCGAATCCGACGTCGACCTGAAGCGAGATCCGCGCCTTTCCAAGCATGGCCATGATGTTGAGTCGGATTCCTTCGTAGACGCTGTCCTCGCGGATGGGGCGAGCGATCACCGACACCGGGTCAAATGCCAGCCCGTCAGGCGCGACCGCGGCGGCGCAGATCTCGCGGAAGACCTGTTCCAGGCGTTCGGTCGACGGGCTGCCGAACCCGAGCAGGTCCAGATCCTGGGTGGGGCGGTGGGGTTTGTCGGCCCAGATCGCGAAGAGCATCGCGCCCTTCAGCACGAACGCGTCGGCGTGCGGACTCCGCGACATGCGATAGAGCAGGCGTTCGACGCCGTAGCGCATCAGCAGGACGTTGAAATTCTCGCCCCGCACGGCGCTGAGGTTCAGCAGCCGCTGCTTGACGGACTCCACCAGTCCGCTGTCGGCACCTCTGCTCACGCCATGGCCTCCAGGTACGGCCGTACGACCGACGCGATGCCGCACTTCGTCGCACAGCGCGCGATCGCATCTGGCGTGCATCGGCGCTTGCGAAGCACCTCGCGCATCGCCTCGAGGGCGACGTCGAGCCCGACATGCCGGCGGTAGCGGAAGCAATCGACGACCGTCTTCGTCGGGTTGTAGATCTTTACCGGCTGCCCCTCGATCTTCACGGAATCGACCCCCTCGGTCAGCGATGGGCCAGACGCGGTGATGAACCGCATCAGAGGCCTCTCGACGCGCGGACGATGGGAGCGCGCCGGGATCATCATCCAGACCTCGTGGGGCAGTTGCGTGCCGATCCGGTGGTAGGCCAGGGCAGACAGCAGGCAGACCACGCCTTGGGGAACGCGCATCGCTGCCACCGCAAGGTCGGTGTGTTCGGTCACCTCGCGGCCCGGCAGCTCGTAGATCCCGCGCTGCGGGCGAACGAGTTCGCCGGCGGCGACGAGGCGACGAAGCACTTCGGGATGGATGCCCTGTTCCACGGCGTGGCGAAGTCGGATCGCGCCGCGTTGGCGGGCGAGCGCGAGCGCCTTTCCGGGCATGGAGTCGGGTGGCATGGTGTGTAATAGTATCGCAAAAGACATCTAGAAGACAACAAAAATACACACACCTTCGACCATGCCTGCAGGGCGCCACGGTCTCAGATAACTCGCGGCCGGTTTGGCTCAGGAATCAGGGCGAAGAACACATCGCGGCCCTCGGCGGCCTCCTCGACGCACGCCAAATGGAACGGCGTCCAACCCTCCCAGTCGCCGTCGGCGCGCACGGCGGAGAGCCGGTCGTCGTACTCGCGTTGGTGGCGCTTGAACGAGTGGCTCAGATACCGGATCGGCGACCGCATCACGCTAGGAAACGATCGCTTCCTAGTCAATGGCGTAAGGAAACGATCGTTTCCTATTGCCATTGGCTTTGTAAGAAATTGTGCACAGTATTTCTTACAAGCTTTCGCTCGAGTGCCGAACCGCTTGCGTTTCGCTCGGCGTCACTCGTCCAGCGCTGCCTGAACAATCGTTTCCATCCACGGATAGGGCAGGACAGGTGACGCCCCGCCGGTGATTGCTACTTCTTGGAGTCGTTGCCGCACTGCTGACCGCCACTCTCGCCGCGCAGCATCGAACTCTGCTTCGTCCCACTTCGGGTTTGTACGTGCGATGGCGGCGACTTTGGTGAGCATTTGCTCAGCGCCAATTCGGGATGTCTTGAGGTAGCCGAGGAGTGATTTCCCAAAGCGATCGCTGGCGGCTTCGTCGCGCACTAAGCCGCGCTCGATGAACTTGCTTCTTTCCATATCGAAACTCTTGAGCATTCGCTCGCGCAGCACCGCACGTTGACGAGCGGAGTCGAGGACCAGCGCGACGCATGTTTCCCGATCTTAATCCGGCACGAGTGGAATGAGCACGTGCGCAACGGCGTCTGTACTGAAGATGTCGAATGCCAGTGCGCCGTACGTGAGGCGAAGCAGACTGTCGTCGAGTTTCTTAGCGACCTTGGGCGTCAGTTCGGCTCGCGCCATGGCGGCAATATCTTGGGTTGTGGCTGCGACGCGTGCCGATCCCAGAGCAATGGGGCGAAAGACGCTCGCCATCGATCCAGTTGTGGAGTTTCCGGAATCAATCGCCCGTTGGAAAGCCTCATTTCCTCGATAGCCGCACTTCTTCATTGCCTCGAAGACAACTCGTCGCTGTTCGCACATGCTTGGGGCGTTATCCAGTGCCAATCGCCTGATTGATGCGCTGGCTTCCGGACTGGTACTGCGATCAGTAGCCGCAAGGTGCAGGAGGCGAAGAATGTTCGCGACCAGATGCGGTGAATAGGTTGTGTCGGGCGCGCATGCTTCTGCACGCCTGACCATCAATCGCGCCCATCGTGGCGGCCCAGTTGCTCACGATCCCCGACGACTTCGTTTCGGTGCCGCTGATCCACGCGAAGTACTCCGCGTCGATGGCGCGTATCGGTTCCGGAAGTTGGAGGTCGACCTGTGCACTCCCCGGGAAGGCTGCCAAGATCCGCTGACTTGGAGTTTGCGGGGACGCATCGGCAGAATGCTCATCTGTGCCGCCGTCTTGCGCGATGACCAATTCATGGCACAGCAACACGACTAGCACGGCGAGCCACTTGTTGCGCCTTGCGGGCAACATCAAGTTGGCAACTCGTGCAGGCAGAGCGGCGATGGACCCGACTGCGGAGCCGCAGAGATGAGTGCGGCAAGTACGACGGTGAAAGTGGAGCTCATGTGATTACCTTCCGTTGATTGCGACTTGATGTAGGGAGCCGCCCGACGCGGGATGGACAGACATGTTCCATCACCCCTATCACCGTCTGACCCGCCCCGCTGTGACAGGCCAATCTGCCAGATTTCGAAAATTCTTTTTAACTCCCCTGATTGCGCTCTCCGATTCACGGCCGACCGAGCGTTTGTGGGGCAGGGCGCTGCGTCCGGCGCTGTCCGCCTTGCTCCCTCCATCGGCCTCTACAAACGCGGGTTCCTTCGCCGGTTCGCTGGTTCAACCGTCCAACATCTCGCGCTTGAACTTCTCCAGCAGTCGCTGCCAAC
>JBBAOD010000082.1:0-10199 GCA_040401635.1 Phycisphaerales bacterium
CATGGGTATTCCGTGTCTCTCTCGTGATGGTGCACGCGATGCCTGCGTGCATGTGTTTCGGGAACTGTGTTCGTGACGGGGCGGCGCCGCGTCCACAGGAACGCGGAGTCCTGGATTCGGGTCTTACTGATGATTTGGAGTGCTGTCGCCGAACGGAAGTCCGTCGACGCGCGGGAGTGTCAGGCCGGTTTGATCTTGATACTTGCCGCGCTTGTCTGCGTAACTCACTGCGCAGACGTTCTCGGCTCGCAAGAAGATCATTTGGGCGATGCCTTCATTGGCGTAAATCTTGGCTGGAAGCGGCGTGGTATTGCTGATTTCGATGGTGACCTTGCCGCGCCATTCTGGCTCAAGCGGCGTGACATTCACAATGATGCCGCAGCGGGCGTAGGTGCTCTTACCAACGCAGATGGCAAGGACGTCGCGCGGAACATCAATGGTCTCAACCGTCTCGGCAAGGGCGAACGAATTTGGCGGGATCACAATGTGGTCGCGGCCGGTTTCAGCGGTGTCGATGGCGATGAAGAGGTCGTTCGAAAAGTTCTTCGGGTCCACGATGGCGGTGCCGCCGCTGGTGGCGTTGGTGAAGACTTTGAACTTTGTTCCCACGCGAACGTCGTAGCCGTAGCTCGAGACGCCAAAGGACACTGTGCCGGGGCGCTTCGCGTTGTCAGCGAAGGGGACGATCCGCACGGAATCACGGATCTGCGTGTCACAAAGAATGCTCATCGTCCAACCCCTTGACTCGGACCTTCCTGGTCCGTCAAAAGCTTCACTTCAACTACTGCCCACGACACCGGCGACACTGGCGCACACACCACCTGACATTTTCACCACCCAAACATAAATTTGAACCTTTGTTCGCATTCTGTTTGGTATCATTCATACGTCCAAGCACTACCAACTCTTGGGCGTGTCGCGGATGGTACCCCTACCTGTTGTGGTTGCAACCCCTGTTCGCGTCGATTTTATCGACTTTCGTGTGAGCACGCTGCAAGTCTGTCTCGGCTCATGATTTATGTTTATTTAATTGTGTTCAGTCGTTGAATTTGGCCTGTGGACAGCATGTCGATGCCTGTCTTCTAGACTCGTCAAGTCGACTGGCGCACTGAGCGCTTTCGCGCACCGCAAGGAGGCCCCGCGCATGCTGTTTCCCGAATTACCGACCCCACTTAAAGTGGCACAAACAGGCTACAAATCAGCACAATCTGCGGCTGATGGATCAGCACCAGAGCATGCACCCGAACCGGTGATTCCGGAACTTGATGCCGACGCGCTCCTGGAAGGCCTCACCGAAGACCAGCGCATCGCCGTTGCCCATGTTGATGGCCCGCTCCTGGTGCTTGCTGGCCCCGGCTCTGGAAAGACGCGCGTCATCACCCGCCGCGTGGCGCGTTTAGTGGCGCTGGGCATTCCGGCGTGGCAGATCTTGGCGCTGACATTCACCAACAAAGCTGCTGGCGAAATGAAGCATCGCGTGGAGTCAATGATTCCAATCGATGTGCCCGGGCGACGCGGATTGGTGGTCAGCACCTTCCATGCATTCTGCGCCATGTTCCTTCGTCGTCATGCAGTGGATTGCGGCGTTGACCCGGACTTTGTGATCTACGACGCCGACGATCAGCGTTCAGCAATGAAGAGCGCGATTGTGGAAGCGGGGCTTGATACGAAGAACTTCCAGCCTGCTGCGGTGCTTTCAAAGATCAGCACTGCGAAGAATCAACTGGTAGATGCAGCCGCGTTCCGCGAGGCGGCCGGCGACTTTGCAGCGCGTCAAGTTGCCAAGGCCTACGAGGCGTACGAGAAGATCCTGCAGCGCAACAAGGCGCTCGACTTTGATGATCTACTCATGCGCACCGCCATCAGTTTGGGCACGAATGACTCGCTGCGCGCGATCGCCGCGGGCCGCTACCGCTATGTGTTGATCGACGAATACCAGGACACCAATCGCGCGCAGTTTGCTATTGCGCGCAACATCGCCGGTGGGCATCGGAACATCTGCGTGGTGGGCGATCCCGATCAGTCGATCTATCGCTGGCGCGGCGCGGACATTCGAAACATCCTTGAATTTGAGGAGTGCTTTGATGGCGCCGTCACTGTGGCGCTCGGCGAGAACTTCCGTTCGACGGAACATGTGGTGGCCGCGGCTGACGCGCTGATTCGGCACAACAAGCGTCGCAAGGCGAAGCCGCTGTACACGGGGCAGGGCGCGGGTGAGAAGGTGCGCGTGTTGCGCGCAGCGGATGAGCACGCTGAGTCCGACGAAGTGGCCAAGGCCATCGTGACGGCCAATGCAGCGGGCACGCCGTGGAAAGAAATTGCGGTCCTCTACCGAATGAACGCGCTCAGTCGCGTGGTGGAAGATGCACTGCGGCGCAGGCAGATTCCGTACCGCATTGTGCGTGGCACCGCGTTCTATGACCGCAAGGAAGTCAAAGACTTGATGGCGTACCTGCGCTTAGTCGCGAACGCTGCTGACGATGTTGCGTGCGGTCGCATTGTGAATGTGCCCACGCGTGGCATTGGTGATTCGTCGCTCACGCGCATTGAGCGCATTGCAGCTGTGCAGCAAATTCCCATGCTTGCGGCGCTGCGTTTTGCGCGCGAGGCAGGCGTTGCGGATCGCACCGCTCGTAAAATTGATGAGTTTGCATCCATGCTGGCGCGCTGGCGACAAGTGATTGAACTGGGGGAGCCGGATGCGCTGGCTGCATTTGTAGAAATGGTGCTTGATGAAAGCGGCCTGCGAGACTTTGCCGACGGCACCGATGGCGATGACCAAGAGCAGCGCCGCCTGAACTTGGACGAAACCGTCAACGCCGCGGGCGACTTTGAATTACCTGATGACCCTGCCGGCGCGCCGCCAACATTGTTGCGTGCGCTGCAGGGGTTCCTGCAATCCGTGGCGTTGGTGGCTGATTCCGATGCGTATGACTCCGACGCGGGATCGGTGACCTTGATGACGCTGCATGCGGCCAAGGGTCTTGAGTTTGAGATGGTCACCATGATCGGCTGCGAAGAAGGTCTGCTGCCACACATGCGTGCGCGCGAAGGTGATGAAGATATTGAAGAAGAGCGACGCCTCTGCTTTGTGGGCATGACGCGCGCCAAGCGGCAACTCTTGATGACGCACGCTGCGCGTCGCACCGTGCGCGGAATGCGCATGAGCGCGATGGAGAGCGAGTTCCTGCGCGAACTTCCGGAGGCAAATGTTGAACGCACTGACTTGGCGTCCAGTTGGATGGACGGCAGCGGCGATGGCTCTGGGGAAGGCTCTGACGGCATCGACGAGCCGTGGGCAGACGAGTTCGACAAGCCGCGCGGCCTCGGCGCGCAGTTTCCGGTTGGCTGCATGGTGCGTCATCCGCTCTTCGGCACCGGCACCGTGCAAGCAATCTTGCCACGCGGCAGTGTCACCAGCGCGCGTGTGTCATTCCGCACCGTGGGCGTGAAGACGCTGGTGCTTGAGTACGCGAAACTGGTGCGATTACAGACGTAGAGTGAAAAATTACACGCTCGTGCCAGCGCCCGGTGTCTTGACCGCTCTCTTCTTCTTGGTGCCAGTGACCTCTCGGCGTCGCGTTGGCTGAGCGTCGCTCGTGCTGCCTGCCGACGCTCGTGCTGCGCGCTCCAAGATCGGCTTCAAGTAACGACCGGTGTACGAGGCCGCGGTGGCTGCCACCTGTTCGGGAGTACCGGCGGCGATGATCGTTCCGCCGCGCTCGCCGCCTTCCGGACCGAGGTCGATGAGCCAATCCGCGCACTTCACTACATCCAGGTTGTGTTCGATCACCACCAGCGTGTGTCCAGCATCGGCGAGCCGTTGCAGCACCACCAGCAGTTTTTCTACATCGGCAAAGTGCAGGCCGGTGGTCGGCTCGTCAAGCACATAGAGCGTGCTTGCACTGGACATGTTGCCCAGTTCAGTGGCAAGCTTGATGCGTTGCGCTTCACCACCGGAAACCGTGGTGCTTGCTTGCCCAAGTTGCATGTAGCCAAGGCCAACATCGCGCAGGCACTCAAGCATGCCGCGGACCTTTGGATGCGCTTCAAAGTGCAATACCGCGTCGTCCACAGTCATGTCCAACACTTCGGCAACGTTCTTGCCTTTGAATTTCACCTCAAGCGTTTCGCGGTTGTACCGGGTTCCCTTACAGGTTTCGCATGCAACGAACACGTCCGGCAAGAAGTGCATTTCAATCTTCACCATGCCTTGACCTTGGCATGCTTCGCAGCGGCCGCCCTTGACATTGAAACTAAAGCGACCGGGCTCGTAGCCGCGGATCTTTGATTCCGGCGACTTGGCGAAGTGCTTGCGGATCTCATCAAAGATGCCCGTGTAAGTAGCAGGATTGGAGCGCGGCGTGCGACCGATCGGGCTCTGATCAACTTCCACCACGCGTTCGATGCCTGCAAGACCCGTGACGCGCGCGTGGGTGCCGGGCACCACCTTCGCAGCGTGCACATGTTTTTGCGCGGCCTTGAGCAAGATGTCAGACACCAGCGTGCTCTTGCCGCTGCCGCTCACGCCCGTCACGCAGACGAGTCCGCCGAGCGGGAACGCGGCATCGATCCCCTTCAAGTTGTTCTCTTTGGCACCTTTCACCACAATGGCGCGGTCGGCGCGCACGGGGCGGCGCTCGGTGGGCACAGCGATCGAGCGACGACCGGACAGGTACGCGCCAGTGAGACTCTCTTTGCAAGCGGCAACATCATCAACGGATCCAGCGGCCACGATGCTTCCGCCGTGGCGACCAGGCCCGGGGCCAACATCCACCAAGTAATCGGCGGCACGAATC
Source organism: Phycisphaerales bacterium (assembly GCA_040401635.1). Classification (GTDB taxonomy): domain Bacteria; phylum Planctomycetota; class Phycisphaerae; order Phycisphaerales; family SM1A02; genus UBA966. The sequence continues at coordinate 4,800 of JBBAOD010000082.1, forward strand.
ACATCTTCATCGTGTTCCACCACCAAGACGGTGTTACCGATATCCGCCAAGCGCCGAAGCGTGGCGAGCAGTCGATCGTTGTCGCGCTGATGCAGTCCGATGGTTGGTTCATCCAGCACATAGGCAACGCCCACCAGGCCGCTGCCCACTTGCGTTGCCAGGCGGATGCGCTGCGCTTCACCACCAGAAAGCGTGCCGGAGGCGCGGTCGAGCGTGAGGTAGCCAAGGCCAACGCTCGCTAAGAATCCAAGCCGCGCGTCCACTTCCTTGAGGATCGGCTCGGCGATGGTGCGCTGCATCTTGCCGAGGTCGACGCTTGAGAAGAACCCAAGCGCGCGCTCGATGCTCATGGCGGTGGTGTCGGCGATACTCATGTTGAGCGTGCCGCTCTTGAGTTTCACAGCGAGTGCAGCGGGGCGCAGGCGCTTGCCGGCGCATGCGGGGCAGGGTGCGGCGCTCATGTAGGCAAGCAGGCGTTCCTTGACGAACTCGCTCTCGCTGTCTTGGAAGCGGCGCTGCAGATTTGGCAGCACGCCTTCGAACTTTCCGCCGAGCTCGTCGCGTTCCTCTTCGGGGATGCCGTTCATCAAGTAGCCGCGGATTTTCGCGGGGAGTGATTCAAACGGCGTGGTGGGCTTGAGTTTGAAGAACGCGCCGAAGTTGCGGATGGCGCGCGAGTAGAACATGTTCATGCGCGGGCCGTTGCGGCGCCACGGTTCCACTGCTTCGGAGTACGGCTTGCTGCGATCGGGGATCACCAGATCCTCGTCAAACTCCTGCACATGACCAAGCCCCGCGCAGGCTGGACATGCGCCTTGCGGACTGTTGAAACTAAAGAGACGGGGCTCCAATTCTTCAAGCGCGCATTCGGGGTGGTCTGCGCAGGAGAATTTCTCGCTGTAGCGGTGTTCGGTCCACGCGCCAGCGGCGTCTTCCACCAGCACCAGAATGTTGCCTTCGCCCAGTTTCAGCGCGGTTTCCACGCTTTCTGCAATGCGCTGGCGATCTTCTTCACGCGCTACCACGCGGTCAATGACCGCTTCAATGGTGTGCGCCTCGTAGCGACCGAGCGCCAGTGGATTCTCGCCGCCAGCTTTGAGCGTCTCGCGGATATCAAGAACAGTGCCGTTCACGCGCGCGCGCATGAGCCCTTGCTTGGCAAGCGCCTCCAGCACATCTTTGTGGAAGCCCTTCTTGCCGCGCACCACCGGCGCGCACAACATGAGCCGCGCGCCTTCAGTAGCAAGAATCGCATCAACAATCTGCGTTGGCGCAGTGGCGCGAATCGGCTTGCCGCAGATGCGACCCTTCTCATCAGCGTGCCAACACGTGGGCGTTCCGCAGCGCGCGAACATCAGGCGCAGGTAGTCATAGATTTCCGTGGTGGTGGCTACAGTGGAACGCGGCGTGTGACCGCCACCGCGTTGCTCGATAGCGATGGTTGGCGGCAGACCCTCGATGGAGTCCACATCCGGCTTCTGCATCTGGTCCAAGAACTGGCGCGCATACGCGGAGAGGCTCTCCATGTACTTGCGCTGGCCCTCAGCAAAGATGGTGTCAAACGCCAGCGAGCTCTTGCCGCTGCCACTGACGCCGGTCATCACCACCAGGCAGTCGCGCGGGATGGTGACGTCCACGCCCTTGAGGTTGTGCTCACGCGCCCCGCGAATACGGATGGAACGGAGGTCAGCGGGTTGTGGCTTTGCGCGGGCCATGGGGTCCGTAAATATAGGTGGCACGGCGCGTTGCGACCTGCATGGGTGGTGACAAGCGGGGCACATTGCAAGAAAAGTGAATCAAATGGCATGGCAGGGACGAATGAGCCCTAACCGCTATGCCGCTTCGAGCCGACATTTCCGCACTGCATGCCCGTACGTTGTTGACGAACGGTGTTGATGCTCCGAAGGCTTCGGCCAAGGACCGTCGCTCTGCCCGGTTGGATCGCTCAGAGCGGGAGATGCTCGTGCGCGCTACCCGGAGCATGGTGTTGCATACGCGGCGCAGGTGATGGATGCGAGAGTAGCGATGCGTTGGAGCGCCGAAGGTCGATAGACGTCGGCGCGCCGTCCTTAGTTGCAGGCGCCCCACTCGCCGAGCAGAATTCCAAGGTCGGCACCGTTGGTAACTCCGTCCGCGTTGAGGTCGCCTCCTGATGCGCCCCACGCTCCAAGAAGAACGCCGAGATCCGCTCCGGTCACCACTCCATCGCGATTGAAGTCGCCGGGACATGGTGCGGTGGCGCAAGGAATCGGGATTCCATCACCAGGGTTCGGCAGCGTTCCGTTGGCGATGTCGCAGTCGTCTGGTTGACCATTCTGGTTGCAGTCCGGTGTTGCCACGCGCAATGCGCTGCTCGGAATGATGGCGGGTGATCCGCCCTGCTGTGATGGCAGCAACCATCGCAGGCTGGCGCGCTGCTCGCCGGCGCCCTCATGGAACTCCATCCGGATACTGTAGGTGGTTTGCCCCTGCAAGGTCTTCGTTGCGAAGCCGGTGCCTTGGCCACCGAGCCATCGGTCGATGACGAGGGCGTTGTCAACATAGAGGCGACAGCCATCGTCGGTATCGGTGTGGAACTCGTAGACGCCGGACTCGTTGGGGGTCAGCAGTGCGCCAGTCCAGATGGCAATCACGTCGTTGTCGGGTACACCATCCGGGAACCAGTTGCCGCCGTTGAAGTCGATCTTTGCATCAAAGCGCTTGCGGAGCAGGGTGCCTGGTCGGAATGGATCAGCGGGGTCCGACCCACCAATGGCTGTGAAGTATCGACCGTACAGACCGTTCACAGTGCTTTCGCAGGTATCGATCGCACCGTTGCCGTTGCAGTCGGGCGCACCCACTGCAATGTCACATGCATCAAGTTTGCCGTTGCCGTTGCAGTCGGGTGCTCCCCGCGCGAGCTGCATGTTGTCAGGAACTTGGTTGTGGTCGCAGTCACCAAACTCGCAGAGGTCGGACGCACCGTTGCTATTGAGGTCGACCCGCGTTCGGTACCAACTACCCGGCAGTGCATCCCATGGACCAGTTTCAGCCATACGCACTCGAACGCGCATGCGCTGATCGCCGCCGAATTCGCGGAGGTCATACTGCACGAGGTGCACTCCAGCAGTGAGCAGAAACGGACCACGCTCGGTGCTACCGGTGTTTGAAGTGAACAGGAGCGTCGTGTCCACGCGCATGGTGGCGGTATCGTCGCTCTGCATTTGGAAGTAGTAATTGCCAGTGACGGGAATATTGAGTTGTCCCGTCCATCGCACGGAGAAGTAGTCGGTAGAGAATTGAATGAGATGTGAATCACACGCGATTTCGCCCACCGCATCCCCATTGATGCGATGTGCAAGTTCAGGTTCTGATTCGGCTCGGTCCACGTTGGTATATGCGGCAGCATTCACTACACATTGTGGACGTATGCGGCGGATAGCGTCGGACGCGGCAAGTGGAGTGCTCAGGTCGACCTGTGCGCGGGACGGCGACCACACCTGCCCCAGTGCTGGGAGTGACAACGCGAGCTCCCGCCCAAGTTGACCACCGGCACCCAGAAGCATGATGCTCATTGGCCGTAGTGGCTCCTGACCCACGTTCGATACTCGCCGCTACGCACTCGTTCAAGCCACGGTCCGTTGTCGAGGTACCAACGAACTGCATCCTTTAGTCCGTCAACGAGTTCGAACGTCGGTGCCCATCCCAGTTCATGGCGAATTCGTGATGAGTCAATCGCATACCGCGCGTCATGACCAGGGCGGTCCGCGACGAAGTTGATGAGGTCTTGATGGGATGTACCAGCAGACCTCGGTCGCTCATGATCAAGAATATTGCATAGTGTCCGCACCAGCTCAATATTGGTGCGCTCGCCCGAGCCGCCAATGGCGTAAGTGCGGCCAACAGTACCGCGCTCCAGAACCAGCCGCAGTGCGGCGCAATGGTCATAGACGTGGAGCCAATCGCGGATCTGCATTCCGCTGCCATACACAGGAATCGACTCGTTTGCGGTGGCGCGCGCAATGCATAATGGAATGAGTTTTTCTGGGAATTGGCGCGGGCCGTAGTTGTTGGAGCAGTGTGTGGTCAGCACTGGCAGACCGTGCGTGACATGCCACGCTGACGCCACATGGTCCGAACCCGCCTTGCTCGCGGCGTACGGGCTGCTGGGTCGATACGGGCTCGATTCACTGAACGGCAATTCTTCCGCTGCAAGCGACCCAAAGACTTCATCAGTCGAGACATGGAGAAACCGAAATCTTTGCTGCCGCTCTGCGCTCAACGTTCGCCAATAGGTGGTGGCAGCAGCAAGTAAGCGCCCCGTACCAACCACATTCGTCTGCAGAAACGCTTCGGCATCTTTGATTGAGCGGTCCACATGGGTTTCGGCGGCCAAATGCACAATGGCTCGTGGCTGAAACTCCGCGAGAACCCGATTGACCAGTGCATGGTCGCCAATATCGCCGTGAACAAATGTATGAGCGGCCGTGGCAGGCAGGTCAGTGAAGTTGTCAGCATTGCCAGCGTAGGTAAGTAAATCCAGAGTGATCACCGGCTCATCGCTGTGCATGAACCACGAGTGCACAAATGCGCTACCTATGAAGCCTGCGCCGCCGGTAATGAGGATGGCCACCGTTGCGAGTCTCCACTGCGAGTGATGCGATGTTCATTCCATTGCGCGGTACGCCTTGATCCGCACCAGTTCCGGCGGGTACCGGGCCGATGCAGTTGGAGCGCCGGGAAAGGTTAGCCAATATGGGCGTTGCACTTGGCGCGGCGCCAGAAATTTGTGATTTGGCGGCGCTCATACCAGCGCCGTTTGCTCCGCGACGTCAGACGTTACTTCTTCCCCTTGCGCCCCCGACCCGCGCGGGTGCCGGGCATGCCAGCCTTGGGTCGTGGCTTTTCTTCCACTTCTGGCTCCTCGGCCATGCCCTCCACTTCGGGCAGTGCTTCGACGCGCTTGCGCTGATCGCGCAGGCGGGCGGCTTTCTCAAACTCCAACGCGCCCGCTGCGGCGAGCATGTCCGCTTCCAATTCACGCAATGCTTCCGCTTTGTCGAAGCGGCGGGACTCCTTAGCCCCAACCGCTTCGCGCGCGGTGCGATTCGCCTTGATCTCGAGAGCAATGCCCTGACGAATCGCTTTCACGATCGTCTCTGGCGTGATGCCATGTTCCTTGTTGTAGGCAATCTGTTTGGCGCGGCGGCGCGAGACTTCATCGATGGCGGCTTCCATTTCGGGCGTCATCTTGTCGGCGTACAGGATTGCTTCGCCGCCGGAATTGCGCGCGGCGCGGCCCATGGTCTGAATCAGACTTGAACGACTGCGTAGGAATCCCTGCGTGTCCGCGTCAAGAATGCAGACCAGGCTGACTTCAGGCAGATCAAGACCTTCGCGCAGTAGGTTGACGCCGACGAG
>JBBAOD010000083.1:0-10180 GCA_040401635.1 Phycisphaerales bacterium
GCCGGGTTTCTTCAATGAGCGCGAGCACTTCGGCGGCATTGGAAACCATGACCCACGCGGCATCATAGTGGCCTTCGTGCCGCCAACTAAAGGTAATGGTGCCAGACCGAAGCGCGCGGTCGATGCGTGTTTGCAGTAGTTCCACCCGTTGCAGGGCGTTTAAGTTGGCGGAGTACACCGTTGGTGCCAAGACGCCGCGCCGGCGTAACACGCGGCGATCGGTGAGTACATAGACGCGGCTTGCCCATTCCGCGCCGGCGGCTCCCAGGCGAGCGCAGATGAGGACTGCGCCGGTCTGAAGAACGAGCCACTCCCATGAATGCTGCGCCCATCCGGCCGTTGCCGCAGCGAGCAAGGTGATGACAATCAACACGGAGACACCGCGGGCGGAGCGCAGCGCAATCCACGCCATACTTGGGCGCCACACGCCAACAATGATCTCGCTTGGCTCCAGCATCGACGCCGCAAAGAGCGGGATACCAGCCTCGTCGAGCGCAGTGGCCGCAAACGACGTGCGCTCCGATTTCACGGGACGCTCGCTGCTGGATGAAGGATGCGCACCTCCGGGAGGTTGCGGAAGCAGCCATCAAAGTCGAGGCCGTAACCAACCACGAATTCATCGGGGACATCAAAGCCAACAAACTCGCACTTGGTAGCAAGTGCGCTTGGGATGGTCTTGCGCAGAAGCACTGCGGTGGCGAATCGTGCCGGATGCTGAGCCTCAAACTGCTCACGCAGGAAGTTCAACGTGCGGCCAGAATCCAGCACATCATCAATGACTAACACGCGGCGCCCCTGGAGTTTGGCGGGCAGTTCCCCAAGCGGGCGAACGCCCTGACTGGTCGTGGCATCGCCCGGGTAACTGGAGACCGTGGCAAGCGTGATGCGCATGCGCACCGGCATATGTCGCACCAAATCGGCAGCAAAGATGAAAGCGCCGGTCATCACCGGAACGATCACCACGTCGTCGTCACCTTCGCCCATCCATGCGACGATTTCGCGTGCGAGCGCAGGAATACGCGCGGCAATTGCGTCGACGGACACCACTACTGATCCAAGCGTGGCGCGCGCGGCAGGAGATTCACCATTCATCAAGAGCCCTCTCTCAGTTTGGAAACAATCCGTTCATTGACGGTCTTTGCATCAACAGCACCGCCAGCGAGTTTCATCACTGCGCCAACAATTCGACCAATGGCGTTCATCTTGCCAGCGCGCACGTCGTCGGCAGCCTGCGCGTTTGCGGCAACTGCTTGTGCGATCCATCCATCAAGTGCGGCGTCATCGCGCACTACCAAGAGGCCGGCGCGCGCTGCTGCGTCGGCGGCGGTATCCGAACTGCCAGCCAGGGCATTCACCAGCGCATCAACATTCTGTGCACCCAGCGAACCAGACTCGCGCAGCGTCACGATGCCGGCCACCTGCTGCGGCGAAAGTCCGGCGCGGTGCAAGCCAACGCCCTGCTCATTTGCGCGCTTTCCGAGTTGATTCAAGAGGAATTTCCCGGCTGCGTACCCGGCCTTGGCGGTGCCGCCGAGCTCAGCGACGCACGCTTCAAAGAAGTGGCACGGGTCGCGATCTTCCACCAGTGATGCGGCGTCTTTCTCTTCAAGGCCGTACACGCCCACGTAACGCGCGCGACGCGCGAGTGGCAACTCCGGCACTTCCGCGTGCACGCGTGCGAGCCATGCATCATCAACGACGACGGGCACCAAGTCTGGGTCAGGGAAATATCGATAGTCGTGCGCGTCTTCCTTCTCGCGCTGCAGCACGGTGACGCACTTGACATCGTCCCAACCGCGCGTGCTCTTGGCACCGGGGCCCATGACCTTGCCATCTTCACGCCAACGCGTCACTTGCGCATCCGTCTCAAATTCAATGGCGCCGCGCAAGGCCTTGAAGGAGTTGAGATTCTTCACTTCAACAATCGGCGTCTTCACTTCCGTGCCATCGGCCAGCTCAATGATCACGTTGATGTTGGGCTCGAAGCGCATGTGGCCCTTCTGCATGATTCCCTCAGTAACACCGAGGAATCGGCATACCCCGCGAAGTTCTTGCGCAAATGCAACTACATCCGCTGCACAATCAAAGTCGGGTGCGGTGACCACTTCCAAGAGCGGCGTGCCCGCGCGATTGAGATCCACCAGCGAACCTTCGTAGTGGAACCCGCCCGGCAATTCATGCCCGAGCTTGCCAGTGTCCTCTTCAAGGTGCGCACGAATGATTCCAATGCGGCGCGTTCCACCGGCTGGCACTGGCAACTCAAACGCGCCGTCATGACAGAGCGGCAGGTCATACTGACTGATCTGATACCCCTTCGGGAGATCGGGGTAGTAGTAGTTCTTGCGATCCCACTTGGAGCGGCGCGCAATACTGCAACCGAGCGCAAGACCCACCATCATGCTCATCTCCACAGCACGAAGGTTCATCACTGGCAGCGTGCCGGGCAGCGCGGCCACGGTTGGAGTCACCAGCGAGTTGGGTTCGCGGTCATAGAACTCTGGATTGCCAGGACTACCGGCACGCGCAAACATCTTGCTGCGCGTGGCGAGTTCAATGTGGATTTCAAGACCAACTTTGAGGCGAACGCTCTTGATGGCCACGGGTGCTGCAGCGGGCATCGGAGGATCATACGGATGCGCGTCAGGAGCGAAGTGGCATAACGGGCATGATGGGCGTGGCTGGCGATGCCGCAACAACGCGATTGCGGCCGCCGCGCTTGGCGTCGTAGAGCGCTACATCTGCCCTCGTCAGGAGCACATTGGGCAGACTGTTTGGCGCAGCCGTGGCGACGCCGATCGACGCGGTGATATCGAGTTGAAGCGATTGACCGATCACCACTGGGTTTCCAGCAATCCGCGCCCGAAGTCGCTCGCCGACCGCTTGCGCAGCGCATTCATCACATTCGGGCAGCACGACCACAAATTCTTCGCCGCCGAAGCGCGTCACGGAATCGTGCGGTCGTGCAGCGGCGCGCAGTCGGCGCGCGACCTCGACGAGCGCTGTGTCGCCGGCGCCGTGACCAAACTTATCGTTGACTTCCTTAAAGTGATCGATGTCGACCATCGCCACTGAGAGCGGCAAACCGCGCGCAGACAACTGCGAGAGTTCACGGCTGAGGATGCTTTCAAGACCGGCTCGATTCCAAACGCTCGTCAGCGGATCAACCATTGAGCGCCGCTGCGCTTCGCCAAGCTCCATGATCATGGATTGCTGTGACGATGTCAGATGTCGGCGGTGAAACTCATCTTCGGTGATTGCTGCAAGGTCGCGCAGGTAGACCAACTCCGCATCGGCAATGTGACGCGGCTCGGTATCTATCACGCCGAGTGAGCCGATTTTCGCCCCGTCCGGCGAACGAATGGCGATTCCTGCATAGAAGCGCGCGTAGGGTGCATTGACAACCAATCCACAGCGGGAAAAACGTGGATCAGCCAATGCATCGGGAACGACCAATGGGCCGACATGGTCCATGGCCACACCTGAGAAACCATCAGCGCGGGACACTTCGCTGATTTCCGTGCCGATGCGCGACTTGAACCAAATGTGCTGGTCGCCCACGACCGAAAGCATTGCGATGGGCGTGGCGAAGAGCCGCGAAGCGAGGCGGGTGATCCGGTCGAAACATTCCTCTGCTGGCGTGTAGAGGACAGCCATGCGCTCGATTGATTCGAGGCGTTGTTGCTCGGTAACGGTGTCAGATCGACGCACGGTATTCGGCATTGGACTCAGAGGAATACGCAGACCCCTCCCCACAGCGTGACACAGTTGCTCGAAATTCGCAAGTGAAATACCACCGATTTCGTTCGTGACCTTGCTCATTACCTGCCGCACCGCCGTGCGCTGCTCCTGAACCCGCTTTTGCGACATCAAGGCAGGGTTTCCGCCGAGACAGCGCGCCGCCTTTGAGGCGTCGCGCTGTTCGAGCGTAAAGGCCGCGGTGGGATTTGCCGCCCCGGGCGCCGAAGCTCAGGCGGCCGCGCATGCGGACGCCGCGGACCGGGCAACGCCCGGTACGCACCGTGGCCATGAAGCGAGACAGCGCGTCGCCTTTGAGGCGCCGCGCTGCTCGAGCGTAAAGGCCGCGGTGGGATTTGAACCCACGAATAACGGATTTGCAATCCGTCCCCTTAGGCCACTTGGGTACGCGGCCGGCCGAAGTCGTATAGTGGCACAGCACTCGCTCCGCGTCAACGCAAACAGCGATCCGCACCGCCAAGATTGCCACGAATCACTCACTTCCACCCCCTCGGATGAGCCGAACGAGACCAATCCTCACCTCTGCACTGCTTATCGCCCTTACAGCGGGCCCTTGCACGGCTCAGGTGGGTAGCGGTCAATCGAACCCGTTCGGACGCAACGGCATGATGCCGACCAACGTCGAGCCGCAAAGCACCACCAGTCCAGAGCTCCTGAAACGCGCCAAGAAGGACACCCCGCGCGTGCAGTCGGATGCACCCGTTCTGAGCGAAGGAACATTCCTTGCCAGCGTCAAAGGATTCTTCGCGCCGTCGCTGCGCGAACCTGGCCTTCTGACATTCCGCCTGAACGATCACATGGTGACCAGTGCGCAGCGATCGCTCTTCGTGATGCCCTGCGATCCGGCTGACGACGTGAAGGCCATCCTTGATGACCCGCGCGCGGACTCGCCGACCATGTTTGAGGTCACTGGCTCGATTTACGAATGCGATGGTCGAGCGTATGTACTTCCAATCTCGGTGGTAGCACTCCGCGCACCGTCAGCGCCCGGCATGCTCGCTCGAATCACGCCGGCAGAACTTCGCCGAGCGATGGCACGAGCCGAGGGTCCGCGGCCACCACGTATCGAGGCCTACTCGGATCTCGCGTCAGCTGAACTTGAATCAACGCCAACGCGCCACGCGCCCGCTGATCGACTGTCACACGAACCAAATCCCGCGATCTTCGCTGGACTTGATGACGGGTTCGCGGATTCGCTTGAGCGATCGCTTGACGCCGGCATCGCCGCGAGCGGCATGGGCATTGCGGTGAAGCGCGACATCGTGCATCACGATCGCAGTCTCTTGCTACCACCAGCAACGCGCTTTCAGGAACGCCGCGCTTCAGTGCTGCGCGACCCAGTAACGGGCGTCTGGCGCGCGCGCCTCGACACTGCGCGTGAAGGGACGAGCGCAAGCGACGGTGCAGAAATTTCCATGGAAATGCTGCCAACCAAGGCGCTGCACCAACTTGAGAAACTGGTTCGGCAACGTCCGATCGGCACCACTTGGCTCCTGAGCGGCGAAGTGGTGGTGTCCAAGGAGCGCAATTACCTGCTCCTGACGCGCGCCATCGCCAGTCCGGTCCACAAGTTCATGTCGCCGTGACGGCGTGACACCGTAACGCTCGCCCCGTTACGCTTGGCGCCATCATGGCACCCAAGAAGTACCCCACCGCGACAATCGAGACAGAGCACGGCACCATTGAACTTGAGCTGTGGGATGACGTTGCACCGAACCATGTTGCGAACTTTCAGAAGCTCGCCAAGCAGGGCTTCTATCTCGGCACGGGATTTCACCGCATCATTCCTGGCTTCATGATTCAGGGTGGCTGCCCAAAGGGTGATGGAACGGGTGGACCGGAGTGGAAACTCCTCGCCGAATTCAACGACCGTCCGCATGAGAAGGGGGTTCTTTCCATGGCGCGTTCTGCTCATGAAGATTCCGCGGGCAGCCAGTTCTTTGTGTGCCTCGGTCGCGCGCCTCACCTTGATGGCAAATACACCGCGTTCGGCAAGGTGACGAAGGGCATCGAAGCAGTTGACACTATCGCCGCGCTTGAATGTGCGAACGACCGCCCGGTGGGTGGCATTCCAAAGATGCTGAAAGTCACCGCCTAATTACGTCACGGCTGCCAGTTGGAGAGGAGGAGTCCAAGATCCTCGCCGTCCACCATTCCGTTGTGGCTCAAGTCCGCGGGTCCAGTTCCTCCCCACGCTGCAAGCAGGATTCCAAGATCAGCGCCGTTGATCTTGCCGTCGCCGTTCAAATCACCTGGTGGGGCTGATGGCAGCGTGTAAACCACGGTGATTGCTGGATGGCGCGTTGCGTCGGCACTTTCGCGCGATTCGAAGCGCTTTGCAGTTTCAAGCGTCGCCTCGTTGCCAATCATCACCCACCCGTAGTTGACCGCGGGATTGTCGAGCCAAAATTGCACATCTGAGACCAACGCCGGTACGGTGGCCCATGTGTATGAGCCGACAGCATTCACACTTTTTGTGGCGCTCGCTGTTGGCACAAATACGCCGCCCGGAACCGCCCATGTCGATGTCGGCCAGAAGTTGTACTTCCACGTGGCATCGTTCACTTCTGGACTCGTGCCGCCGCCACCGAACGCAAAGCTTGTTCCTTCGCCCCATGGGGCCAGCATGCGGTGCAACTTGCAATCGTTAGCGCCAGAACTGGTCTGGCTCATGTACGCCTTGTAGCTCACCGAAAGAATCGTGGAGCCAGTGGGAATCGAGGAGAGATCAAAGCGCACGATGGCGCGTCGCAATGTGCCTGATCCACTGACTCCTACTCGTCCACAGTAAATGTTGTACGCCGCACCCAACGCGTATTGAAGGCCATCGTTTGGTTCAATGAGCGTCACATCGGCAACCGATTTCAGCACGACGGTGTCGGCAACAGCTGTCGATGACATCTGCGCGACGCTTGCGGCGACTGCAGCGGTAACGGTCAGATATTGACGAACAGAGCGGCGTGCCATGTGGTGGGTAAGTCTGCGTTTGAAACTGGCTGTGGCGAGACAAATCCGAACGAATCAGCCCCAATTGCCAAGCAAGATGCCGACATCGCCGCCGCCAACAATCCCGTCGTGATCAAGGTCGCCCGGTCCAGGAGCGCCCCAGTTTGCGAGCAGAATGCCAAGGTCTGCACCGTTGACAAAGCCGTCGCCATTGAGGTCAGCAGGGTTACCGCCGCCGATGGTGGCACTCAGCGTGGCAACGATCTGCGCTGCTGTGGCGCCGGGGACGTTCTCATCGCTCACTGCGATCGTGGCTGCCGCGGTGTAGACGCCAGGGGTAAGGCCAGTGGGATTGAATCGAACCCGAACGCTGCCGGGCGTTGCGCCGATACCAGTTGCTGTGCCACTCACGTAGGAGAATGGCCCAGAAGGAATCTGCACGGAATCAATGTCCATGGTTGCCTGATCAGCAGTGAATCCAAAGTTATAAACCGAAATGAATGCATCAACGGCCGGACCGGCAACTGTTGCAATGATCGGAATCGTGATGGTGTTTGCATCCGCGGACGCAGAGAATGATCCATTGCTCACACGCAAGACCTGCACACTCACTGGCAGCGCGATGCTTGGATTCTGCACTGCCTCGTTGGCGCTGGTCACGGTGGCTGTTCCGGTTCGCAAGCCAACAATCGAAGTGACAATTGGCACATTGACCGCGGTATACGACGGCGTGAGTGCCGCTACGCCAGTGAGCGTGCCCGAGAGCACGCCAGTGCCGGTGACGGTGTAGTCAAGGGCGTCGACGCCGATCACATTGTCGCCGGGCGCATCATTGGCAACGCGCACCTGAGCAGTGACCAACGTTGCACCTTGGATGACGCGCGCCGGCACTGTGCCGAGGACGGCTGTGTTCCATGCAGGTACTTGGAAATCCATGAGCACCGGAATGTGGTCTGCAGAATTGAAGAGATTGCCAGCAAGTGTGTTGGAACGCGCGGCATCCGAAAAGTACGAATTGGTTCCGTTGTTGATAGCCAAGTTGTAGTGATTGCCATCATTCCCAACGGAGCGATATCCGCCAGGAATAAAGGCAATGCCCGCTCCGTCCATCATTTGCGCAGTGGGGAGCATGAAGTCGAATCGATCATCCATGCCACCACCAATGAGGCCGCCGGCGAGAATGTCGCGCGGGCTCTGCGTGTGCTTCCAAGCATTGGTTGAGCCCGTCCAATTGGCCGCGCCGAGCGGATCCACTGCGGCACCGTTGCCCGCTGCCATGAATGCAACGTATCCGGTTTCAGTGTTGGTGTAGAAGTTCATATCTCCGCCGTAGATCGCGCGGACACCAGCGCCGAGCGCGTCGCAATTCGTGCGGAGCGTCTGAACACCAGCCAGACGGGTGTCCACATTCGCAGTACCCGTAGATGCCTTCAAGTGCGAGCCGTACACATAGAAACTCGCTGCGGTTGATGTGTAACCCTTCAACTGGAAGAGCCAGCGATCAGAATTGCGACTGCCTCCAGTGGAAAGGTCAAGATGTCCCGAAGGAATCTCTGTGATTAAGTCCGTGCGATAAATCACTGCCTCCGCACCGCTCGCGCTGTCTTCGCTACCGCTGCCGGTGTAGGTGGCGAGCGCGTAGGTGTAGCCCGCCGGAGCAGCTTGGTTGACCAACGTCAACAGCGCAGTGGTGTTTGTGGTGTGCACCTCGGAGAAGAGAAACAAACCGACAGGTGCCGCGTATCCCGCGACGTTATCCGTGTGAAAGGATGCGACCACCGCTTTCAACGCGACTTGATCGCCCGCGAGACCTGTAATGTTGTAAGCAACTACGCGACACTGAGCGTTGGCTTGCGAGGCAACCGCCATCATGCCACCAAAAGCACACGTGACGATCCAGCGGGAGAAGCGTCCGAGAACGGGATCGGTGGTATGGGGCATATTGAGAACAATATCCCCGAAGACGCCCGATTCAATACCCCACTTCCCCGGATTAGGCGCGGTACCCTGTGTAACCCCGGATTTGTGGTCCCGGAACCAAGCCAGACCCCTCACGCAACGGAGATTCGCATGCGCTTTGCCACCATTGTCATCCTGTTTGCCGCCGCCCTCGCCCTCGCCCCTGTGGCACGCGCCCAACAGGTGGAGCCGGAAGTCTTCACGCTCCCCAACGGAATGAAGTTCCTTCTAGTTCCGCGACATGACCAACCAAACACCGTCGCCGCTGGCTGGCTGGCCAAGGTGGGCTCGGTCAACGAACGCCCCGGCATCACTGGCATCAGCCACTTCTTTGAGCACATGATGTTCAAGGGCACCGACGCCATCGGCACCCGCGACTCGGCGCGCGACGCCGACTACCGCGCCCGCCAGAAAGCGATCCGCGACAAGATCAACGAGCTCACCTGGAGCGCTCAGTACGACCGGTACTTCAAGGGCACCATCAACGACGCGTGGGACCCAAAGAACGACACGCCGGAACTCGCGCGCTTGCGCGCCGAGTTGAAGTCTTTGATGGACGAGCAACAAGGCAAGGCTGGCGAAGCCGAGATCAAGCAGCTTGAGGCGGAACTTGCCAAGACCGACGCCGCCACTCCGACCGGGACGCAGCGCAAGGCTGACATCGAGAAGCAGATTGCCAATCTCAAGGCACAGCAGACTGCGCTTGCAACAATCGTCAAGGACGAGTTCGACAAGATTTATACCGCAGCGGGTGGCACGGGCATGAATGCCTTCACCAGTTACGACCTCACCTTCTTCTTCATCAACGTGCCCAGCAATAAGTTTGAACTGTGGGCCTGGATGGAGAGCGATCGTCTCAACAACAGCGTCTTCCGCGAGTTCTACAGCGAGCGCGACGTAGTGCATGAAGAGCGACGCCTTCGCACCGAAAGTACGCCGACTGGCGTGTTTCAAGAGCAATTCGAGAGCATGTTCTGGATGGCTAGCCCGTACTCGTGGCCGGTGATCGGCTGGACCAGCGATCTCAACAGTTACAGCATGGACGAGGCGATGAAGTATTGGAACACCTATTATCGCCCCAACAATCTTGTTGGCATCATTGTGGGTGACTTTGATCCAACGGCCGCCAAGAAGACCATCAGTACGTACTTCAGCCGACTTGAGCCAGGCAAGGTTGCCCCGCCATCGGTGGTGACGCTTGAGCCCAAGCAGGGCGCGGAGATGCGCATGATGGCTGAAGCAGATACGCAGCCGCAGGTTGAGATTCGCTACCACACGGTCGGATTCCAACACAAGGATTCCTACGCGCTCGATGTCATGGGTTCGATCCTCAATGGTCGTACTGGTCGCTTGTACAAGGACATGGTTGAAGGCACCAAGGTGGCTAGCAGCGCGCAAGCACGGCAAGATTCTCGTAAGTACGCCGGCGCATTTGCGTTCGAAGCCGAGACCAAGGGCGATTCCGTTCCCTTGCAACTCGAGGAAGGTTGGTACGCCGAGTTGAAGGAGTTGCAGACCG
>JBBAOD010000084.1:0-9698 GCA_040401635.1 Phycisphaerales bacterium
CGTCTGGATACGAGCATCGGAGATCGCGGATGGTGAGTGCAGGTGCCGGCATCAGGGAAGGAAGTCTACGCCTGATACCGAGGCTCACGGCACTCGCAGCGGTGCTTCACTGCGCAATTTCACACACTTCACGCCACATCGGCAAGACCCAACGCGCCGCCATAGGAATGCATGAGTTTGCGGCGTAGCAAGCGATGTTCCGGCGCGCTGAGATCGCCGTCGCGTTCGATCCAGTCCTTGGCGTCGCGGCGTGCGAGGCGCAGTAATTCCATGTCGTGCATCAGGTCGGCCACTTTGAACGGCGGAAGACCGCTCTGGCGGCTACCAAACAGTTCCCCGGGTCCACGAATCGCCAAGTCAAGTTCGGCGATTTCAAATCCGTCATCAGTGCCGCCAATGGCATCAAGGCGCTTGCGTGCATCGTCAGTCATGGGCTCGCCGATGAACACACACAGACTCTTGCGCAGGCCGCGCCCAACTCGGCCGCGTAACTGGTGAAGTTGTGCCAGCCCAAATCGATCGGCATGTTCCACCACCATGAGCGATGCATTGGCAACATCAACGCCCACCTCAATGACCACCGTTGCTACAAGTACATCCAGTTCGCCGCGTCGAAATGCGTCCATGGTTCTTTCGCGATCATCGCGCGCCAGTTGGCCGTGCACAACGCCCACGCGCAATCCTGCAAACACACCCGCCGACAGTGCGCGCGCGGTTCCTTCAGCATCCTTGAGACCCATGGCGCTCTCTTCAACCGCGGGCACCACCACGTAGCACTGCTCGCCTCCATCAATACGCGAACGCAGGTACGTGTACACCTCGGCTTCCTTGTCGCGACCAACCACCCGGGTAGTGACCGGTTGCCGACCGGCGGGACGAGTTCGTATCACTGAAACATCAAGATCGCCAAAGACCGTGAGCGAAAGCGTGCGCGGAATTGGCGTGGCAGTCATCACCAGGATGTGCGGCACCTCGCCGGTTTTGCGGGCAACCTTGGCGCGCATGGCTGCGCGTTGTTCAACACCGAACCGATGCTGCTCATCAATGACTGCCAGTGAAAGGTTCCGAAATACCGCGCCTTCCAAGAGCAGAGCATGCGTGCCAACCGCAATCTGACTTTCACCCGTTGCGATCCGCTCCAGTGCCGCGCGCCGCGCCGCAGCACCCAGACTGCCCGTCAACAACTCCACGCGCACATCACTTCCGGCAAGAAATCGTCCGATCGACGCGCCGTGTTGTTCAGCAAGCAATTCCGTTGGCGCCACGATCGCCGCCTGACCGCCCGCAGCTACCGCTGCCAACATTCCATACAACGCCACCGCGGTCTTGCCACTACCAACGTCTCCCTGCAACAAACGATTCATGGGGACCACGCCCGCAATGTCACCAGCAATCTCCGCACACGCCCGATCTTGTTCCGACGTAAATACAAAGGGAAACCGCGACCGGATCCGCGCGTCCACCGCCGCCGTCACCGGAACTGAAGCTGCTTTGGCTCCCTCCCGCATCTGGCGCTTCTTCATCATGACGCCCAGTTGCAGGAGGAGCAATTCTTCAAATGCCAGTCGGCGCCGCGCCTCCCGTTGTTCGTCCATATCTTGCGGCGCGTGCATGCGGCGATAGCACTCAGAGAGCGGCGGCAGCGCTCGCGAGGCGCGGTACTCAGCCGGTAGCGGGTCCTCAACGTGCGTCAGCAGTCCCGCCAGCGCAGGCACCATAGCTCGCTCAATCTGCGCGCTACTGATCTCTTCGCTGGCAGGGTAAATCGGCCGCAGTCGCTCCGAACGTGGCGCAGCTTCCACCGCGCCTTCTGGCTCCCAGCGCGGATTGGTGAGTTCCAAGTACTTGCCACGTAGTTTCGCTTGGCCTTGAATGACTCCCTTGGCTCCGGGATGCAGTTTCTGCCGCATCCACGGCGCGTGGAACCAGACCGCGCGCACGGTGCCCGTGTCGTCTTCAAAGGTTGCCTCCGAGCGGGGCTTCGGCCGCGGCGTGTGCCGAACCGAGGCAACCTCCACGCGCAACGCCGCAATGGGGCTCTCGCCGCGTTCGCACAGTTCGATCAGGTCCGCCACGGTTCGCTCGCCGCGGTCGTGTTCGTAGCGCATCGGGAAGTGCCGGAGCAGGTCGCCCGCGGTGGAAAGGCCAAGGTGTCGAAACGAACGACCCACCTGCGGTCCCACGCCGGGGAACGCCTCAATAGGTGTAGATGGCCGAAGTTCAGTGTTCTTCATGCGCTGCCTTGAGCGACCGTATCGTATCGGTCGTGTCGAGAGTGCCCTTTGATCCCAAACGAGCGCGCGGTGGACTGTTTGATCCACCCAAAGTTGCCGCACCGAATGCCGGAGCCGCTGGGTCTGCTGCCATGGCGGGCACTTCGTCCGCCGCAGTTCCGCCGCCCATCACGGTCACCGAGGCGAGCAGTGTCATTCGGCGCGCCGTTGAATCGGCGGGCCGGCAGCGCATTGTGGGCGAGGTTTCTAATTTCACGCATCGCGAACATTGGTACTTCACCCTCAAGGACGACAAGAGCCAACTTGAATGCGTGATGTGGGCCAGTGCCAATGCGCGCAGCACCATCACGCCAGCAAACGGCATGCAGGTGATCCTGACTGGTGATCCGACGCACTGGGGTCCACGTGGTCGCACGCAGTTGGTAGTCACTCGGGTCGAGCGTGTTGGCGAAGGTTCACTGCAACAGCGTTATGAAGAGCTGTGCCGAACGCTGCGCGAGCAGGGCTACTTTGACGAAGCGCGCAAGTGTCCGCTCCCGGATTACCCGCGCGCAATCGCTGTCATCACCAGCGCCACCGGCGCCGCGCTGCAGGATGTTCTGCGCACCGCCCGCCTGCGAGCGCCGTTCGTGCGCATTCTGGTAGTTGATGTTCCAGTACAGGGCGATGCTGCTGCGCCCGCGATTGCCCGCGCCATTGATGCCGTCGATCGGCGTGCCGATGAGCTGGGAATTGATGCAATGATCGTCACCCGCGGCGGCGGAAGCCTGGAAGATTTGTGGGCATTTAATGAGCGAATCGTGGCGGATGCTGTGTTCCGCGCCACCACTCCGGTGGTCGCCGCCATCGGTCACGAATCGGATACCACCATCATTGAATTGGTGGCGGACCAACGCGCCTCTACGCCCACAGCCGCGGTCATGGCGCTGCTACCCGACAGTGAGGGAATGACGCAGCAGACCGATCATCTGCACGACCGCCTGCAATTCTTGATGCGCCGGCGGATTCATGAGCTGCGTCGAACCGTGGAGTCCCACGCCCGACACACCATGTTCCGATCGCCCACTGCGGTGATTGATCTGCATCGCGCGGCGCTGTTACGCAGTGTGGCACGCCTGGCATTGGCCGCCCGCGCGCGGATCAACAGTACTCGCCACCGGCTATCCGATGCTCGCACTCGATTTGAGCGCCACCGTCCCGCCGCTCGTCACGCCGCTGCCCGCGAGCGTCTCTTTGGCCTTGATGCGCGGCTGCATAGCGCCGCACGCAGAACGATCGGCGACCTGCGCTCGCAGCTGACGGGTGCCGATCGACAATTGCGCCTGCTGGGACCGGGCGAAACGCTCGCGCGCGGTTGGTCCCTCACCTTTGCTGCCGATGGCACGCTGATTCGCAGTGCCGCCGATGCGCGGCCTGGTCAGGAAATCGAATCGCGTCTGGCCGACGGCACGGTGCGATCGCGGGTGATTTCTCCTGGCGTTTCCGCGGCGCCAAGCCTCTTTGATCCACCTGCCGGGTAATCTCTACGAGTCAGCACACACGCATGAGTAAGCAACCACGCAAATCCGTCAGTAAGCCGCCCGTCGACCCCGCGCTCGATGCCGAGGTGGCCGCCATGAGTTACGAAGAGGCCATCGAAGAACTCGAGGCCATCATTGACCGCATGGAGAAGGGCGAAACAGTCCTTGAAGACAGCCTGCGCGAATATGCACGCGGTGACGCGTTGGTCCGTCGTTGTCGGCAAGTGCTTGATAGCGCCGAGCAGCGCATCGAGGCAATTTCTGGCCAGCAACTTGATGCAGATGCCAAGCCCGCGCAAGCGGACGCGCCGTTCTGACCGATGATGTTTGGTCACTGCGCGGCTGCGTCAACAGGGAACCAATCACCATGGGAAGCATGAACGACTTTACGATTGCGCTCCCGACGATCGTCAACATGGTGTTCATGTTCGCTTTCGGCGCATGTGCGGGCAGCTTTATTCACGTGGTGGCGTACCGCATGCCGTCGGGGTTGAGTGTCATCTCGCCCCCTTCGCGTTGCCCGGTCTGTGGCTTTCGCCTGCCGTGGTATCAGAACATGCCGATCGTTGGGTACCTGTTGCTACGTGGTCGATGCTCGGCATGCTCGGTGCAGATTCCAGTGCGCTATGTGCTGAGCGAGGTGCTGATGGGGCTTCTGTTTGTTGCTATCTATGCCGTGCTCTTTCTGCCGAGTTCTGCTGACTTCTGGTATCCGGTGGGTGACGGTTGGTGGCGAGCTCAAGGGATCATCGCTGCGTTTCCCGCCTTCGTGGCGGTGCTGTGGGGCACTGGCGCACTTGTCGCCATGACCATGTGTGACGCGCGCACCTTTCTAATTCCAATTGCCATTCCGGCGTGGGCCTCAGTAGTAGCACTGATTGCTTGGCCAATCGCCGCGCTGCTGGCGCGCGACTACGGTCATCCATTTCCGGCGCTTGCGCCAGCCTGGCCAGTGTGCGGTGCTGCAGTCGGCGCCGTTGGTGGTTTAGCCATCGCCCGCATTCTGCTGGTCGCTGGAATCTTGCCCCGTTCATTTGAAGACTGGGGCGACTATGCCGAGAGCGAGGGCGATGTCTTCGCTGACTATCCATATGCGCGCCGCGAGATGATCAAGGAAGTGGCCTTTGTTGGCCCGGCGGTACTGTTGGGTGCGGTCGGTTGGGTCGTTGCAAATCACCTTGGCGCTCCCACTGAAATGCACCCCGCAGTCGGCGCGATCTTTGCGGTCGCCGCCGGATTTGTCATCGGCGGCGGTGTGGTGTGGGCACTCCGAATCGTCGCCTCCGTGCTTCTTGACACCGAGGCGCTGGGGCTCGGCGACGTTCATCTCATGGCGTGCGTCGGGGCGGTCTTCGGGTGGCGTGTGGCGCTGATTGGATTTGTCATCGCGCCGTTCGTTGGCCTGGCGTGGTGGTTGGCCAATCTGTTCCGCAAGGCGCCGATGCGCATGCCGTTTGGACCATCACTGGCCGTCGGCTCGTTCGCGGCATTCTTTCTGAAGCCGATCGTTGCAACGGCGGTGGTTGCCGGTCTGGCAACCATGGCGCACTTGGGAGGTTGGGCGCGCAACGATCCGAGCGGTGCGCTCGCCGTGGCTTCCGTATTGGCGATCGCCGCGACAGTTTCCGCTTGGGCCGCGCGACGAACGGGTGGAATTGCAGCTGCGGCGTCAATCATCTTGATGGTGTCCGCCGTGGTGGCATGGATTCTGGCGTCGCACATGCGCCCCGGAGCGGGCGCGGTAGTGGCAGGGGTCTTAGTGGCGTGTTGCGTGGTCGGCAGTGCCGTATCAGGTGCTGGATTCGAGGAAGAATCCGGTCCACGAACAGCACTCTCGCGGATCCTGCGGCTGTTGGCATTCGTGGTGGTCTTGGTTGGGGCATTCCTGCTGCTCGCCCGCCCGGGATCGCCAAGTTAGGCGTTGTCCTGATCCGCCCGCCCAACGCCAACAATTCAATAAAAATGCTTTCCAAGCCCTTTACAGGGGCTCCCGGGTCGAGTGCAATGCCGCCACCTCGCAAGGATGCGCGGTCCGATGGTTAGCCATCGGGTGCAGTCACGAACCATTTGAAAGGATTCAGCTCAATGACATTTACTCGCATTATTGCCGTCCCAGCGCTCGCGCTTGTGTCGGTTCTCGTTGGTTGTAACGACTCGCAGAAGGCCGCTCAGGCGGACCTGCTGACTCAGAACGAGACGCTGACCAAGCAGCTCGAAGACAAGAACAACAGTCTGCAAGATATTGGCGAACAGCTCGCGCGCGCTCAGCAGCAAACATCGGACCTGCAATCGCAGCTCGAAGCATGCAAGCAGACTGCTGCCGTTCCATCCACTGATGTTGCAGCATCGGGCGTCACCGCCAACGACTTCCAAGGAATCGAAGGCGTCGAGGCCACCGTTCAGGGTGATGACATTCATCTCACCATTGCCAATAGTTTGCTGTTTGATAGTGGTCGCACCTCACTCAAGGACTCTGCTCGCAAGTCACTTGATAAGGTCTCCTCTGCCATCAAGAATAAGTTCAGCGACCGCGAGATCATTGTTGTTGGCTACACCGACGCTGATCCAATCCGCAAGAGTTCGTACCCAACCAATTACCACCTCGGCTTTGAGCGCGCCTTTGCAGTGCGTGGCTACCTTGACCGCAAGGGCGTCGTTGGTGCACACATGGGCCTGATGAGTTTCGGACCGGATCGTCCCGAGGCTTCCAAGGAGAAGAGCCGTCGCGTTGAGGTGATTGTCACCTCAAAGACTGCAAATTCCGACGCTGCCGCCATGAAGACCGAGGCTCCTCGTAATGCTCCAGCGGCTGCTGGAAAAGTGGAAGCAACCAAGGCAACCACCAGCCGTGCGTCTGCTGTGTCAACCACCAAGGCAAGCACTGCCAGCAAGACGGCTTCGACCACTTCAAGTAGTCGCAAGGCGACCGTTGCTCCCGTCACTGCAGGTAAGTGAGTGGCGCGAAGGTTTGCGCTTAGTGACGGTTGATGACAACCGTGACACACTATGAAACTTTCCACGAAGCCCGGCACAGCGCCGGGCTTCGTGTGTTTCATGGCGCCGGTGGTTCGCGTATTCAGGACCGCGCGTCGATCACGGCACCTTGATCTGTAGGCCCTTCTCGCGAATCTGTAGCAGCAATAAATTGGCTTGATCGAGCGCTTCGCGCAATCGCACGCCGCTATCCGCGAGATTCTCATACAGCGACGGATCGCTGACCAGGCGTCCGGCCGTTCCTTCGCCTTTACCAACGCGCGCCACAATCTCATCAACGCGCGCCATGGCGGACGCCAGTGAATCGGCGGTGCGCTGCAACGTGACCGCCAGTTTGCTGGCATCCATCTGCACGCTCTGCGAGAGATTTCCAACAATCTGCACGGTATCGGTGGCTTCATCAAACAACAGATTGGCCCGACCAACCGCGCCCTTCACATCAGCGCGCAATTGTTCATCGTCCAGCCAAACCCGCGCACGGTCAATGGCAGCTTGCGCGCCCACCAGTGCGCCATCAAGTCGTTCCTGCAAACTCACGCTCTCGCCACGCACGCGCATCGGCGGCTCAGTGGCTGCAAGCAGCAAGGCGCCAGCGTCTGCATCGGCACGAACGCGGAACGCCACTTCCGCAGATCCGCCGACCAGGGATTCGGACAGCCGAATATCAGCGTCCGCCGGAACCCGCGCATCGGGCCGGAGTTCGATCGTGATGTGCACGGGAGGATGCCACGCGGGATCAACCGCCACGTCGCGGACCGCGCCGACGGTGACGCCGTTCAGCGTGACCAGGCTCCCCGGGCGCACGCCCTGCGCGCCGTTGGTTTCCACAATCACTGGAAAGCGGCGCTCCAAGAGTGGCTGCAGTTTCCCGAACGCCAAGAGCAGGGCGGCCACGCCCGCAATCGCGCCAATCGCTGTCGCACCCAACGCAAAGTCACGCTGGGAAGGGCGGTCGTCAAAGTTCATCATGAGCGACATCCCGCGAGGCAAGCGATTGGCATACAGAGGACTTCCATCCGCGCATCATCCCCGACCCGCCGCCGGACGGCAATGGCACTCGCGTACGATTCCGTACAACCCATGGACGGATCTTCTGGCCTGCCGCCTCCCCGAGTTGCCTATGACCGAACCCCCATCCACCGGGGCAGTGTGTTCGCCGTCGAGCGTGTGACGTTCCGCGACGACGCCGGTCGCGTCATCGTTCGCGATATTGTTCGGCATCCCGGTGCCGTCACGGTCATTCCGGTCCTCGATGACGGCCGCCTGGTCATGATCCGCAACTGGCGCGTGGCTATTGGCGCCTGGCTTGATGAATTCTGTGCCGGAAAGTTCGAGCCCGGTGAAGACCCCGCACTCGCGGCCGCGCGCGAACTGGAAGAAGAAACAGGTTTCACTGCCGCGCGCATTCGCCCGGTTGGCGCTTTCTTCACTAGTCCCGGCTTTGCTGATGAGCGCATGTATGTCTTTGAGGCAACCGGTCTCACGCCCGTACCGCAACGCCTTGAAGTGGGTGAGCAGATTGAAGTGGTCACTCGTTCCGTCGAAGACCTGCAGGTCATGATCACCCGCGGCGAGTTGGTTGACGGTAAGACGCTCGGCGCATTCACCCTTTGGAAACATGGAGCTTCCGGTGCCGGAGCAACGCCATGACCACCCGCGAGGCACGCCCATGACGTGGGAACGATCCGCACCGTCCGCTGCCAATCCGTTGGCGTGGTCGTTGCCGTTGTTCCCGATCGCTGGCATCCACTTTCGGGTGCATTTCACCTTCATCGTCTACGCGCTGGTGGTGGTATTGCGGGGTTCGTACGGACCGGTGGAAGAATCGTCGGTACACGGCGCCAGTACGGTGGGCATGGCGGTTGGAGCGCTCTTTCTCTTGGTGTTTCTGCGCGAAGTGGTGCGAGCCCTTGTCGTGCGTGCCTCGGGCGGATCGGCGGAAGACGTTGTCCTGTGGCCGCTCGGCAGCCTGCAAGGCATCGATCCCGCGCCTGGTTGGCTGGCTGCGCTCCTCTCTGCAGCGGTCGGAACAGCGGTTTCGGCGGTGGCGTTTGCGGCCATGGGAATCACGCTTGGAACCATCACCGGGGACTGGATTGGCGCTGGACTCCCAGACCCAATCTCCGCATCCTGGCTCAGTAATCCGCACTCATGGTGGATCGATGCCCTGTGGATTGCTCATTGGACTGGCGTGCAATTGGCACTCTTGGCGTTGCTCCCCATGTTGCCTCTTGATGGCGGCCGCGTGATGGAGGCGTTCATCCTGCGCCGGCGCGGCGAATACGACACGCCGCGGATTGCGGCAGCTGCCACGCTCGCCACGGCATCAACCGCTGGGCTCGTTGCCATCGTGCGTGATCTTGGCACGCTGCTGACTGTGGCAATTGCTTGCGCCGGTTTCGCGGCATTTGTCTTGTGGCGCCTACGAGCAGGGGACGCGGTGGCGGCAGCGCGCCCGTCATGGATGGCAAACCACGATGAATCCGAGGAGCGCGAGTCGCGTGAACTCCGCGCCGAGCGTGAAGCGGCCGAGCAAGAACGGCAGACCCGCGCCGCTGAAGACCGCGCCGTGGACCTGATTCTTGAGAAGATCGCCCGCGAAGGCGCCGATCGACTCTCGGCAACCGAGCGCGCCACGCTTGCGCGCGCAACCGAGCGCCGTCGCGGTCGATCGCAGAGTTAAGCACCGCGGCGGACTCCGTCTTTCCTATATCTTCTCACGTTCTACATATGGGCATCCAGGACCGACCGTACTACCGACCCGACGCTCGAACGCCACCCGCCTATGCACGCGCAGCGGGTTGGTCGGCCACAACGTGGATCATCGCCATCTGCGTGGCCGTGTTCGTGATCGATGGATTTCTGCCCTGGACCAACGAGCCGGTGGCAAGCCAACTGATGCCGGGCGCGTCTGCGGAACAAATCCGCCAGATCGATCGCAGCGAGTTCG
>JBBAOD010000084.1:9708-10063 GCA_040401635.1 Phycisphaerales bacterium
ACTCACCAAGCCAGTCGATATCGCACCTGGCGTGGCACGCGGCTACGCAGTCTTGGGCCGCGACAACGTGGTCGCTGAGGTGGAGTACCGCAAGGAACGACCACTCACTCGCCTTGGATACTTCTCCACCGCGCGTGCGGTGTACGCGTCGGATCCGGTGTTGGGCGTCTCCGGCTTTGAAGTGTGGCGATTCGTCACATTCCAGTTCTTGCATGCCAACCTCAATCATGTGCTCTTCAACATGATGACGCTGTTCTTCTTTGGTGGCATGGTTGAGAATTTCCTTGGCAAGAAGCGCTATGTGGCTTTCTATCTCTTGTGCGGCGTTGCTGGCGCACTGATGTATCTGATTCTC
>JBBAOD010000085.1:0-10011 GCA_040401635.1 Phycisphaerales bacterium
GGGCGCCAGGCGGGCCATTGATCGGCGCAACATTCACCGATGTGATCGGCAACGATCCGACCTATGTGTACGGCGTGAACTTTGTTGATCTTGGCTATCAAGCCGGCAACGAAGGCGTGATGAAGCAGGTGGGAACAGACTTCCCACGTGCCTTCCCAAGTGACGCACGCAGCACGCCGTTTGCGCAGGTGCCGATGCTGAAGGACATCCACAAACTCACTGACTTTGATCTCCTTGTCAGCGTGAGTGCTGGATATCCAGGTTCCAAGGAATGGATTCAGTACGGCGTCTCGCCGACGATGACTGGTGGCAAGCCGCTGCCCTTTGTGGCCGGCGCCACGGGTGTGCAGACTCCGCAACTCATTCCGTACTACCCCGGTCAAATGGCCGGTGTGTTGGGCGCCATCAAGGGTGCTGCGGAGTATGAGTCGCTGGTCAACACGAAATTGCGTTCGATGGATTCCGGCAAGCCGATCGCTCCAAAGTTCCAGGAAGCGCAGCGCCGCATGGCACCGCAGTTGGTGGCGCACGTTCTGATGGTGGGACTGATTGTGGTTGGCAACGTGATCTACTTCGCTGGCCGCCGCAAGGGAGCGCACGCATGAGCACCATGGGATCCACTGGATCACCGCTGAATGACCCCGCGATCGCGCGGCGTGCGCATCGCATGATGCTGGCTGTGCTCGCGGTGATTGGGGTGCTATTGGTGGTGCGTTCGTACATCGGCACGACGGTCGGTACCGGCGAGGCCGCGCGCAACACACACGGATTTGGCATGGTCTATGTGGAGCGCGCCGAGCAGGGATTTGTGAGTGAGCGCGTCACTGAGACTGGTAAGGACGGCGTGGCGGTAGAGATCACCAAGTGGAAGCCGGTTGCTCCTGGCCAGAAACCAGAAGTTTCCTGGACCAACTGGAATGAGACCACTGGCGATGCGTGGGCCACCGCCTCCATGAAGGATGCTGCGCAGTCGTCGATTGAAGTCAGTTGGTCGCGCACGGTGGGCGTGTGGGCCGCGGCGATCCTGACGCTTTGCGT
Source organism: Phycisphaerales bacterium (assembly GCA_040401635.1). GTDB lineage: Bacteria > Planctomycetota > Phycisphaerae > Phycisphaerales > SM1A02 > UBA966. The sequence goes on from JBBAOD010000085.1 coordinate 1,039, forward strand.
GTTCAGCTTCCTGTGGCGCGACAATCCCGCTTACAAATTGGCGGAATCGATAGTCATTGGCGTGAGCGCTGGATATTGGATGATCGTCTCTGTGTGGGACACCATGGTGCCGAAGCTCGTGGGTGCACTTGCGCCGGCATGGACGAAGGCGAACCTGATGCCATCCTTTGACGCCGTCGGCGTCGATTGGTGGGCGCTGGTGCCGCTTGGCCTTGGGTTGCTGCTTCTATGCAGACTTTCCGCACGCGCCTCGTGGCTTGGCGTCTTCCCGCTGGCGTTCATCGTTGGAACGTTTGCTGGTCTGAAGTTCGTGCAATACGTCGAGGCAGATTTGGTTGCACAGGTGGCAACCATGTTCGACCCACTGGTGGTGGTGAGGCATCAGGCAGCAGTCGGCGCAGACGCTGCCACCGTTGCCGCCTCACCGATCGACTGGGCAGGAAGCGTGGGCGGCTCGCTCGCGGCGATCTTGATATTTGTCGGCGTACTCACCGTGCTGGCGTATTTCTTCTTCTCCGCAGAGCACAAGGGTGCGCTGGGTCGCACCGCCAAAGTGGGCGTTTGGTATCTCATGATCACCTTCGGAGCCAGCTTTGGCTTCACAGTCATGGGCCGCATCGCACTGCTTGCCGCGCGCTTTGAGTTTGTGTTTGATGACTGGCTGTGGTTGATCGATCCGGCCGGGAAGCACTAGAACCGCTGAGCGATTGGTTTCCACGGCAATACTGCGCCAATATCGCGGGCACCAATAAGCGTTCCGCACTTCTAAACCATTTCTGAACGCAATTTGGTGCGTAAAGCGCGGGGGCGATCCCTTCAGGCGAACTACCGTGCGCCGTCATGAAGTCCGCACGCACCATCATCTCGGCGCTCGTCCTTGCTGGCGTTGCCATTGGGATCTTGGGAGCGAACGCCTCTGATCGATTCATCACCACCACGCTGACGCAGCAGTGGGAACCGATCATTACTGGTACCGGAGATCTGGCGCCTTCCAAGAAACTGTTGCGCTTCACAACGAGCGGCGGAGTGGATCCCATTCCGGATCCGCTCTACGGCGCGTCAACGTGCACCTGCTACATCGCGGAGTTCAGACTGCCACGCGTGACATGGACCGTGAGCGTGGATGCCAAGCAGGCGATTGAAACATCAGCGTTGCCGCCGGATTCCGAATTTCTAACGTACGTTCGGTCGGTGCAACAGGAGTTGGTGTTTCCGGATGAGATCCGCTACGAATTCTGCATGTATGTGAAGGTGACTCCCACCGGATCATCCATCGGTTACTCCGCGTTTGAAGTCACCACGAGCCTCTTTGGCGGAGACCCGGTTCGCAGGGAAATCACGTCGGATGAAGTTGCGCTTCCAAGTTCTTCGAAGAAGTTCTCGGGAAAATTGGTGTATTCGTACAACTCAACCAGCGACCTGCTCACCATGCAGTTCGGCAGGAACACCCTGACCATTCCGGGGTACGTGAACACGTTCCTTCCGAGCAAGGATGTGTTCTTCTGGCAGCCCGTGGTTGGTATTGGGTGCTCCGCCAATTATGAGAGCGCCGACCCGCCGGTGACGATTCAGCCATTTACCTTCGGGAATTTCCGGGCATCGAATTTGACGCTGCCCGGTCAGCGCCCTGAGCCGCGCCCGTAAGGCGCAGCCCGCCGCCGCGCATACCTAGAATCTCGGTATGAGCTCCACGGTCCCGGTCCTTGGCATCACGATGGGAGATCCCTTGGGGATCGGTCCCGAAGTGATCGTCAAAGCACTGGCCGACCCCGCGATTCGGCGGATGGCGAACTTTGTGATTTACGGTCGTAACGAAACGCTGCTGGCTGCGGCTGATCGCGCGCGCGTTGGTCTTGATTGGTTCCGCGTTGATGCCGCCAGCGAACGTGCGCAAGATGGATCAGTGCTGCAGCCATTGGTGCTTGATTACACATCCGAAGGTTTGCTTGATGCTTCGCGCCCCGGGCCGACGCGATTTGGCGGACTACTTTCCAAAGCATTTGTTGAAGATGCCATCACTGATGCGATGCGTGCGCCGAATGATCCGCGCCGACTTGATGCCGTGGTGACGGGTCCGATCAGCAAGGAGAGTTGGTCGATCGCCGGATTCAAGTGGCCGGGGCACACGGAACTCTTTGCGTTCCGCACCAAGTCAAAGCGCCACTCGATGATGTTTAGTTCGCCGCGCTTGCGGGTAGCGCTGGCAACGGCGCATTTGCCGCTCATGGACGTTCGCAATGTCTTGACCATTGGCAAGGTCTATGACCCGATTGATCTTGGCCATCAATTCTGCCAGCAATTGGGTATTGCCAAGCCACGCATTGCGGTGTGCGGTCTGAATCCGCACGCGGGCGAGAATGGGATGTTTGGTGACGAGGAGGGCCGCGTCATTCGCCCGGCGATTGAAGCCGCGCGGCGCATTGGTATTGATGCCAATGGTCCATTTCCTGGCGACACGGTGTTCATTGCAGCCGCAGCGGGTGAGTGGGACTTGGTGGTGGCCATGTACCACGATCAAGGCCTGATTCCTGTGAAACTGCTCGGCTGGGACAAGGCCGTCAATGTCACTGTGGGCTTGCCGATTGTGCGCACCAGCCCAGATCACGGCACCGCGTTTGATATTGCCGGTCAGGGCCGCGCGAGCGAGGGCAGCATGAAGGCGGCTATTGAACTCGCGGTGCGTCTGGCTGCGCAGCGTCGCACGGACTGGTCGAGTCCGCACCCGCGTGGGCTTGGGCAACCAGGGGTTGCTGGCGATGCGGGCGCGATGGCTGCCACTGACGACGATGACTAATGAGTGGCCGGGGCGCCGCCGCTGGAATGCAGCGCGCGCGGCTTGTTGCGCAGCGTCGCCACCTGCAACTTAGGCGGGCTCCCAGCCGTGGGGCGCCATTTCAAACTGCGCAAATTCGAATGCGGGTGCCACCACGCATCCCACCAATGTCCACGCGCCGCACGGGCGCGCTGCTTGCCACCAACCGCGTGGAACGACGGCTTGCGGTTGTTGTCCGGCGGCAAGATCGTTGCCAAGGATGATGGATGTTCTTGATTGCGCGGTTGGGCCAGCGATTTCAAGTTGCAACGGATCGCCGTCGTGGAACAGCCAGTGTTCATCCGCATCGACGCGGTGCCAGCGGCTTTGCTCACCTGCAGCAAGGAGGAACAGGATGCATGTGCTCGCGCCGCGTGGGGCATCCGGCGCGCGAAAGGTCTCACGAAAGAAACCGCCCTCGGGGTGGCGAACCAACCCGAGGGCGGAAATCATTTCTTCAGCAGTATGCCGTGTGGACGGCGCGTTCATCGATCGTGGATCACGATTGTCCATGCGCACTTCGGTTAGCGAATCACAATGGTGCTTGATTCGCTGATGAGTTCATAGACCACTTGCACTTCGGCGTCGCCGAGTCGGACGCAGCCCATCGACATTTGCTTGCCGATCGATTGCGGTTCCACGGTGCCATGGATGCCGTAGCCGGTGAACTTGGCGGTCTCGGGGGTGGTCCCTTGCAGACCGATCCAGCGCTCGCCGATTGGATTCTTGGGATCGTTGGACTTGAACTTCTCACCAGTGCGCGGGTTGGACCACTCTGGATCAATCAGCTTGGAACCAGCGCGTACTTTGAATGTGCCCACCGGAGTGGAGTCATTGGTGCCAACACCGCAGGGGAAGCTAGCAACCATGATGCGCTCGGAGCCAGTGCCGGTATAGATATTGAAACGGTAATCAGCCTTGATCACTTCGCCATCGAATGGCCCGTGGGCAAGCTTCAGGCGCATGTCGGCGCGCAAGGCCTTTTCACTGGCAATCTGGTTGATGCGCTGAATGAATCGCCAATCGATCGCGAGCTTTTCACGGTTGGTGATCCGTGCAAAGCTGTCGCCCTTCTTGACTACGTAACTCTGGCTAGCAATATCGCCAGGAACGATGTTGGGTGAGAAGAACAGGCTGCTCGCCAGGTTGTTGATGCCTGTGTATGCCTGCGTGCGCTCGGTGGCGCTGAGTGCATTTGAATCAAGGAGTCGCGTGAGTTCAACGCGGGCGCGGATCGGATCAGAAGCGATCATGGCGTTCGCTTGCTGGATTCGCTGCGCTGCGTTACCGAGCGTTGCTGCGGGCGTTGTTGCTGGAGTTCCGGGTGTACCGGCAATGCCCGCGGTCGCTGCGCCGGTCACGGCGGACTGTGCAGTGGCGATCGGCGTGGTGGTCGCGGTGCCCAGCGGAGCGGTGGGAGTGGCGGTGGCGGTGTTGGCACCCGTGGTGTCGGCACTGGTGGCATTCACAACGATGGTGCTCGGCTCGGCAGTTGTTGCAGCGGTTGCCGCATCATCGATCAGCGGGTCGGTGATGGCCGCAGCAGTTTCAGATTTCACCTCCGGACTTTCGCTCTTGTGCGTCAGGAACCATCCTGCAGCAGCGCCGCCAAGTCCAATCGCCGCAACGGCGATGAACAGCGAACGCATCCCCTGGGCATTGCGAGCACCAGAAGAAATAGGCGAGTGGGAACGGGGCGACTGGCTAGGAAGGGTCATTCTTGACCTCGTGTGCAAGCGGTGCGAACGGGAGCGCGGCGTCCAATGCCGCGCATGTGTGTGACATCGGCATTGTGCCACAATTTGCCGCAGTGATTGCGCTGGTTTATGAGCGTTGCGCGGATTGGGTCACAGGGTTTATGGCGCGAGGCTCGGGTTTATGGCGCGAGGCTGGCGGCAGCGATGACTCGCTTCTCGGTGACCACAAAGTGCATGGGAACGTCGTGCGGTTCGGTGGGCAATGCGTCGACCAATTGCGCGTCCGGGATGACCCCGATGCGGAGGGTGTGCGGCGCAAGGGTTGCAAGGAATCGGTCGTAGACGCCCGCGCCTCGGCCGAGCCGTTGCCCGCCTCGGTCGAAGGCAAGCCCTGGGACGATCACCGCGGTCAGGGTGGCGGTGCGAATCGGGGCATGGGCGCGGGGGACGGGCATGTCCCAGGCGTCCGGCTCACACTGGTCGCGGTGCCATGTGCCGCCGGCGATGAACTCTGGGTGCACGCCGACGGGCTGGAGGATGGTCGAACGGCTTGAGCCCCAGCCGATACAGAGGTCCCAATCGGCGGAGATCGCCCATGATGCAAGCACGATCGGGTCAATTTCGCCACGGATTGGCACATAAACCATTAAGCGGCGGCGGATTGATTCGGCTGAGATCGGCGTATGATCGCGTAAGATAGGCACAATATCGCTACATAATTGACTACTAATGCCTGAAGTGTGGTCCGCCTGGTGCTTGGATGCCTGGCGGGCCCATGCTCGAAACAACGCCTTTGAAGCGTCCGTTTTTGGGGGTGGATCGGAATGATTGAAACGGTTGTCAGGCAATGAATTGTGTCCACTCTGAGCAAATGTTGAGCAAAGAACTGCGCAAGTATGCGATCGTAGTCGGTCGGTCTCGCCGACAATATCCACTCTGGCGTACCCCGCGAAGCTCGCGGAAGCCAGTCACTTTGCTCAGGAGCCTCTCGAACATGTGCGGCATCGTTGCATACATCGGCAAGAAACCAGCCACCACACTCCTTCTTGAGGGCCTGAAGCGCCTCGAGTATCGCGGCTACGACTCGGCTGGCGTGGCGGTTCAAAACAAGACCGGCAAGATCCAGATCGCCAAGAGCGTCGGTCGCGTCCGGGTCTTGGAGGAGCTGATCGAAGGCAAGCGCGGGTTTGACGGCGGCGTCGGCATTGCGCACACGCGCTGGGCGACCCACGGCGGCGTGACCGAGGTGAACGCTCACCCGCATTGTGACGACCCCATCAAGGGACACGGCATTGCGTTAGTCCACAACGGCATCATTGAGAACTACGCGTCCATCAAGATTTACCTCACTGATAAGGGGCACGTCTTCCAGGGCCAGACGGACACTGAAGTCTTGGTTCACCTGATTGGTGAGCTCTACCAAGGCGACCTTGAACACGCGGTGCAGACCGCGCTCCGCGAGGTGACCGGCGCGTATGCCATCTGCTGCATGTGCGACAAGGAGCCAGGCGTGTTGGTGGTTGCGCGCAAGGGCAGTCCACTGATGGTTGGCGTCGGTAGTGATGAATACGTGGTGGCCAGCGATCAGAGTGCGATTGTGGCGCATACCAACCAGGCGTTCACGCTTGACGATTACACGGTTGCTAAGTTGACGACCGATTCATTCCGCACCAGCACGATTGACAACGTCACGGTTGATGCCAAGATTCGCGCGTTGGAGATGGATCTCTCGGAGATCGAACTCGGCGGATTCGAACACTTCATGCTCAAGGAGATCTTTGAGCAGCCTGCAGCGCTGACCCGCACTTTACAGGGTCGCGTGGATCACCGCGCTGGACAGATCGTTCTTGGTGGCATTGGCGATCACGCCCGTGCGCTGGCTTCAAGCCGACGCATCACCATGATTGGTCAGGGCACCGCGCTGCATGCGGCGATGATCGGTAGTTACCTGATGGAAGAATGGGCGAAGATCCCAGCAGATTGGGACTTTGCAAGTGAGTTCCGCTATCGCAATCCGATTGTCAGCGAAGGCACGGTTGTTGTTGCGGTGAGTCAGAGTGGTGAAACCGCGGACACATTGGCAGCGCTGCAAGAAGCGAAGGCGCGCGGAGCGATGGCGCTGGGAGTGATTAACGTGGTGGGTAGTTCAATCTCGCGAGAAACCGATGCAGGCATTTACCTGCGCGTTGGACCGGAGATTGGCGTAGCCAGCACTAAGGCGTTTGTTGGTCAGGTGATGGTGTCAGCGATGCTGGCCTTGTACATCGGACGGCGCCGCTTGCTGAGTCAGGAGTTTGTTTCATCCGCGTTGCGCGACCTTGAAGCAATCCCGGCACACATTGAGCGCATTCTGCAACAGAGCGAACACATTCGCCGTTCCACCGAGAAGTACATGAAACGCGAGAACTGGCTGTTCCTTGGTCGCGGCGTGAACTATCCGGTGGCCTTGGAAGGCGCGCTGAAACTCAAGGAAATCAGTTACATCCACGCCGAGGGTATGCCCAGCGCGGAGATGAAACATGGACCGATTGCGTTGATTGACAACGGCATGCCCTGCGTGTTTGTTGCTACCCGTAACAGCCAGTACGAGAAGGTGCTTTCCAATATTCAGGAAGTGCGCAGCCGCGGCGGACACGTGATCGCGGTAGCAACTGAAGGCGATGAGCACATCAAGAGCATGGCGGAAGATGTCTTCTATGTGCCGGATGTTCCGGAGATGTTGCAGCCACTGGTCACGGTCGTGCCGCTGCAATTGCTGGCGTACCACGCTGCGGTGTTGCGCGGCAAGGACGTTGACAAGCCGCGCAATTTGGCGAAGAGCGTGACGGTGGAGTAAAGCGGGCGCGGGTCACCACGCCTTCATTGCTCATTGCTCCTTGTTCCGCAATCGTCAACTGAACGTAAAGCTCTTGCCTTCGTATTTCACTGTCACGGTCGTTCCGGGCGGGCACTTGCCGCTCAGGATTTGTGTGGCCAGTGGATTCTCCAGGCGCTGTTGGATGACACGCTTGAGTGGTCGCGCACCGAATTGTGGGTCGTAGCCTTCATTCGCAAGCGCTTCAATGGCACCCGGGGTGATGTTGAGAGTGATCTTGCGTTCTTCAAGGCGGCGACGCAGGTTTGTCAGCTGAATTTCCACAATTCCGGACAAGTCAGCTCGGCTGAGTTGGTGGAAGATCACTAACTCATCAATGCGATTGATGAGCTCAGGGCGCATGTGTTTCTTGACTTCATTCATCACATGCGCTTCGATCATCGCATCGGCTTCGCCCTTCTCACTGAGCTCCATGATGACGTGGCTACCAATGTTGGAAGTCATGACAATGATGGTGTTGGTGAAGTCCACGGTGCGGCCTTGACCATCAGTGAGGCGACCATCATCAAGGACTTGCAACAGCACGTTACTAACGTCCGGATGTGCCTTTTCAAATTCATCAAAGAGCACCACGCAATACGGACGACGGCGCACCGCCTCGGTGAGGCGCCCGCCTTCTTCGTACCCCACATATCCAGGAGGCGCGCCAATGAGTCGAGCCACGGAATGTTGCTCCATGAATTCACTCATGTCAATGCGGACCATGGCGGCTTCGGTATCAAAGAGATACTCAGCAAGTGCTTTGCACAACTCGGTTTTTCCAGCACCCGTTGGCCCAAGGAACAGGAACGAACCGATGGGGCGGCTTGATTCACCAAGACCCGCGCGATTGCGACGCACCGCTTCGGCCACTGCTTCAACCGCCTCGGGCTGACCAACAACGCGCTTGCGCAGATCATCTTCAATATGCAGGAGCTTCTGCTTTTCACTCTCCACAAGCTTGGAAACAGCAATTCCGGTCCACCGGCTGACGACGGCGGCAATGGCGTCTGGGTCAACATCCTCCCGCACCAACATGTCGCCAGAGGCCATGCGCTTCTGCAGATTCTCTTGAGCTGCCTTCTGTGAAGCCTCGAGCTTCTTGATGTCGTCATACAGGATGCGCGCGGCCTTCTCAAAGTCGCCGGCGCGTTGTGCTTGATCGGCTTCTACCTTCTTGTCTTCAATTTGCTTTTGCGCGTTGTTAACAAGGTCCAGATCCTTCTTCTCAGCCTGCCACTGCGCAGTGAGTCTCCGATCCTCTTCCTTCAGATCGGCAATTTCTTTTTCGGTCTTCTTGGCGCGATCTTTGCTCTCTTGATCTTTCTCCATCTTGAGCGCTTCGCGTTCAATCTCAAGTTGCATCAAGCGGCGCTTGACGCCGTCAAGCACACTGGGCATGCTGTCGTTTTCAATGCGAAGTCGGCTGGCCGCTTCATCGATCAGGTCGATCGCCTTATCTGGAAGGAATCGATCGGCGATGTAGCGGGCACTCATTTGTGCGGCGGCTACCAAGGCACTGTCTTGAATGCGGCAACTGTGGTGTGCTTCGTATTTACCCTTGATTCCGCGGAGAATTGCAATGGTGTCGAGCACGCTTGGCTCACCCA
>JBBAOD010000086.1:0-7776 GCA_040401635.1 Phycisphaerales bacterium
TTACGAGGACGGCCGCTGAGCGCGGCCCTGTCCTCTCCGGCGCCTGCGGCCAGGTCACGGTGTTGAGAACTGCATGGAATTCACGCCGTTAGTAGCCGGGTGAGATCAGCCTTCTATCGCGCCAACAAGTTCAGCAATCGAACTCGCGCCCTGCGCGCGCACCCATTGTGCAAGGCCTTTGGCCAGTGCCACCGGCGCGCGGGGATCTACAAACAGTGCCGTGCCCACACCAACCGCGCTGGCTCCCACAAGTATGAATTCTGCCGCGTCTTCCCAACGCAACACGCCGCCGAGGCCAATGATCGGCACGCCCGCCGGCTTGGCCACCGCGTGGTACACGTCATGCACCATTCGCACCGCGATCGGATGGATCGCCGGTCCGCTCAACCCGCCGCGCCCGCGCGACAATCGCGGTCGACGCGTGTGCACGTCAATGCTCATGGCCGTCACCGTATTCACCAGCGTCAGCCCGTCGGCGCCAGCCTCCACCGCAGCGCCGGAGAGCTTCACTACATCCGCGTTGGGGCTGACCTTCACAAACAATTTGGCACGCTTCACCACCGGTCGCACTTCGGCCAGCAATGCTTTCAGCGCTGATGGGTCATCGCCAAATTGCAGGCCGGTTGCAGTGTTCGGGCAACTGACGTTCAGTTCAATGATCGGGAACGCCGTGTTCGCATCGAACGCCGCTGCAACGCGGACGTAATCCTCCACGGAGTGTCCCGCCACGGATCCAAAGATCGGGCAGGGCACGCCTGCGGCGGATGGAAGCTTCTCCGTCAAGAACTTGCCCAACCCAACATTGGCAAGACCAATGGCATTCATCATGCCACCAGGCACGTCAATGATTCGCCACGGATCATTGCCCGAACGTTCCTCCGCCGTGATGCTCTTGGTTGTTACCGCGCCCAGCCAACGCAGATCGAACGCGTCCGCCAATTCATCCATGTAGCCACATGTTCCAGCAGCCGCCACAATCGGCGACGCTAAGTCCACGCCGGCAAGGCGGGTTCGAATGCAGGCGTCAAGTGCTGCCATACCGCAAGTCTACGAAATTCAGGATGGCTCGCGTACGGATCCCGATGGTCCGCGCTCGGTACCAGCCAGCCGCATGCGTTGATCGCTGAGGGCAGCGCGGTGCTTCGTGAGATCACGTTGATCTGCGTCGGGCTTGGTTGCGGCTTCGCCGAGATGGCGCGCCGCTTCATTCAATAGCCGTTCCGCTTCGGCAGTGTCGCCAAGGCGCTGCCATGCGTCCGCTGAAAGGCGCGCAAACGCTGCACGGTGGGTGCGCACCACGGCATCGTCGCCGCGCACCTTTTGCAGTGCTTCAATGTGCCGACGCAGCTGTTCACACCGCTCCAGGCAGCCACTGGCGGAGTCGTCATGTTCCTCAACCGCAAGATCGAACGCTGCAACCACAGCCATCTCAATGGCCGCTGCGTAATCGCTGGCGCCGCGAGCAGCCTTGGCCCATGCTCGTGATTCATCCCAGACCTGTCGGAACGCCATGGTGCGTTGCTCGGCATTGTCAAGCATGCGCGCCGCGGTAGTAATCGGGCGCATCAGACCGTTGGCAATGGACATGCGCAACAGCGGATCCGTTGTTGGTTCGCGCAGGGCAGCACTGAACGGACCGATGGTGGTGATGGCAGCGCGTAAGGCGTCGAAGGCTGCGCGTGCATCACCTCCGGCGACTTCATAGGCGGCTGCCAGTTCAAGTGTTCGTGCAAACGCTAGGTGGCGCGCCGCGTCGGTGCTCTCCGCCAAGCATGCGGTGCGCAGCGTCGTCAACGCATCGCCAACAACTACTCGTGCCTGAGCGTGCTGGTTGGCGCGGACTGCCATGGAGGCAAATGACGCAGCCAAATCGGCAACGCGTGCAAATGCTGGTGACCCGATCGGTGCAGTGCGGGTGCGCTCGCGTGATTGGCACCACAGGTCGCGAAGCCGTTGTGCTTGCAGCGCGGCATCGGCCCACGCGGCGGAGTCCGTTGCTGAAATCGGCGCGGCAGCTCGGTCGGGCGAGCTCCGATCAGAAACTTCGTGGATTCGATTGTGTGTGAGACTCATGCGAACTTCCATGTTCAGATGACCAAGACGCTCAGTAGTTCAACTCCCGGCAACTTCCACACGCATCAGCCGAGTTGATCTGGATCAAGTGCAGCTTCCTTCGCTGCGACCTTGGTCTTCTTTGCGCCCGGACGTTCAGGAATCTGATCCATGTACAAGATCCGGCCGCAGGTCAGGCAGGTGACCAATTGATCGGCTTGCGCCGCAACGCGGCTGTATGCATCAAGCGGAAGTTCTGCGTTGCATCCGCCGCATGCAAATTCGCGGTGGCGCAGGCTGACGATGGTGACCTCGGCAAGCGCCTCGCCATCATTCTTGTCGGCAGCGTCGTCGAATGCTTCGCGAACATCTTCCTTGAGTAGGTCCGCAGCGCGGCCGCGTTGCGCTTCAAGTTCCGCCAGTCGACCGCCGAGCTCTGACTTCGCTTCTTGAAGCGTCGCCTTGGCCATGTCGCGCAAGCGCGTCTGGTCACTCGATGGCGAATCAGTTGATTCGAGTTCCTTCTTTAACTTCTCAAGGTTCTCCATCTGCGCCATGATTCGCTCGGCGAGTTCGTCGCGCTTACCTTCGACCACCTTCAACTCATCACGCAGGGCGTTGTAGATCTTTGGGTTGGACGAAGTATTCAACTCCGCGCGCAGGTGCTCAAGGCGCTCCTTGAAGGTGGTGTCTTCAAGTTCAAGATTTGAAATCATCGCCTGCACTTGGCGCGTCTGCTTGTCGAGGTCGCGGCGCTTGCCGGAGACCACGTCCAGTTTCAGCTCATGCCGCCGGAGCGCGTCTTCCGCGTTTTCGAATCGAGTTTTGATTCCGCGGACTTGGCTGTCGACGGTGTGGAGCGCGCGGAGGTGTGCAATGAGGCTCATAGGTGGTTGCCGCGCCGGGCGCGGGTGGCGCATCGTACAAGGTTCTGCGGCGCTACCGGAAGATTCCGCGGTATTTCAACGCAGATGCAGCGCCCACCACACCACCGGACCCGCAAGCAGGGGGCTGTCAAGTACGTCAAACACGCCCCCCATCCCCGGGAGCACTTGTCCGGAATCTTTGACTCCCGCGCTCCGTTTCAGCAGACTTTCGACAAGATCTCCAAACGTTCCCACCACACCCAGTACCGCCCCGGTGGCGGCGCCGAGGAATACTGGCACATGGTCGCGCGGATCAGGGAGCGCATCGCTCCACCAACTGAGCAAACCGCCAACCACCGCGGCCAATGCGATGCCGCCGAACAATCCTTCCCAACTCTTGGCGGGACTGAGCCAAGGAATTAATTTATGCCGCCCGATGGACATCCCCGTGAAGTAAGCGCCGATGTCGCTGGCCTTCACGGTGAGCATCGCCCCAACCAGCACCCACGGGCCAACATCGCAGCGCACTAAGAGCCATGCCCCAAGCAGTACGCCGATATATGCAAACGACAGAAGCGTTCCGCCCGTAGCGGAGACGACGCCGGCAATGTGCGCGCCGCGGCTGTGCACAATGATGGCGCAGGAAAGCACCGCCCACAATGCGGTGGCCATGACCGCAACGGCAGTGATTGCAGAATCGACCGCGGGTGCCATGCGAACCGCCATGATCCCCATGATTGCGGCCAACACCGTGAGCGCAGTGGGAGCAGCAATCCCGGCGCCGCGCAGCATCGCTGCCAACTCACGTGCTAACAGTGGAGCGAGCGCGCCGATCGCAAGGGCGAGTAGTAGAACTCCATCCGAAGTTCCGATGATGCTCCGAACGGTCTCCGATTCGCGCAGTGCATCGGATAGCCGTTCATCGCCCCACAGAATGGCAATCAGTCCGATGATCAGTAGGGTGCCGGTGACGAGTCGTTGGCGAAGCACGGCGTCAGTAGACCGCAACCGATGGGTCGATGTCGAGCGACCACAGGTGAATTCCGCCCGCCATACTGTGGACGTCGTCAAAACCGGCTTGGCGTAGGGCGGCGGTCACCTGCAGGCTGCGAGCGCCGTGATGGCAATGGACCACCACCGGAGTGGCTTCGTGAGAACGCAGTCCCTCCAGTCGGGCGCTGAGTTCATGCATTGGAACATGCATGGCGCCAGCGATGGAAGCGATATCGCGCTCTGAAGCGGTGCGGCAGTCAAGGAGCACAATGAGTTCGCCCGCGTCGCGACGGCGCACGTATTCACGTGGCGTGATTTCCCAGTCCGGATTGAACGGGTAGCCAGCAGGAAGTCCGCGATCGTCAAGCGTCGACACTGTTTAGTCCTTGGTCGCGGGCGCGGGGTTGCGCGCGGGCGCGGGTGGCGGCATCCATTCGATGCCATCAATCGGCTCGCGTTGCACCGTTACCCACGGCGGCATGAAGATGATTTGCCCGGGCGTCATTGCCAGCCAGAACATGCCGATGGCGGGTTGCGCCGCTAAATCCTGGACAGCGGTGTGACTTTCACCACCCGTCGACAGCGCGGTGGCCGTCGTCGGATACGCGCCGGTCGCTCGGGGATCGTTGGAAAAACCTTCAAACAGCGTGTAATACTTGGGCTGCACTTCTACTTGGCCGCGCGGCTGATGAATCGTTGTTTCGCCCCACGAAGAACGATCAAGCATGGTGGCACTTGGCGCCGGGGGAGCGGATGCAACAAACGCGGAACCGTCGAGCGACGTTGGTCCGCCATCCCGCGGAATCGGCACAAACTCAGGGGTGGCCAGATCCGGAATCGGATCATCGCCCGCGTGAGTGAGCGTCGCGCTTGGATTCTGGCAGCCAACAACTGCAAGCGTGACGGTGAGAAGGATGATGGCGTTACAAGCGGGGTTCATCAGGGAACTCATTCATCAAGTGCATATCCAGCGTGCTCAAGCGCGTCTTGGATGGTATCCGGGTCGAATCCGCGCCGGGCGAGTTTGCCTGCGACGCGCTTAGCAGATTCTCCAGCCTTCTTGGCGCGGCGCACTTCAAGGCGCACCTCGGCAGCGGTGGCGGCCCCGCTGCGTGCCACATCTGCCGCATCCTTTTCGCCCACTCCGTCGGCCTGCAGGAGTTCCGACAACGCCTCCTCCGAAAGCGAGCCACGTCGACGATGGTGTTCCACGCGCGCGGTTGCAAACGCGTGGTCGTCCAGCCAACCGTCAGCCACCATGGCGCGGATTGCGTTGCGAGCAGCGCGCGCCACATGACCGGTCTTCACCAGCCGCGCCTCTAACGCCGCGGCACTCCATGATCGTTTGGCAAGAAACGCCAGTGCCGCCTCACGAGCCAACGACTCCGCAGCAGCCGCATCAACACGCGCAGCCAGCGCAGGAGTCCACGATCCACCTTCCACCAGTCCAAGTTCAACAGCGCGCTGGCGAAGCAGGGTGGCAACCGTTCGACCACCCACGCGCACCTCCACCTGATTTGGATCGGCGCTCAATGCACGGAGTGCATCAATAGGAACCTTCTTCTTGCGTGCTGCCTTGGCCATGGTGGTTCGTCCTTCAGGTGAGTTGGTCCAAGTATCCGCGAATCTCTGAGAGCGCGTGACTGTCCGACACACGCTTCGCCGCTTCCAGTCCGGTGCGCAGGACCGCGCATGCATCATCGATGCGCTCCAGATCTTCCAGCGACCGCGCCTGGTGGTAGTACGCGTAGCAGTAGCCCGGGTCAGCGGCGATGGTTTGGTCGTACCAAACAAGCGCCTCCTCGTGCCGCCCGGCGCGTGCGTGTTCCTGCGCAATTCCGTACATGCAGAACGGGTCGCCAGGCTCACTGGCGTGCAATTTCAGCAGTTGCGCAAGGCGAGGCGTGGTGGCGGGGTCGTTCGGCCCTGTTTGCATACGCGGCAAACTATCACATCCGGATACGCTGCTCAGATGCGCTCACTTCTCGCGCGTTCGGCAGTCATCTCCCTGGTCGCCATCGGCTTTGCGGCCGTGCTGTCTTCGTGTGCTCCTCAGTACATCAATGAGGATCGCACCGATCGGCGCGAGAAGGAACTGCGTATCCAACAACACACTGGTGGCACTCATCACTCCACGGTGGTTGACAATGGGCGCTGGTTCCAGACATTCGGCAATGAACTGCTGACGATCGACACCACCAACGGTCGTGAACTCGGTCGCGCCGACGGCGTGGTGTTTGGCGAGGGCGGTTCGCTGGTTGACCTGGTGGTCTCCGGCGACTCTGCGTGGGCAATTTCTGATCTCACTTCACTGATCACCTTTGATGTCTCTGACAATTCTGATCCCAAGCGTTTGTCTGCTATCTCCGCGGAGGAGTTGGGCATACAGCCGCGGTTGGTGTCTCGCGTTGGTGATGAGATGTACGTCAGCGGTAAGGGTGGCGCCGTGCGCGTCAGTGACCGCAAGCGATTCCTTGAGGGTCAATCGCCAGCGCACATTGTGGCATCGGCCGGTGGTCCGGTCACGTGCACGGGTCGCAAGATCGTGTCGCTTGAAGATGGGCGATACCTCGGCGCGGCAAGTGCACTGATTCCGTTGCCGCCTGGTGTTGGTTCCCCGGGCGGATTTGCGTTTCTATTGCAGGGCCAAAACGGCGCGTCGGTGGGCGTCATGTCTGCCGTCTTTGCTGAAACGGACCAAGCCGCCATTCCCGCGCGGGTACGGCGCATCCGCATGTGCGGCGATCGCCTGTTTGCAGTGACCGACAAGCTACTCTTCACCTGGCGCGTTGATGGGTTGAAGTTGGTTGACCCAGAAGAAATTCCCCTCAAGGGTGGCCGCGATATCGACCTCATTCGTCCCAATCACTACGCCGTGGCAGGCACGTTTGGACGAGCCATGTACCGCCATCGCACTGAAGATCGCCGCATCGGCGACACCTTTTACAACGTGGAGCGGCAGCCAGGTTTGCTGGAAGTGGCCGTCACCGACGGTCGACGCGTGCTTGCTGGTGGACGCGAGGGATTCTGGCTGTGGCGCATCGGTGGCGAACCCGCCCTGACCGACAAGACCACCGATCTGACCACCATCATGGGTGCGGAACGAAGCGCTGCTTGGGGTTCCGCGCACATTGTTGAAGAGAAGAACCCCGATGGCATCAGTGTGGGAATATGCGTGGAGATCAAGCACGACGGTGCCGTCGAACGCTACGAGCCAGACGGTTCGCCGCACATCACCGCCATTGAATTCATTGACGGCGATCTCTGGATTGGCCACGAACACGGCCTGGATGTATTGCGCCGAGTCGAAGTGCTTGAGCCAGAAGATGCAGAGGTTGATGCCGCTTTGGCGGAAGGCGCCACGCCAGGCGCCAAGAAGAAGCAGCTTGATGAGAACGGTAAGCCAGTGCGACAATTTGTCGGAAAAATCAGCCCGATCCGTTCATGGCGATTTGAAGGCCCGGTGCTCTTCATTTATCCAGAGCGCCTGGGTGGTGGTGGGTCGATCGTTTCACTGCACGGCGGCTTCATGCTGTTGAAGCAGACAGCGATTGGTGATTCGCCGGTGTTCACTGGCCGCGGCGACGTGAAGTAGTCACCGCTTCTTAGCAGCTTTCGCTGCCAGCGCGCAGAACTTGCCGCAGATTTCATCACTGCTACAGGTGTTTCCACGTGCCTTACACACAGCGCGTCCGTGAAAGATCAGCAGGTGGCTGAGGTCGCACCAGCGCTCGCGCGGGAAGAGTGCCATGAGATCGCGCTCCACCTTGACCGGGTCGGCGTGCTTGGAAAGCCCAAGGCGTTCCGCTAAGCGTCCGACGTGTGTGTCAACCACTACGCCGGCCTGGATTCCAAAGCAATTTCC
>JBBAOD010000086.1:7786-9928 GCA_040401635.1 Phycisphaerales bacterium
GGCGGTCTTGCGTGCCACCCCGCGCAGCGCCAGCAAGTCCTGCATAGTGTTCGGTACTTCGCCGCCATGCTGATCCACCAGCGTTCGCATGGATTCATGCACGGCGCGCGCCTTGTTCCGCCACAAACCAATGGTGCGAATGAATGGCGCGATCTCGTCAGCGGATGACGAAGCAAAGTGATTCGCGGTTGGAAATTGCGCAAACAAGCCAGGGGTTGCCGCATTCACGCCCTCGTCAGTTGCTTGTGCACTCAGGATCGTGGCAATGAGAAGTTCATGCGGCACCTTCCAATCAAGTCGGCACTTTGCATGTGGATACCGCGCATCAAGTGCCGCAAGAAGTTGCAACGCGCGTTCGCGTTGTCGTGCGGTCTTGCGCGGAAGTTCAAATCCGATTTCTGGCCAGAGTGCGTTACCAGTCACCGCGTGCAACCTTTCGAACAGGTGCCGCCATCAATGCGGGTAACAGGCATATCAAGGCGCCGATGACACACAGCATTTGTATCTTGAATCCAGCATCTGCTACCACATGCGCGGTGTCGAAACGTGCGCGCGCTGCTGTTGCGGCGGCACGATCATTGGCTGCAACGGCATCCCAATAGGCGAGCAAGTCAACGGTCATCGCTGGTCCAGTCCATGCGCGCCATGCAAGAATCAATGCGGCACCCGCAACGCACACAAAGAACACCGTACGTGCCCAACGCATTCCGTTGAAGTGTCCGAGCCGCGCGAGTCGAACCGTGCACCCAACCGTGAGTGCCGACGCTGCAAATTGCACCCAGTCGCCCGCCATGAAGAGCGGCTGCAGCATCTTGCCGGCGGCAAATCGACCCATTTCAGCGGTATCGCCTGCAAAGAACCCCTCCGTTCCTGCCACCGAAATTCCCAGCTTGGGGAGCGCGCCAAATGCGCCCATGGCTGCCACCCCGGTTGCCAGGATGACCGACAACCACACCGAAAGCGCAATCAAGAGAATCGTGGAAGCGGTGCGCATCACTTCAGTCTAGTCCGTCGGACGCGGTGCGGCGCGTGCGGGATCATGCCATGTGTCGCGTGCTGTCCCCGCCGCCGCGCTCCACTACCCTGTACGTATGGATACTCGTGTGCAGATTCCGCTTGGTGTCACCATTGCTGCGCTTGGTGATACCGCTGCCGCCCTCGCTTGGGTGGCATCGCGCGGTATTGCGGGCGTGCAACTGAGTGCCACGCATCCGTCTATGCGTCCGCGCGATCTTGGTGTCAGCGCGCGACGCGATCTCCGCGCCACGCTCGCGCGGTATGAATTGGTGGTCACCGGTGTTGATGCGTGGATTCCAAGCGAACACTTCATTGATCCCGCGCATGCAGACCGAGCCATCGAAGCGGCGTGCGCAGCATGCGAATTCGCCAGTGAATTTGGGCGCGTACCCGTCACGCTGCAATTGCCGCGCGCCACAAACCACGCTAGCGCGCTGAGCACCGCCGGTCCGCACGCCGCCGGTGCAACAACCAACGCCGCCCAAGAATCTCACGCCGCGCGCCGACACGACGCCATCAACGCCATCGCTTCGGCTGCCGAGCATTCCGGGGTAACGGTCGCTGATGCCTCCGGTGCCGTGGGCGCGCCATGGCCACCCATCGGGGTGTCGCTTGACCCGGCGGCGGTCCTGGCCGAAGGCGGCGACCCGGTCAACATGGTTTCGCAACTTGGTCCCCGCTTGGTCTCGGCACGGATTGTGGACCTCCTGCGCTCTGGAATGCGTGGCCCAATCGGCGCAGCGGGGGAATCTCGGCTGGATGTACTTGGATTCCGGGTGGCCCTGGAGATGGCCGGACTGGCGCGATTCCCAGTGGTCGACGCTCGGCAGTGGATCGATCCCCATGCGGGAATCGTCGCCACCGTTGAGGCATGGCGCGGGGCGATCCCGGGCTAATTCGCTTCCACTACACTTGAATTTATGGCACGTCGCGCTGCTCCCGCTCTTTATGAATTGATGCGTCGCCCCGGTGCGCCGGTTGCGTCTTCGTCTTCGCCCGCGATGGCAGGGACTCCGCGCCGCGTCGGTAACGCGCCCGGTCTGCCTTCTACATTTGAAATTTCACTTCGGCGCGCGATTGTGTTGGGGATTGCCGTGGTGGTTGCCGTCTCCATCGCGTACGGCA
>JBBAOD010000087.1:0-9926 GCA_040401635.1 Phycisphaerales bacterium
CGGGCGTGGTAATCACCTCTGCTACCGCTTTGGAGACGAAGGGGTGATCAAAGGGCTCCCGCGGTGAAGCCCCGCCGTGATTGTGATCGGCTGCTTCGTGTTCCTGAGAGCGCTTCTTGCGGCGGTAATTCACGTAGAGGGGTCAATTCCCAACCATGACGGTCGGTGCTGTTGAAAGCGGGAGACGGGACTCGAACCCGCAACCTGCTGCTTGGAAGGCAGCTGCTCTGCCATTGAGCTACTCCCGCAACGAGAGCGGGATTGTATCAGGAAGATTGGTGCAGTTGCTGCCTCTTACGCAATCAATCCCGAGTGAACCCGGGCGTCCGGCGTGACTCCGGTCAGGTGGCGCTCCAGCCCGGCATGCCGGTACGCAAGGCGGCGGTGATCAAGGCCAAGGAGATGCAGAATGGTTGCCTGCAGGTCCTTCACTGGCACCGGATCGCGCACCACGCGGCAGCCCAACTCATCCGTCTCGCCGTAGGTGGTGCCAGCGTTGCACCCTCCCCCCGCCAGGAGCACCGTAAAGCAATGCGGGTGATGATCGCGGCCGAAGAAATCTTTCTTCCCATCACGGAATTCTGCCATCGGCGTTCGGCCAAATTCGCCGCCCCACACAATCAGCGTTTCATCAAGCAAGCCGCGTTGTCGCAGATCATTGATCAGCGCCGCCACGGGACGATCAGACTCTTTGCACTTCTTGGGCAGCTGAGTGTGTATGTCATCAGTGGCATTGGTGCCGTGTGCATCCCAGCCCCAATCAAAGAGCTGTACAAAGCGAACGCCGCGTTCGGACAGTCGGCGCGCGAGCAAGCAGTTGTTTGCAAAGCTTGCTTTCCCAGGTGTGGCGCCGTACGCCTCCAGTGTTGCCGCATCCTCATGTGCAATGTCCATGGCATCCGGAACACTCGCCTGCATCCGAAACGCAAGCTCATATTGCGCGATACGCGCATCCGTCTCTGGATCAGCAGCACTCGCCGCCGCCATGGAATTCAAATCTTGAAGCGCATCAAGCATGCGACGCCGAGCAGCACGATCGACGCCTTCTGGATTCTGGACGTACAGGACCGGGTCGCCGGACGCTCGGCATTGCACGCCCTGAAACGCACCGGGAAGAAATCCGCTTCCCCACACACTCTTACCGGCATCCGGCGTCTTGTCACCGGAAACCAGCACCACAAATCCAGGCAACTCCGAGGCTTCGCTGCCCAAGCCGTACGTCAACCAAGAACCCATTGAAGCACCGCCAAAGCGCGGATCGCCAGTATGCAACAGCAACTGCGCCGGCGCATGATTGAACTGCTCGGTGGTGCAACTCTTCACAATGCATAGGTCGTCAGCCACCGACGCAAGGTGCGGGATCAATTCGCTCAACTCCTGCCCGCTGCGCCCGTATCGCGCAAATTTATAAGGGGTTCCAAGCAGTGTTGGATGGCCCTTGATGAAAGCAAAGTGTTCACCCTTCAGCAGTTCGTCCGGGCACGGCTGACCATTGTGCCGCACCAGCGCTGGCTTCCAATCGAAGAGCTCATGCTGGCTTGGGGCGCCCGCAAGGTGAATAAAGATCACCCGCTTGGCCCGTGCGGCAAAGTGCGGTGCACGCACCATCAGTGGGTCAATCGGCGAGCCCGCGGGGGGCAATGACACCGCTTTGGCATGCGCACTCTTCTCACTGCCCATCATGGCGGCCAGCGCAATCCCGCCAATTCCCCACGCTGAATTTCCTAAGAATTGCCGCCGCGTCATCGCCTGCAGCTCCGCCATGTATTCGGCGGGCGTGGCAACCATGCGGGGACGGGGATGGTGGTGCGACATGGATCCAGATCAGGTTCGCGAAAGAAACTCGTCAAGATTCATGATTGTGGCTGCCGCAGCAGACCACACCGAAAGTTCAGACGTTGGCTGCGTTGCGGTAGTGGCGGCCGCTCGCTCACCTGCTACAAGTTGCGCTAACCGCGCACACTCTTCGTGGCGCGGGGTGCGCACCAGCGCGGCGGACAACATCCAGCGCGCTCGTTCCGCATCACTGGCTCCCGGCGTTGCATCGATGGCCCGTTGCGCAAATGCCGCAGCAGCCTCCACGAATGTTGGATCATTCATCGCCGCCAGCGCAGCAAGTGGCGTATTGGTGCGGATCCTTCGCACCGTGCATGTTTCCCGTGAAACAGCGTCGAAATTCATGAGCGAAGGATGCGGGCTTGATCGACGCCAGAAGGTGTACACAGCGCGACGGTAGCGATCACCGCCTTCACTGGTGGTCCATCCATCACCGCTATACACCACCATCCACGTGCCATCGGGCTGGTGTGGAAACACGGGCGGTCCGTGCATCGTTCGATCAAGAATTCCTGCCACTGCTAATGATTGATCGCGAATTGCCTCTGCTTCAAGGCGAAAGCGCGGCGCTCGGGACATCATCCGGTTTTCTGGGTCAATGCGCAGCGCCGCGTCCGAAGGTTGCGCGGACATGCGGTACGTGCGCGACTTGATGATTTCACCAATCAGCGCCTTCCGCGACCAACCCAGTTTTTGCAGTCGACTGGCTACGACATCAAGCAGCACCACGTCAGACGGACGCGCCCCCGCTTCACCAAAGTCCTCCAACGTCTCCACCAGTCCGCGTCCAAAGATGGTCTCCCAAATACGATTGGCTTCCACGCGCGCCGCCCGCGGATTGGCTGGATCCATGATCCACTGTGCCAAACCAAGGCGATCCGCATGCTGCGTTCCCTGCGGCGGGAAACATGCGGGTGTACCTGGCGCCACAGCATCGCCAAGTGCGCGCCAATTGCCGCGCGTAAACACGTTCGTTGCACGCTGTTCATTGGCCGGTAGTTCCTGCATCACTGGAACAGTGGTGGTGCCCCGCTCCCACGCAACATGCAACAGCGGGCTATCGTCTTCACGATCCGTGTCGGCGGTTTGATTGAAATACGCGAGCGATGTGTAGTAGTCGCGGTGATCAATGGTGTCGTACGGATGTGCATGACACTGCACACACTGCATCGATGTACCCATCCATGCAAGCCATGTGGTAACGCTTCGGTCCATGACGGCTGCTACACGAAACTCCTCATTGTCTGTTCCACCCTCATCATTCGTGAGTGTGAGCCGATGAAACGTAGTGGCAATGCGGTCATTCTCAGTAGCGCCGGGCAGCAGATCACCAGCGATGAGTCGCTCCGTGAATTGGTCATAGGGCATGTCGCTGTTCCATGCGTCAATGAGCCAATCCCGGAACCGCCATACATCGCGACGCGCGTCCTTCTCATACCCCTTGGTGTCTGCATAGCGAGCAAGATCAAGCCAGACGCGCGCCCATCGTTCCCCGAACGCTGGTGATGCCAAGAGCGCATCGACGGTGCGCTCCCACTGCGCGGGGCTTGGATCTGCAACGTATGCCGAAACCAGCGCGGCGTCAGGCGGAAGGCCAGTGATGTCCAGCGCGGCTCGGCGAACCAATGACTCTGGCGCAGCCTCCGCCGGCAGCGGGATACCCGCACTGGCAAGTCGCAGCGATACTGCCCGATCAATGCCATCAGTGTTCCACATTGACTCCGGACCAGGCGCCGGCATCTGCTCCGCAATCGGCCGCAACGACCAGAGCACGGGGTACACAGCGCCCGCGTCGATCCACGCGCGCAGCGTGGCCACTTCGTCCGCCGAGAGCGCTGGCGCCTCTGCTGGCATTCGCAATTCTGGATCAGTATGCATCACACGCGTGAGGAGCGCGCTTGCCGCAGCGTTACCAGGAATGATGGCTGGCGGTCCCTTGGCACGAGTTTGCAGCGCGCGATCGCGCCACGCCAAATTCAATCCCGCTTGCTCACGGACGCCGCCGTGACAACGAAGGCATCGCGACACCAAGATGTCGTGTGCACGTTCAGCAATCATGGCGTCCGCGGCATCATCAACCCGCTGCGGCGGCGCCACCATAGCCATACCCACAAGGATGATTCCTGCACACGCAACCAGCATGCCACCCTTACCGCCGAAGAGCCCCGTAGATGCGACAGACTGCTTGAATCGGCACGAATCATGCCAATTCAAGCAGTCTGCACATCGTGAAACTCACTTGAACGGGTCAGTGGCGTGCACGTCAGAATTTGGAGCATTCTTCACAACCACCTCCACCTCAACGGTGCGCGCAACTTCACGCTTGCCGTCGGTTTCCCACGGCCGCATCAGAACAAAGCGCATCTTCGCATCACCCTGCGCCACCGCGGTCATCCCAAAGGTCGACATGGTGGCGCCACCGGGTCGGGCCGTGGTACCAGCGACCGGCTCAACCTTGCCAGCAGGGTCAGCTGTGGTCATCTGCATGTTGCCCGGAACCGGGCCTGCGAGTGACCATGCGAAACCCGTTCCCGCATACGCGCCGAGTCGGACTTCCAAACGGTCACCAACCTTCATTTCACCCTCACGGGTAGAACGATCCGCTTCCACTGCATCCGGCCCACTGTCCGCGGGAACTTCAATGACCAGAATTCCACCTGAAGAATGCGGCGGCGCAAACGCCGAACAACCACTGGACAGGACAGTTGCCAGCACGGTTGTTGCCACGAGCGCTACCGTCATGCATCGATAGCAGACGTCTTTCAGCATGATTCCACCGCGCTCTGAATGGCCGCAAAATCCACCTGCTGCCCCGCTTCATCATTGACCTTGGCGTACACCACTTTGCCCGCCGCATTGATGACGAACGCAGCGCGCTTGCCAACACCCTTCAAGCCCATCAGGTTCTCATAGAGCGCTCCGTAGGTGCGGCTCACTTCCTTGTTGAAGTCAGAGAGAATGTCAAAGGGAATGGAGAGCTCTTGCTTGAACTTGTCGGTGACAAACGGGCTATCAACGGAGATGCCATACACCGCGCAGCCAAGCTTGGACCAATTGGACCAATCATCGCGGAAGGTGCAGAACTCGGTGGTGCACACGGGACTGAACGCCAAGGGGATGAAGAGCAACACCACCTTCTGATGGCCGATCACGTTGCCGACATCGATTTCGTGTCCAGGGCGTGCGGGAAGTTTGAAGGCTGGTGCGTGGGAACCAATGGTCACGGACATGGGGTGTGCTCTCAAAGTCAGGTCTTCCCAGAGGCTTGTGCTGCTGCCACGGCGGCCGGCAAGCCATCCTCAGGGTCCTAGAAGTCTAACGCCCGGCCGTCCGGCTGCCAGCCGCCCCCGCACAGATCCACCCGCCGAGAACTCCAAACACAGTCAAAGTTTGAACTATTCACTCACATGCCCAGTATGAGTGCAATAAGTTCGGGATTTCCGAGCGCAAATGCCTTGATTGGCCGTATGAAACAAGACACGATTGAGTCACAATTGACCCAGACAATGGTCGAAGTAGACCAGGGTTCAGAGACACCCCAAGCACGGGTCGCGTGAATCGCCAGAGCACACACAGGACCGCTGCGAGATGACACGCCACACAATATCGACATGCGCGCGCCTTGCGGCCATCGCGGCGGCGATTGGGTTGGCGCCGCTTGCGGAGCAGCAGGCGTATGCGCAAACGTGTGCCGCACCGCTCACCGCATCACTCGGCGACACAGCCATCACTACTACTGCGGGAAACTATGTCAACCTCACTGGCATCTGCGATATCTCAGCCGTTGGAACTGACATCATCTACAACGCCACATGGGTTCGGTTTGTAGCACCTGCAACCGGCACCTACATCGCGCGTACGTGCGGCGCGGTGACGTTTGATTCCAAGATAGCCGTATTCACCAATTGCTCTAACTTGGCGTCAGTCATTGCATGCAATGATGACACTGCCGGTTGCACGATTACCACCGGCCAGGCGTGGGCCTCAAAGGTTTCATTCCCGGCAATTGCTGGTAATGCCTATTTCATTGCGATCGGTGGATTTGGATCAACCACTGCTGGCGTGGGTAGCGTGAACATCGCCTCGGACGGATCAACCGATACCGGCGGCGGCACCTGCGCCACCGCTATCACCGCGGTCAGTGGACTCAACGCGTTTAACACCGTGGCCTCCACCCAGGACATCAACCTCGCCGGTCTCTGTGACCTCGGATCCGCCGGCGACGACATCATGCACCGCGTTCGTTGGTTCTCTTACCTTGCCACATCGTCAGGGAATCTCGAACTTTCTACATGCGGATTGGCTGCGTTTGATACTCGTATTGCCGTATTTGCTTCGTGCAGCACCGCGAGCGTCATTGCCTGCAACGACGATTCCACAGGCTGCGCAACCTTTACTAGCAAACTTCAGTTTGCGGCCACCGCCGGTACCACCTACAAGATTGCGGTCGGGGGATTTGATGTCACCAGCGCCGGTGCTGGGCAACTACAAATCACTCCAAACGCGCCGCCTCCACCGGCATGCGGAACCAGCATCAATGACTGCTGCATTGCAGCCGCAACACCGTTCTGCTCAGACTCTGCGTGCTGCAGCGTGGTATGCAATGAAGATCCCTACTGCTGTTCCAGTGACGGCAGTTGGGACGCCACCTGCGCCGTTCGTGCGAGCGTGCTTTGCACTGCATGCGGCGCGGGAACATGCACCCTCCCTTCGTCCAACATCACCGAAGCAGAGCCGTGCGGCGCTGACCTCAACGGCGGATGCAACAGCCCAAGCACTCCCGTACAAACGATTGCCGTGGGCGCCCGCGTGCGCGGAACCTACTGGGCGACCGGCGATAATCGCGATACCGACTTTTACCAATTCACCGTCGCTGCTGGCTCCACTATTTCACTTGAACTTTATTCAAAGGGTCCCGGACGAGTCTTCCTCTTGGACAATGTCTGCTCTCCAACGGTGCTTGCTTCAAGCAATCCAGACGCGGCAACGTGCCCAGGCACTGCGACCGCATGCGTTACGGCCGGAACCTATCGCCTGCTGGTTGCTACAACGGTGTTCTCCGGATTCCCCTGCGGTACCGGCGAATCCAACAACTACGTACTGGTACTGAACGCCAGTCCGTGCGATGCCACCCCGCCAAGTAATGATGAATGCGCCACTGCGCAGGTGGTGCCAGCGCTCGGTGCTGCGCTCACCTTTGACACTCGCCTAGCCACCAACTCACCACAACCAATGGATCCGCTGTGTGACGAAGGCACCGGCACCGGCATCACCCGCGACGTCTGGTATTCATGGACGCCGAGTGCAGGTATCGCGCGGATCACCACATGCGGAACCGCAAGCTTCGACACGCGACTGGCCGCCTACGACAGCTGCGACGGATCAACCCTTGCGTGCAACGACGACTACCCCGGCTGCGATGGGTTCACCAGCCGCATCGACATTCTTTCCGATGGTCATACGCCCATGCGGGTACGCCTTGGTGGCTATGACTCCACTGGCACTGGCACGGTGACATTGTCCGTGATTCCACAGCCTGCAAATGACAATTGCTCGGGCGCCATCACTATCACCAATGGAGCTACGGCGTTCAATACCGACGCGGCCACCGATAGTCATCCGCCGCTTGACCCGCTCTGCGATGAAGGCTACGGACTCCCCTTCGTCAAGGACCTTTGGTACCGCTACGTGGCCACGTGCAGTGGCCAAGTGGTTGTCAGTACCTGTACTTCAGCAAACTTTGACACTCGACTGGCCGCGTACACCGCTTGTGGCGGCACACTCATCGCCTGCAACGACGACAGCACTGGCTGTACCCTCCTCACCAGCCGCATGACCATGACCGTTGCGAGCGGTTCCGCGTACCTCATTCGTGTAGGCGGACACGCCACTGGCGGTACGGGCACACTCAATATTTCCTGCGGTGGTAGTAGCGGTGGAACCCCAAATGACACGTGCGCAACCGCGACCGTCGCACACACTGGCGCCAACGCCTTTGACAACACATTGGCGGTCAGCAACGCCCCCACTGCTCCATCGGGTGGCTGCCTTGGCGACGGATTCTTCAATGATGTGTGGTTCTCCTTCACGCCCGCATTCAACGGCGCCGCCACCATATCCACCTGCGCTGGCGCCACCTTTGACACACGTCTTGAACTGTGGACCGGTTGCCCAGGGAGCAACGGCGCGTCCGTCATTGCCTGTAACGATGACTACTGCGGCAATCTCAGCGCGATGACCGCAAACCTCGCGTGTGGCGGAACCTATTGGATTCGAATTGGTTCATGGGGATCCGCTGGGTTCGGAACCGGAACGCTGAATATTGCGGAGGGAACTACTCCGTGTGTTTCGCAGTGCCCTGCTGACCTGAATCACGATGGAGTGGTTGGCGGCAGTGACCTCGGCCTCATGCTCGGAAACTGGGGCTTGAGCGGAATTGGTGACATCGATAACAGTGGAGTCGTAAATGGCGCCGATTTAGGAAGCTTGCTCGGTTCGTGGGGAAACTGCACTGGTTAACTTGCCAATGACCATTGGCGATTACCGGCTTTCATGCAGCCAATGACGGTACATCTGCGAACCTTGGATAGCATCTTGCTCTTGAGATATTCCCCCGACACTGGTACTGATACTGACACTGATATTTCCTAATGAACTTCGTACACACACTGTCATCTGTACTGGTAGCGCTCGCCACTTCGCTGGCGCTAGCATTGACTCCATGCAGTGCGGCACAAAACTGCGGCAATGGCATCGATAGTTGCCTCACCGCGCACACGCTGCCAGGATGCTCCGACAGCAATTGCTGCAGCACTGTGTGCGCCATCAGCCCCGAGTGCTGCCTAGTGACTTGGGATGCCGGCTGCGCCGCGACCGCGGATTCAAATTGCATCGGCTTGTGCGGTGCCACCGCCAGCGGCCTGTGCACCACGCCGCACAACAACGGCGCGTGCGCCAACGGAACCTGCTGCAGTTCCGTCTGCGCAGTTGATCCAAGTTGCTGCAGTGTCAGTTGGGATAGCACCTGTGTCTTTGAAGCTGACTTTTACTGCGTTGCTGGTCCACCAGTGCAATGCGGTCTTCCCGGCCAAGGCGGCTGCACGTCGTTGCACTCCACCCCCGGCTGCGAAGACACCGCGTGCTGCAATGTGGTGTGTGGGGTCGACCCATCGTGCTGCTCCGGCGCGTGGGATCAATTCTGCGTGAATTGGGCAACCCAATATTGCGGCGGATGCACGCTGGCATGTCCAGCCAACGCCACTACGGAACCCGAAACGTGCGGTACGCGCAACAATGACCCGTGTGAAAGCGCCGGGCAAACAGCCACACCCATGTCGGCCACCGCCGGCGCATGCGGGCAACTGAATGGATACGTGGTTGAGGGAGTCTGGAACGGCGATCGTGACATCTATTCGATAACCATTCCTGATACGGATGGCGACGGCTTGGCTCGCGCCACCCTGCACCTTGCATCCACAATTCCAACGTTTGCGGTCCTGGTTCCCGCTTCGTGCCCAGTAAACATTTCGGCGGCTCTGATCAAGGTCAACGCACCGAATTGCGTCGACGTCACCGCCGCGGCATGCATTGCGCCCGGCAACTACTGGGTCCTTGTGGCGCCAGGAACATTCCCCACCCCAGGTGCCAGCGCTAACATCTTGTGCGATGCCGTTCCGAGCTACAACGTGCGCGTTGAAGTTTCGCAGCTCGGCTGCTCGCCAGTCTGCTCCATCAATGCTGGACCGTGCTTTGAAGTGCATGCAAGTCCGGGCTGCAATAACCCCACCTGCTGCAGCGCCACCTGCGCCATCGACCCATTCTGCTGCAGCAGCACGTGGGATTTTAGTTGCGCTCGCCAAGCAGCAGTGACCTGCAACGCACCAATTCCGGTGAACGACACCTGCGCCGGTGCGCTGCCACTCAGTATTGGGCAGACCATCGAGTTCAGCACCATGCGCGCATCCGTTGGCACGCCTGCCATTCCTTCGACGTGTGAATCCGGCACTGGCACCAATATCGGTCCCGACCTGTGGTACTCGTACAACGGCGAACGCTCCGGCAACGTGGTAGTCAATACCTGCGGCTCGGCA
>JBBAOD010000088.1:0-8238 GCA_040401635.1 Phycisphaerales bacterium
GGTGCAACATGCGCTGGCGTTCCACCTTGGCCATCGCGCGCAAATGACTGCATGCGACGTTCCAGCGTCCGGACTCCCTCAAGGTACTCGTCAAGCTTGCGGCGATCAGAAACCCCAACGCGGGATGACAGCGCCGCAACTTGTCCGCCGACTGCATCCAAAATGCTGGTACGCAACTGAATGCGCCGCTCACGCATGGCAGCGGTCTCGCCTTCAGGTCCCGTTGAAAATAGAGTGTCGAAGACGCGCCGAGGATCGTCTTCCTTGCCATTGGGCGTGTGTGGGCCGCGCCAAGAAATGTTTGCGCTGTACGCACAGCTGTATCCAGAATCACAATCGCCCGCGGTCATTCCCGGTTCGCCGCCAAGTTCCAAACTATCAAGACGTGTGGCACCAGTGAGTTGCGCCGCAGCCGCCTGATCCACGCTGATACCCACACTGATATCGCCGCCCGATGTCTTGTTTGGGTGCGCGCCAGTCAAGAAACATGCCGCACTACGGGCGTGATCTCCAGCGCCATCGCCCAACGCCTCAGCGTTCCGATGACAGAGATTGCGCATCACTGAGTATTGCCCCGCGTGATCTGCCAGTGCGGCAGTTGCAGAGCCTGGCCACGAAGCGATGTCCACTCCGTTGGGTAGAAACACGAACATCATGCGCGCCGGCGGCACTGCTAGCACGGCCCGACTTGCAGCGGCGGCGGTTCGCGTCCACAAGCACCTGCCGGGCAGCATCGCCTCCAGCATGGGAAGCGCAATCACCGCACCAGCGGCGCGCAGGGCGGTTCGTCGAGAAATCGGTCCTGACCAACCAGTCATTGGGCGCCTCGCAATCGGAACGATGGACTTTCAACGATGGCGTGCACGATGTCAGAGAGTGTAGGGTTGCTCGCCAGCGATTCCATCAATTCATCCAATTCATCATCGCTCGAATCCTCTTGCGCACAGCCGGTGGCGTAGACCATGAGGTGCTTAACCAGCGACCGCGTAAATCCGGCGTTCCCCTTCAGTTTGGCGCGCACTCCGCCCACTCCTTGCAACACACTTCCATCAGGGAGTGTCCCGGTTGCGTTGACAGCAATTCCGTCCGCACGGTCACGAAGACTGCCCACCGGGTCAAACCCCTCAAAGGCGAATCCCAGTTCATCCATACTTCGATGGCACGCGGCGCAGTTGGGATCAGCGCGGTGAATCTCCATTAGTTCGCGGATTGACTTACCTGCGCGGTCTTCAACACGGTCCGGAATCTGCGCGGTTCCAGGCGGCGGTGGCGGTGGAGCGGCATCAAGGAGCGCCTGCAGGACCCACTTGCCGCGCTTCACTGGCGACGTACGCGTGGGATTACTCGTTGCAGTCAGCACACTCGCGTGCGCCAAGATTCCGCCACCGCGTTGCGGATCAATACGCACGCGATGCATGCCGTCGCCTACAGGAACGGCCATCCCGTAATGCTTGGCAAGGCGCGCATCAATGAATGTGTAGTCCGCATCTATCAGCGTTTCCACAGAGCGATGCTCGCGTAGCACGCTCTCAAAGAACATGACGGTTTCAGTTCGCATTGATCGCAGCAGCGCGGCATTGACATCCGGAAACTGCGATGCATCCGGCATCTTGTTGCCCAGCCCATCGATAGCCAACCACTGGGTCGCGAACCGCTCAGCCAAGCTGGACGATCGTGGGTCCATCAGGAGTCGATCGACCGCCGCTGCTCGCCCGCTACTCGAAGCAAGTTCGCCGTGCGCGGCGGCGCTTGCGAGTGCTTCGTCGGGGCAACTTGCCCACACGAAATAGGCCAGTCGTGTGGCAAGTGCGTTCGGAGCTAGTTCTGGCCCCGCTGATTCATCCCGATCCTCAATTCGAAACAGGAATTCTGGATGAACAAGCAGCGCCTCAATCATGGCGCGCATCTTGGTTTCTTTCGAACTGCTCTCGGGGAGCGACTGCACGATGGAATTCAGAAGGATGCAATCAGTGTTAGTCGCCGGCCGACGAAGGATCCGCTCAATGAGCCAGTGCTGCTCCGCGAGTGGTGCATTCATGCCATTCGCACTTGCCGCAAACGCCTCCATCGACGAACGCCACGCCTGCGCGCGGAAGGGCTCAAGTGGCCCCTCAATCGTCATGGACAGAATGAACGCATTGCGATCAGCGGTCGTTCCGGCTGCCGCGTCTTTGTTGTAGTAATCGTTGTCAAAGGTGATAGCAATGGATTGCGCGCCCTCTTTGAGCGTGCGCTCCATGCGGTGTTCGCCAGGCGAACGTTTGTCCTCAGTCACTGTGAAGTCGGCAATTCGCTTCTTTCCTGCCAATACCCCCATGCGCACGGGCTCCGGTCCGGCCTGATCGCCACCTGCGCGGATGGAGATGGCGTATGTCCCGGCGCGCGGGAGTTGCACCGTGCAACGCGCTTCGCCTGAAGACCAGAGCAGTGCGCCAACCTCCAACACCTGTCCGGCTCTTTCCGTGACGGTCATCGCCTTGCCGTTGATAGTGATTGCCGCGGGGACACTCGCTGTGGATTCTGGGCAAGCGCGTGCGGAGATGGCCTCGGCGAGTTCGAAATATTTCTCGAGCGCTGTGGGCGCGAGGCTGAGTACTGCGCCAACATTGTCAAACCCTGCGCCGACATCATCAGGCGGAAGCGAAGAAAATTCAGAGACATCAATGCCGAACAGATCGCGAATCGTGTTGGAATATTCAGCACGATTCAGTCGGCGC
This sequence comes from Phycisphaerales bacterium, assembly GCA_040401635.1. Classification (GTDB taxonomy): domain Bacteria; phylum Planctomycetota; class Phycisphaerae; order Phycisphaerales; family SM1A02; genus UBA966. Next base: position 2,718 of record JBBAOD010000088.1, read on the forward strand.
GGCGGAGCACTCTTTGGAACAATGATTCGATTCGCTCCAGCGATCGCGCTTCGCAGTGCTTGCGCGCTCAGTGCGCGCTCTTGCGCATTGGGAATGTGCTCAGCGTCCGGTGGGGGCATTTCGCTGTCGGCAAGCCGCTGCAGTGCCTTACGAAGAAGCGAACGATCCGCCGCCGTCGATTGCGACGCGGTCAAGCGTTCCAACACGCCCTGTAGGTTGAATTTCCCCTTTGGCTTGACGCCCTGATGGCACTCAATGCACCACGTCTCTAGCGCCTGCGCCGCCGGGACGCCGTCTCCTGCCAACGCAAGGACGATGGTCGTGATGAGTGGAACCATCATGGGAGATGCTAGCACCCGGCTGCACGCAATCGATACCCTTTGGCAATGTTGAATCGATTGCTTCGTCAGCTAACGGCTCGTGCACTTCCCGCTCTCGCTGCTGGAGTACTTGCGGCGCTCACTATCGCCGCTGCGCCACCAAGCGCGGTGCCGTTGCCAACCGCACCTGCTTCGACAGTTCCCACCAAACTCCTCCGCGTGTATCTCCTGGCTGGCCAGTCCAACATGGAAGGCCACGGCGTTGTTGATCTGAACGATGCGCGTGATTACAACGGCGGTCGTGGCACGCTTGCTCAATTTGTGGACAACCCCGCCAACAAGGCAGCATGGGGCGATCTCCGCGCGGCGGACGGCTCGTGGTTCGTGCGCGATGATGTGTTCGTTTCGTATCTCACGGAGCAGGGCTCGCAGAAAGCCGGGGCGCTTTCGGTGGGATTCGCGGTCTATGACGACAAACACCACATTGGTCCAGAGCTCGGCATTGGTCGTGCGCTCGGCAACGCATTCGCAGAGCCAGTGCTCCTTATTAAGACAGCGTGGGGCGGCAAGAGTTTGGCGAAGGACTTTCGTCCGCCAAGTGCCGGCGGCGCGGTTGGACCGTATTACAAGCAGATGATCGCCGAGTACCGCACCGCGGTGGCGGCCATTCCCACGCAGTTCCCCGCGCTCGCTGGCTACACGCCGCGCCTCGATGGTGTCATCTGGTTCCAAGGCTGGAACGACGGATGCGATGAAAAAGCGGCCGCCGAGTACGAAGGCAATCTGGTGCACCTCATCACCGATATGCGCGCGGAGTTTGGAAACCCGAAACTCTCGTTTGTCGTCGGTGAAACCGGCAACATGGACAACGCGGTCCTCCGCCACGCGCAGCGCGACGGCTGCCTGCATAAGGAAGTGGCAACCGGAACCAGTTTCGTCCCCACGCGACAGTTCCTCCGCGATGCCAAGGAATGCCCAAACCCCGGCCACGGCCATCACTGGTTCGGGAGCGGGGAGAGTTACTTGTTGATTGGTGACGCGCTCGGCAAGGCGGCGGTGCAACTGGCGCGCTCCAACTGATCGTCGATTAGCTGGCGCGGCGTGACTTCGGGCTGGGTGGCGATCGCTTTGCCGATGTTTCGGACCACGCTGCGCGGGCGCGCCGGAGGCTTGTCTTGACCTCTCGCGATGATTCAGCATTCTGTTCGAGCACAGCAAGCCCGGCAAGCAGCCACTTTGAGAGGGCAGGGTTGGAGAGCCTATAGAAGACCTGCCGGCCCTGGCGTCTTTCGGTCACCAGGCGTCGCGCGCGGAGGTGGGAGAGGTGCTGCGATGTGCCAGAGTGGGATATGCCCAAGAGTTGGGCGAGCGTTGCCACGTCGTGCTCGCCGCCGCCGATCTCCTCAATGATCCGAAGGCGACAGGGGTGCCCAAGAACGGCAAGTGTTTCGGCAAGTGCTCGGCTGGCAATGGTACGAAATGGCATATTAGTTAGACCTCACTCGGGGTATTGTATCATATACTGTCATATTCGCATATCTGAATATTAAGTTTATTCTTAAAGCCTCACTCAGACATTTGTTCGCTCCACATCGATTTGATCGTTCATGGAAATCAAGCCAATCCATTCAGAATTTCAGTCCACCCGCTCCGGAGTTGCCGCCATTGTGCTCCCAGAGCTGTGGCGGTCTCTCAATCTAGAGGAGCGCGCGATTGCGTTCTCAGAAGTGCCTGGAAGGCTCGGCGCGGATAGCGTCGATCCCACCATTGAGCCGCTTGAGTCGCTCGTGCGCATCGGACCACAGGCGGGGATCAGTGTGGCACCGTGTCGTATGCGTCTCGCAGATGCAGTGTGGCTCGCACGAGAGTCTTCGCCGGTGGTTGTCTGGAATGAACGCGGCGGCGAGTGGGTGGTGATTGTTCGCCATGGGTTCTTCCGCCCGCGCACGCGGTGGATCTCAGCGGGTGGGATGTCTGAGCAAGTCCTTTCGCGACGGGATCTCGCTGCGCGCCTTGGTGTCGCTGGTCCTGAATCGGAGATCGATGTCGGGATTGTCACGCCGTTTTTTGATCCGGTTTCGGCCTCGGAGAGTGATTCGCATCACCACGGGAATACCCACCCATCACCGCTGCAGCGACTCGCTTGGCTGCTGAAGCCTGAAAAACAGGAACTCTGGTCGATCGTTGTCTTCAGCGCGATCACCGGGATCCTGTACTTAGCCCTACCGCTCGCAATCAACGCCTTCATCAGCAATCTGAGTTTCGGTACGCGCAGCGGTCCCTTCCTGCAAGGGCTATTCGCCATCGCGGTGGTACTGCTCTTGTGCTTAGCAATAGCCGCCATCCTGCGGGTTCTGCAGCATGTAGTAGCCGAGGTGATCCAGCGCCGCATTTTCGTTCGCATTGGCTCCGACCTCGCCCGCCGTCTGCCGCTGATTGACACCGAATCAACGGATGGAACGAACGTCCCTGAGCTTGTGAATCGCTTCCTCGACGTCGTCACGCTTCAAAAAAGTGGGTCGATGCTTCTACTCACCGGTATCAACCTGGTTCTTGGTGCGGTCATCGGCTTGGGGATCTTGGCCTTCTATCACCCATTCCTATTGGGCTTTGCCGCGGCGATTCTGGTTGCGATCACCTTCATCGTGTTCGTCATCGGTCGCGGTGCGGTGCGGACCTCGGTGGAGGAGTCGCGGAGTAAGTACGCAGTGGTGGAGTGGTTCGAGGAACTGGCGCGACATCCGCGCCTCTTCAAGCATGCTGACGGTGCAGAGTTCGCAGCTTCACGCGCGGACGAATTGATGCGCTCCTACCTCACCGCGCGTTCCGATCACTTTCGCATCTTGCTACGCCAGATTTCCAGTCTGGTGGCGCTTGAGGTTGCTGCGGGGTCAATGCTCTTGGCTGTCGGTGGTTGGCTCGTCCTCGACAAGCAACTCACGCTTGGACAACTGGTGGCAAGCGAAATCATTGTGTCGATGGTCGTTGCATCTATCTCCAAGCTTGGTAAGCAGTTTGAGGCTTGGTATGACGCGGTGGCCGCCATCGACAAGCTTGGATATCTGGTTGACTTGCGTACCGAACGCCTTGGCGGGGAGTCGATCGCGCCCGTTGGAAAGGGTGCGCGCGTTGATGTACGCGGAATTTCCCACAGTCAGCCCGGCGGGAGAAAGTCGTTTGAAGATATCGCCTTCTCCGTGGCACCCGGCGAGCGTGTGGCCATCCTTGCTTCGCGCGGCATGGGTAGCAGCGCGATGCTTGAGATGATGTTTGGACTACGCCGACCCTCTGCTGGTGAAGTGGTGATTGACGGTCTCCCCGTAGGATCGTGGGATCTTGCGCAACTGCGATCGCAAGTACTCATGCTTCGTTCGGGCGACATCATGTCTGGGACAATCGCAGAGAACATACGTTTGGGGCGATTTGATGTCGGACCCATGGATATCCAGCGCGCAGTGGAGGTGTCGGGTCTCGCTGATTCAATTCGCGAACTTCCATATGGTCTCGCCACTCCACTTGTGAGTGGAGGATTTCCGCTCACGGGTCGCCAGTGCACGCGGTTACTCGCCGCGCGCGCGCTTGCTATCCGGCCGCGACTGCTATTGATAGACGAGCTGTTTGAGGGCCATCAGACGACGCTCGAAGAACTCACGCGAGTACTGATTGAAGCACCGCATCCATGGACCGTTATTGTCGTGACGCATGATCCGCGTGTTGCGGCTCGCTGCGGCCGCACCATCGAATTCTCGCCTTCGGTATCCAGCCATGCATGAGCATCGATCCACCGCATCGACTTCTGACTTTGCCTTCGCGCCGCTGCCATGCTTGGCGATTGCTGGTAGTGCACGTGGTATGCGCATCCTTGCTCGGGCGCTCGCCATGGGCGTGATACTCGTGGTTGTGGCGATCTTCATCATGCCGTGGCAGCAGTCGGTGCGTGCTATAGGCAGAGTGATTGCGTTCAATCCACTCGACCGACGCGTGAACATTGAGGCGCCGGTCGAAGGCCGCGTTAAGCGTGTGTACGTTGTTGAGAATCAAATTGTCCGCCGTGGCGATTTCATCGCCGACATTCAAGACAACGACCCAAATCTTCTTGTCAATCTCCAACTCCAACACGACGCAACGGTGGCTCGACGCGCGGCAGCCAAACAGCGCATAGACGATCTCCAGCAGCAGATCTCCAGCCAAGGGCTTGCCAAAGCGCAGGCGATTGATGCCGCAAAGCAACGGGTTGCTTCTGAAGAATTCGTTTACGAGACCAACCGGCTGAATGAGCGACGTATGGCGCAGCTGGTGGAAACTGGCGATGTTTCGCGGCGTGACTATGAGCTGGCGAAGTTGGCGCTGGATAGTTCTCGCGCAAACCTTGCTGGCTCGAAGGCCATACTGGAGCGCACCGGCAGTGACTACGACGCGACGGTTTCAGCCACCAGTGCAAGTCGTAGCACCGCTGAGGGCGATGTCGCCTCTGCAAACCGTGATTTGTCCGTCATCGATACGCAACTTGCCAAGACTGAGCAGCAGCTGGTGGTCGCACCCCGTGATGGCATTGTGCTCAGCGTTTCCGCTACTGAGGGCGCCTATCTCAAGCCAGGTTCGGCAATATGTGTGGTGATCCCAGACGCCGAGACCCGGTTCGTGGAGGCGTGGATTGACGGTATGGACATGCCGCTGGTGGCGCCTCGGGAAATGCGCGCAGACGGAACCACGGTTCCCGGAAGCATCGTGCGCTTGCAGTTTGAGGGATGGCCGGCGGTGCAGTTTGTCGGCTGGCCCAGTGTGGCGGTCGGCACCTTTGGCGGCGAGGTGATTTCGGTGGACGCAACCGACGATGGTGCCGGACGCTTTCGGATCGTGGTGGCATCCGATCCCGGTGACCAGCCGTGGCCGAGCTCTCGCTTTCTCCGGCAGGGGGTGCGCGCCAAGGCATGGGTCCTGCTGCGCAACGTTCCTCTCTGGCAGGAAGTCTGGCGTCAACTCAATGGGTTTCCGCCCGTCGTCGCGAAGACGGAGCCGAAATCAGGGGCAGAGAAGTAGACACCGGAGTGAACGCCGGTCGTCGCCGCAGTAGCACCAGCCCCCTCGCTCCAGCCCCAATTACTTCGTCTGCGCGGCCTGCTCAGCCTTGACGCGGCGCATGGCTTCCTGCGTGGCGCGTTCCATTTGGTCTTCGGTCAGCTGGCGTGGCGTGGTGACGG
>JBBAOD010000088.1:8248-9918 GCA_040401635.1 Phycisphaerales bacterium
TCTGCTCCTGGCTCAGCTGGGGGCGCTGGGCGGCGGCCTGGGGCTCGTCCTTGTCCTTGGTGAGCTCCTCGCCGGCTTCCTTCATGCCCTTCTTGAACTCGGTGATGGATTTACCGATGTTTCGACCCACGGACGGCAGGCGGCTGCCAAAGAGCAGGAGTCCGATCACCAGAATGATGATCATCTCCGCTCCGCCAGGGAGCCCGAACGCCGCAAGGACCGGGGAAGTAGCAATAGTCATGTCAGAAGTGTAGCCACAGTTCTGCACTTTTCGCAGCCCCTATGCCGATACCCATCGGATGCACGGACGCATCCCGACCCACGCTCTTTCCGCTCGCCGCCTTCGCCGCGCCCATACCGGCGCCGTGCTGGTAGCCGTTGGCGCCCTTGCGGCCGCCTCCACCATCTTCCTGGGGGGTTGCGAAACGCCCGAGAAGCCAACGCCCGCGCTCGACCCGGACTTTCAGTTACCGCCCGGTGAGCACGGTCTGCGCAAACTTTCGCGGGAGGAATACCCGGACCTCGGCGCTGCGTACAAGGCGCGCGACGACAAGTTTGCCAAGGCGATCGATTACAGCGCACAGTGGTTCATGACCGGTACCAGCCGGCAGAACTACAGCTCCGAGCAGATGGGGCCCATCTCGCAGGTGGTGTCTGGTCATGACCAAGCCGCCGCCAGTGTCTACGCCTTCCGCGAAGTCGCCGCCAAGAGCAGCGATGCCAAGGCGTTCCAAGATGCGGTGTACGAACAGTTTGATATCTGGCAGACGCGTGGATACGACGGCAAGGGCAAGTCGCTGGTCACTGGCTATTGCTCCCCTGAGCTCAAGGCCAGTATGACTGCCACCGAGACCTTCAAGTATCCGCTTTATCGTCGTCCTGCGGATTTGGTGACTGACTCAGTGACCGGCGAGCCGCTTGGTCGTCGCGCTGCTGATGGCAGCATTGTGCCGTGGCCTTCGCGCAAGGAATTGCTGGCGTCAAACCAACTTGCTGGCTCGGAACTCATCTGGCTCTCCAGTGCATTTGAGGTGTATGTCTGCGAAGTCAACGGCAGCGCCAAGTTGATCATGCCGGACAACACAGTGAAGTACGTGGGCTATGCAGGTAAGACTGGCCGTCCGTACATCGGACTCGGAACTAGCCTGGTTGATGGCGGCGTGATCACCAAGCGCGAGCGCAATTTGCCCACCATTCGTCGGCTCTATGAGCGAGACAGTGCGTTGGTGCAGCAGTACATCGATAAGAATGAGAACATGGTGTTCTTTGGCATGTATGACGGCAAGAGCTGGCCCGCGGGTTCGCTCGGCGTGCCGGTGACGGATCATGCGAGTGTTGCTACGGACAAGAAGATCTTCCCGCGCGGCCTGGTGATGTTGTTTGACACGAAGGTTGCTGATTATGCCGGTCGCCAGAACGAATTCGATCAATTCATGATGGACCAAGACACCGGTGGCGCCATTCGCGCCGCGGGTCGAGCGGACGTCTATATGGGTGTTGGTGCTGCCGCAGAGATTCTGGCAGGCAACCAATACGCGGACGGAACGTTCTATTACTTCGTGCTGAAGCCAGAGTTCATGGCGAAGTATCCGCTGCCAACTTCAGCAAAGTCCACACCCGCAAATATTGTGCGCGGGACGCCAGCTGCAGCACCGAACGCCAAAGGTGCA
>JBBAOD010000089.1:0-7708 GCA_040401635.1 Phycisphaerales bacterium
GTTCGAGCAGCGTGATTTGCAGTCCAAATACCGGCGCGCGCGTGCAGTTCTCTTCAATCTGCGGCAACACCTACTTGATTCGGGTCGGCGGAGAAACCGCGCAAACTGCTGGTCCCGGGCGCATTTCACTCTCAGCGCCTGGACCTGTGTGCCCCGCATTCTGCCCACCTGATCTCAACCGTGATCATGTCGTCAATGGCGCCGACATCGGCCTGCTGCTTGGCAATTGGGGCTTCTACGGGCTGGGCGATTTGAATATCGACGGCCAGATCAACGGCGCGGATCTTGGAATCCTGCTCGGCGCATGGGGCGCGTGTCCCTGAATTCAGACATGCGACCAGGTCAGACTCAAGCATGAGTCAAGTCTGAGGTCAACCCACATTCAGGATCAATCTGCGCGCCGCCCCGCTCAAGCGCTTTCGGCCTTCAACAGTTCTGAAAGCGCTCGACGCATGATCTTGCCCGTGGGATTACGCGGCAACATTTCCACTACGCGGAACTCACGGGGAACTTTGTAGGGCGGAAGCTTGTCGCGTACAAAAGCACGAACGGCTTGCTCATCCCATTCAACGCCTTCCTTCAATTCAACAAAGCAAATCGGCACCTCACCGCGCGATGGGTCATGCAGGCCAACCACCGCTGCATCCTTCACGAACGGATGATGTGCAACCACTTCCTCAATCTCGCGCGGAAACACGTTCTCACCCGCGATAATCAACATCTCTTTGATGCGGCCGGTGATGAAGAGGAATCCGTCATCATCAATGCGGCCCATGTCGCCGGTCTTGAAATACCCATGTTCATCAAAGACGCTCGCCGTCAAATCCGGAAGGTTGTAGTAGCCCTTCATGACATTGGCGCCCTTGATTCGAATTTCGCCGTCTTCATTCCGGCCTAATACGCGACCGTCCGGCGCAACAATCCGTTCGTCAACGCGCGGTAGCGCACGACCAACCGAATGCGGGCGATACTCCTCCGGCAAGCACCAATTGGTGCACGGTGATGTTTCCGTGAGGCCGTAGCCTTCATTAATTCGCTTTCCGAAACGCTCAAAGAACGTCGCGGCAACCTTATCCGGCAATGGTTCGCCGCCAGAAACCACGTAGCGAACGCTGCTGAAATCCGTGGGATCCACCTTGCGGGTGTGCAGCATGGCATTGAACATCGAAGGGATAGCAACAAACACCGTGGGCTTATGCGCACGAGCAAGTTCAAACAACTTGGCTGGCACAAAGCGAGCCGTGTACACCGCCAAGCACCCGCTAGCGAGTGGCAAGAGTGTCAGGACGGTCAGTCCAAAGCTGTGGAACTGCGGCAGCACACCAAGCATGATGTCCTGCTGATCAAACTCCGCCCACTCAAAGACCTGCTTCACGTTCTCAGTGAGGTTGCGATCAGAGAGCATCACGCCCTTCGGTCGACCACTGGTGCCGCTGGTGTAGAGGATGACCATGGTGTCATCGGAAGCAGCAGACGGACCAAATCGAAGCGGCGGAAGGCCAGTGAATCGCATCTTGTCCAGACGGATGACTTCCAGTCCAGGAATCGGGCCGCCAATCAAGTCAAGCATCGGCCCCACGGTAATCACGGCATCCAGACCTGCATCTTTGGCGATGTACTCCAGGTCGCTGCGTGAGAGCAAGTAGTTAAGCGGCACCGCAGTGCGACCAGCTGCCCAAATGCCAAGGAGCGCCGGCGCAAACATCCCGGAGGTAGGAAGCAGGATGCCCACGTTGCGCGCCGAACTCTGCTGCTCGACCGCCCGCGCGAGGTGCCAAGATGCCACCAGTGTGGTGGCGCCGGTCCAGGTGCGGAAGTCGTCCACAGCCACCGGTCGGAAGGCGCGGCGGGTCAGGCTCCATTGAATCTGTCGAAGGAGTGGCATGTTTCGTGTAGCGGAAGGATTCCGCCCGTCGATACCATACATTCGTGCGAAGGACCGCCACCAAACCCCATGCACTCTTAGCCACATTTGCTGGGCTGATCCCCCAAGTAGATGCCCTTCGAACCGCGCAAGTCCTGTGCGCTGCGGTCCTCGTTGCAGGCGGCTGCCAGCAGGAAACTACGGCAAATCTCGACGATGCGCTGCGTGCGTACGACGCCAAGCGGTACGCCGAATGCCTGCGAATCTCCAAGGACGTGCAGTCACAATCCACCGACCAGGCATTGCGTCAACAAGCGGCATACATGGTGGGTCTGTCCGCCAATGAACTGAACAAGGACGAAGAAGCGCGCAGTGCCTTTGCCATTGCCGCGCGAAGCAACGATCCCGTGGTCGCCGGGCGCGCGTTGGCCATGCAGGGCGCCATGGCTGTCGAGGACGATCGCTGGGCCGACGCTGCCAGTTCATACACCGCAGCCGCCAGCAAACTCACTGGTCCAGAGCAAGAGCACGCACGCGAGCAGGCAAAGGATGCTGCAGCGAAGGCCGCCGAGGTACGGAAGTTGGCGGCAACTCCGCAGCTAGCAGGCAATGCGGCTTCAGCGCCAGGCAACCAGCCAACCAACCCGCCAATGGACCAGCCAGCGCCTCCAGCACCCGCAGGCACCGCCGTGGTGCTTGCACCAGCAGCTGACAATTCCCCGTGGACGATTGCTGCGGGGGTCTTCAGCACGGAAACTGCTGCACGACAACGAGCAACCACTCTTGCCAAAGAGGCGAAGCGCGCGGGACTACCAACGCCACGTGTATTTCCAATGCAAGCGGCAAACAAGCGTGTGTGGATTGTGGAAGTTGGATCCTTTGCAGATCGGGCCCCCGCCGACGCAGCACGCAAGAAGATCTCTACCGCCGATGCGGTCGTTGCGCACTCACGCGTTCCAGCGCCGCCAAAGTGAGCACTGCACAGTTGCCAGCGCACACGCGTTACGGCGTTACACCGGCGGCAGCACTGGCAAGTTCCTGATCTTCGCGCTGCTTCATCGGAACATACTGTTCGTTGAACCACCGGTACCAGGCACGCATGTCCCAACCAAGGGCGGCGGTGTTGGTGCCCGAGTCAAAGCTGGAAATGGCAACCAGTGAATCGTGAACGCTGCCGTGATAGATGGTCACTTCGCAGTCTTGCACGCGCATCACTACGCCTTCAATCAGCTGACCGATCACCGGCTGATACGCGCCCGCGTTGTCACCAACCACCGGAATGACATTCGCAACGTAACTGATGGTTCGCCCCGTGGCAATCCACGCTTTATCACCCTTGGTTGTGGGCGGCGCTGATTGCGCGAACTGCGCAAAGATCAAGGTTGGCAGCGTTTCCACTGCATGGATCGCGCCCGCAAGAATGCCTGCACGATCAACCCAATCATGATTGTCAGAACGTAGGCCGTCATCAAGCGCAGCAAGTACAGCGTTGACCGGCGGCGTATTGATGCGCCGGGTTGCTTCCGCGCGAATGGCCGCGTCATCGTCTTGAATCGCTACCGATGCCAGCGCAAACTGCCCTTCCGTACCGCCCTTTGCAAACGCATCGAGCATGGCAAGTACGGCGTCATGCTTCTGCCCACGCAGCGCGGCGTACATGGATTCAAACGACGCGGGATCAGTGGACTCACGCACCGTGGCCGCACCAGCAGCGCGCGCCTTGGTGGTGGCATTGACGGAGAAGTTGCGCGAACGCACCGCCTGGAATGTTGCATCAAATTGCGCCCACGCCTCTGGGGTTCCGGGGCGGACATGCTTTGGCGCCATGCGTGGCACCCCGCCCTTGGTGGGGAGCGGCGTGAGGAGCATGGCGGGCACGCGCGCGCGGCGGAATTGTTCAGGAATTCCCCCTTCAATGGTGCCGGGGGGCGGGGTCATCGCGCCGCTCAACGGCGTCATCGCTCCGCTCAGGGGCGTCATCGCTCCGCTCAGGGGCGTCATCGCTCCGCTCAAAGCGCCGCCGAGGAGGCATCCGAACGAAATCAGCATGGAAGGCGCATGGCGATGGCTTCGCATGGCTCTACGATACGGCATGCTTCCACTTGGACAGTCGGATTCCACCCCAACGGCCACCATCTTTCAACGTTTGGGGGGCGCGGATCCATTCTGGCGAATCGCGCGGGCCTTCTATGGGCGCATCGACAAGCACACTGACCTACGACCGATGTTTCCGGCGGACCTTGAGGAACCGATCCGGAACCAAGCGGAGTTCCTCATGCAGTATTTCGGCGGGCCGCAGGATTACAGCAACCGCAAGGGGCACCCTCGGCTGCGCATGCGACACGCGCCGTACAAGATTGGGGTGGCAGAGCGCAACTGGTGGATGGACACCATGCGGCTGGCCCTGGAAGACGCGGCCATTCCCGAGCCGGAGCGTGGGGAGATGATCAAGTACTTCGAACATGTGGCAACATTTCTGATCAATACGGATTGAGGCGTTGTGGCATCACGCTTTCGTACTGGCCCGCATTCGCCTTACGAGGACGGCCGCTGAGCGCGGCCCTGTCCTCTCCGGCGCCTGCGGCCAGATTGGCAGTGGTGGCAGTGCACCGTGGTGGTGACTTCCATCAGTCTGTGGCACTTATGCGTGTGCCGCGTACTCAATGACGGCTTGGGCGAGGCGATCGTATTGTTCGGCGTGGTTGTAAATCTGCGCGGAGGCGCGGGCGTGCCAGCGTCCGCCGAATTCCACAATGGGGATCTCGATCAGGTGGTCGCGATAGAGCGCTTCTTGGAACTCTGCTGGCGATACAAATTGTGACGGGATCTCTGCAGGGAGCGGCACGGCGCACATTGAGCCAAGCATGCTGCCATCAATCGGCGATACCGGTTCAAGCTCCCAGCGCTGGCACAACATGCGGTGCACCCATGCAGCCATCTGATGATTGTGCGCACGCACGGCCGGCCAACCGAACTGGGCCATGAAATCGATCGCGGCGCCCGCGGTCATCCACGCTGCAAGATCGCGCGTGCCCTGCCAGTCAAACTCGGCGGTAAATCCTTCGTCAAGAAAGTGGCTTACTGTGGCTGGTTTAATGACATTTCTAAATGCCGGATCTACCCACAGCACCGCACAGCCCTTGGGTGCGCAGCACCACTTATGAAGATTGCCCGTCCAATACGTTGCGCCGATCGCTTCGACATTCACTTCAAGCATGCCGGGCACATGCGCTGCGTCCACCAAGATTTCAATCCCACGTGCGCGACATTCGCGCGCAATGTCCGCAACTGGAAATATAAGTGCGGTCGGACTTGTCACCTGATCGATCACCACTAACCGTGTGCGTTCCGTGCATGCGCCCATGATCGCCTGGGTCACTTGCGCAGGATCCATGATCGGTAGCGGTAGCGCGCACTCCACATACACAGCGCCACATTGGCGCGCGCGGAATTTCATGGTGTTGCGTACGGCGTTGTAGACATGACTGGTGGTGAGCAATTCGTCACCAGGCTTGAACTCCATCGATCGCAACACCGCGTTCACGCCCTCAGTGGCGTTGGTTACGAAACCGAATGAGTCGGGCTGCATGCCAAGAAACTCTGCAACACGCAAACGACTTGGTTGAAGCAGTTCGCGAATGCGTCGTCCAATCATTTCAATCGGGCGACTCTCCAAACGATCCTGCGCAGCGATGTATGCCTCGCGCACCGCGCGCGGGCATGCGCCAAAGCTGCCGTGATTTAAGAACGTGTACGACCGGTCAAAGATCCACAAACGATCAAGGCGTGGCGCCAGCGGGGTCGGCGCGGATGGAATCTGGTTGTGGAAGTGGCCGACAGAGGCGGCATTTGGGGTGTCGAGCGGCATCCCGGAACCATACCGGGGAGACCTGAACCGCCGGAATTCGGACCCAACTCGGATAGCGCCAATAAAAAGTGCAGGAGAAACCGCCAGATAGCCGTTGATTCGGTAGGCGTTCGTACTAACATAACCCGAACGAATTCTGCAGCCGAGCAAGGACGACTGCCGAAGACCTAACAAGCACCGCACTGGCGATGCGCCGACTCGTTGAAACGAGCCAGCACCTGACGGACGAGACGGTTCAGCCGCCAATTCACCTGACACCTCAAACAACGGAACACGCCATGAAACTCCTTGCAACACTTCGATCACTCCTCGCTCCTGCTGGCGCACCACTTGTCGTGCTCGGTCCAGGCGGCGACTTCACTGAGCACGTCTTTGAGCGCGCCGGACGACTGACCGTGGAACGCCCCGCCTGTCACACCATGCAGGAGATCGTGACCGATGCCGATCCATTCCGCGCTCAGGCTGAACACATCACCGCGCGCTCGCGCCGCCACCGACTTTCCCGCTTTCTTTCAGAAGACGCCGAGGAAATTGCAGTACTCGACGTTTCACCACGCACCGCTCCTGTCATCACTCTAAACGAGACCGAATCAAATGAATCTCACACCCAAGCAGCTGCGCATCTTCGAATTCATCCGTCAGCACCGCGCGCACAAGGACTACTCACCAACGATGCAGGAGATCGCCGACTCACTCGGCGTCACCAAGGTGACGGTGTTCGAACACGTCGAAGCGCTCATCAAGAAGGGCGCGCTGGTGCGCGAGGCGAACAAGAGTCGCTCTTTGTCGATCGCTGACGACGCTGAATTGCCGAGTGATTCTGCGGATCGCCAGTTGCACAATGACGGCCCGATTCCGATGCCACTGCAGTTCCCATTGGTGGGCAAAATTGCAGCCGGACGCCCGATCGAGAAGTGCGCTCAGGACGAGACGCTTCGCTTGGAAGAACTCTTTGGCCCACGCCGCGGTCAGACGAACGCCATGTTCGCGCTGCAGGTGGACGGCTGGTCGATGCGCGACGAGGGCATCTTTGATGGCGATTACGTCATTGTTGAGCGCCGAGAAACCGCCCGCAACGGCGAACGCGTGGTTGCCCTGCTCCCTGGTGGCGAAACCACCCTCAAGACATTCTTCAAGGAGCGCGACGGTCGCATTCGTTTGCAGCCTGCCAACCCAGACTTCGAGCCAATCATTGTCGATGGCTGCGAAATTCAGGGCGTAGTGATGGGTGTGATGCGTCGGTACTAGAGTCGCGTGAGCGATTCGACCAGCGCGACAGCGGCGTCTTCGGGCGAACGCTTGGCGGTGATCGCCTCGCGCATGCTCCTGACGATGGCGCTGCCGACGATGGCGCCGTCGGCGTGGGCAGTCACTGCTCGGACGTGGGCAGCCGTTGAGATACCAAATCCTGCCGCAATTGGAAGCGAAGTCGTCGCACGGATGCGCGCGATCAAGGGCGCGATGTCGGGTGATTCGGACCGCTCGCCGGTAATTCCCACGCGGGCGAGCGCGTACACAAATCCACTGCACAGCGCGGTGATCCGCGCAATACGTGCGTCACTTGAAGTGGGCGACACCAAAAGTGTGCAAGTGATTCCCGCCGCGTCACAGGCAGCGCGGAGCGCGGGCGCGTCTTCGATATCAATATCTGGAACGATCAAACCATCAAAACCCGCCGCGGCAGCATCGCGCGTGAAACGCTCAACGCCCATGCGATCAACGATGGAAAAACTCACCATTGCAATGAGCGCCGCATCAACTTGAGCACGGACAGTGCGCACGGTGTGGAAGACTCCTGCGGGCGTGCAACCGGCCAGCAGTGCCTCATGCATTGACTCGGCGATGACGGGTCCATCCGCGATCGGATCGCTGAACGGAATGCCAACCTCGATGATTGAGCCGCATGCGGCAGCGAGGCGCGGCAAGAGCAACGCGGTCGACGCTAGGTTGGGGTAGCCAGCGGTGACGAACGGCAG
>JBBAOD010000089.1:7718-9859 GCA_040401635.1 Phycisphaerales bacterium
CGTATACTACAACAACGGCATCAGGCGCAACATGATCAGCGGTCGTAGGCATTCCGACATCGTAGGGTGCGTGCCACCGTCCGTCAGATCGTCCAGTTGCCCAGCAGGATGCCGAGGTCCGGTCCGTTGGTGGTGCCGTCGCCACTGAGGTCGGTCGGGCCGGACTGGTTCCAGGCACCGAGGAGGGTGCCGAGGTCCGAACCGTTAACCACTCCGTTGCCGTCGAAATCCCCGGGGATGGCAGCCGGCCTCACAATGATTGTGCCCGTCATCACTGAGCAATGCGGAGAGCAGAAGAAGGGAACGGTAGTGCCGGCATTGGATGCGGGGACGACCCAGGTGAAGCTCGTGGAGGTCGAGTTGAGCGGGGCACTGAAGAGCCCGCTCGCGGTGCAACTGCTGCCGCTGGTCACGGTGTGGCTGCCGCTGGTACGAACCCACTTGACTGTGTCTCCCGCGTTCACGGTCACCGATGTCGGCGTAAACGACAGGTTGACCTGCTGAATGACAAGTTCTGCAGCGAAGGCTGGGCAGGCAGCGAGAAGAACGAGGCATGGTGCAAGTCGGCGCATGTGGACTTCCTTATGTAGTAAGCAAAGTTTAGGCGCAGAGCGCCGCGCACCCCGTCTGTAAATGACGATGAAATTAGCAAATACGTACACTCAGGTACCCCCGGAAATAATGAGGTACAACACCTCGTAATTCATGGCCCCGTAGCTCAGCGGCCCAGAGCCGTCGACTCATAATCGATAAGACCTCGGTTCGAATCCGAGCGGGGCTACTTCTTTCAGGGCGGGATCAGCGAATATCAGTCTCGCGAACCCGCCCTTCGGGTGATTTCTGACCACTTATGCCAACATCATGACTTGCCTCAGACGCCAACCCCGCGCATACTTGACATGCTTGCCTCACGCCGCCCACCAAACTTTGCGAACCCTTACCGCCTCCCACGCGGATTTCAGTGCGTGCCAGCGCGGCGCGGACCAGGGAAACGCCACCCGCGGCGTGGCTTCTGCCATCGCAACGCTTGCCGCCCTGCTGCTGACCATCGCCGTACTTGCCAGCGCGCCAGGCAATGGCTTTTCTGCCGCTCCCGGTTCGCGCATCGCATTTCTGACGGAGTCCGATGCCGCTGCCCCGGCTTCGGCCGCACACTCGATCACCCCCGGCAGCGTGGCACCTGAGCCACGCGATGCCACCCACTGCTCCCGCGCACAACTCTCGCTGCGCTCCACGGTGATGCTCCAGCACACCGCGCTGCCTCCGCCCGCCCAGGCGTGATGCAGCTCGCCGACAGCGCCATTGCGCTCGTCGGCTTCTGAACCAGCGCGTGCTGGTTCGCCACCTCTTCCCAAGTAACACACGTCGCGCCGCTCTGCGTTCTACGCATGGCGACCCGACACGTCCGCTCACCCGCGCGAGCCATCGCGCCGATAGGAACACCATCATGTCAAGCAGCCAGCTCTTCAAAGGTATCCCCGTTCTCGATTGGATCGTCCGCAGCACCCTCGGTACGCAGAACCAGCGCATGGTCAAGCGGTACCTCAAGCAGGTGGACCTAGTGAACCGCCAAGAGGATCGCATGCGCGCCCTCACCGATCCGCAACTCATGGCCATGACCGACGAGTTCCGCGCGCGCATTACCAAAGGCGAGAAGCCCTTCGACCTGCGACCAGAAATCTTCGCCGTCGCGCGCGAAGCCATGGACCGCTCCGTTGGCATTCGTAACATCTTCAACCCAGACCTGCCGGAAGACCAGCGCTTTAACCCCGAGCGCCTGCCCGCCGCCGCGCGTGCGCTCTATGAAGATGCCCGCGCCCGCATCGCCGCCACCCCCGCCGCCGAGCCAACCGGCGCGTTCCGCGGCTGTACGGAGCCAACTCCAAGCTGGATGTTTGTTGACCTTGACCCTGCCCTCTACCAGGCCGTTCGCGACCTGTACCCAGAAAGTCGCCCTCCGTTCCGCGCGCGTCCGTTTGATGTGCAGATCATCGGCGGCGTCGTTCTCAGCGAAGGCCAGATCGCCGAAATGAAGACCGGCGAAGGCAAGACCATCGTCGGCCCGCTTGCCTGCTACTTGGCGAGCCTTGAGAAGATGCAAGTCCACGTGGTCACCGTCAATGATTACCTGGTGCCACGCG
>JBBAOD010000090.1:0-9848 GCA_040401635.1 Phycisphaerales bacterium
GTTAGTTTCGTTGATGCGCGCTGCCGAAGCATCAGGAAAGCTCGATGAAATGTTGTCGCGCGTCTCCAAGGACCTCTCCAAGGCACGTCGAACCAGCAAGCAGATCAAGGGCGCGATGATGTACCCGGCCATCATGCTGATTGTGGCAGTGCTGGCAGTGGTCATCATCATGGTCTTCGTTCTTCCAAAGTTCGGACCGCTCTTTAAGGCGCAAGGCGACCGTCTACCCGCGCCAACCAAGGCTTTGGTGTGGCTGAGCAGTTTCCTGCGCACGGGATGGATGATCTATGGACCGGCGCTCGCTGCCATCGTCGGCGGTACGTGGTGGTACGTGCGCACTGAAGCAGGACGAATCACTCTGGATACGCTCAAACTTCGGATGCCGGTCTTGGGACATATGTTCCGATGCCTGTACTTGGTACGTTTCTCAAGCACCATGGCCACCCTGCTTTCGGCTGGCGTTTCACTGATTGATGTAGTGCGAATCTGCCGAGAAGTAACCGGCAACGTGCACTACACCAAATTGTGGATTCTGCTGGAGGACCGCATCAGTAAGGGGCAAGAGATTGCGCCCACCTTCCGCGAATTCGATTTCGTTCCACGCAATGTCGTGGCCATGATTGCCAGCGGTGAGAAATCTGGTCGACTCTCTGAGGTACTGGAACATGCTGCAACTGCCGCAGAAGATGACCTTGATATCGCGGTCAAATCAACCACCAGCATGGTGGAGCCGATCATGATCGTGGGTATGGGTTTGGTAGTTGGCGGTATTGCTTCCGCAATGCTGCTACCGATCTTCAATATGTCAAAGAACATGCGCCCCGGCCACTAAACCTACGTTTACAACGCTATCTACCTATAGCGTGCGCGCTCAGTGCACGCGAATACGAATGCGAGTGTTCGCATCGTCCGGGAGTACCGTCAGGCGCGCCTCACCAGTGGACTGTCGTGTTCCATGCTCAATCAAGAGCGGCTTTCCAGCAGCATCACTTGCCGTGAGGACAATGTCCTGTGCTTGCCACGCACCGCCGCGCTTGACGAAGGGCAACACTACGTACCACGTTCCAGCCGGGAATTGACGATCATCAGGCACACTCATCCGCAGCGTCGCGCCGCGCGGCAAAGCTCCGATGTCCAAAGTGAAGAGACGCGGGAGCAGTTCGATGGCTGCGGTTGGCTCCATATTGATCGCAACGATGGGGGTGTCAACGCCCACCCATGAGGAGCGCGCGGTCTGCCACCCATCCAAGGTCAACTCAACAGTGTGGGGCGCAGCTGTTGCCGGTATCAGGATGACCGCGGGCGTTTGACCGCGCGCCGTTCCATCCACAGTCACGGACGCGCCAAGCGGCGCGCTAATCACTTGAAACTGCGACATGCGAACGCTGGACGCGGGAGCGCTCGAAGATGATCCGGATACCCCGGATGGCCCTGAAACCACCACATCTCCAGGATTTCCAGCAGGAGCAGTATTCGCCGAACCGGTACCCGATACCAAATCACTCGCCATTCCAATCCAGGCGCGACCCCGCTCCACCAAAGCGCGCACATCAATCAACCCAAACGACATGGCGAGCGCGAGAGCAACCGCACACACGAGTAGAAATCCACCAATCCACGCACCGCGGCGCGGCGCGCGTACCGACGGTCGCGTCTTGATATCACTTCCTCCAATGCGCACCACCCCACCAGCACCAACTGCGATACGCGGGCGCTCTGCTTCCGGCTGCACCCCCACGTGACCACTGCGGGTACCGCCAGTGGCTACTGGAGCAGCAGCGGAAATGCGCGACCCGTTCACCATCCAGCCACGAAGGCGCAGCGACAAGGCACGCGCATCATCGGGACGCCGAGATTTTTCTCGGCTCAGTCCATCCATGACAATCGCGGCCAATTGATCATCAAGGCGCGGATTGCATTCGCGAACATCCGCCGGCTCCGTCTCACACACTAGGCGCGCAGCCTCATGGACTGGCAGGCCGCGCAAATCATGCGGCTGTACACCGGTGAGTAACTCGTACAACACGGCGCACAGGGCGTACACATCGGTACGGGCATCAATACCACGCGGGTCAGCAATGAATTGCTCTGGGCTCATGTATTGCATGGTGCCCACCAATTGCCCAGTTTCGGTGCGGATGGTTACCGCTGCATTATCAACAGCAATGGCGCGCGCTACACCAAAATCAATGACTTTCACACGGCCATGGCGATCAACAAGAATATTTGGGGGCTTGATATCGCGATGCACATATCCCTCGCGATGCGGAAATGCAGCGGCATCGCACGCTTGCAGAAACGCGTCAACCGTTTCGCGTGTGCCAAGTCGCTCACGGAATACGTGCTCGGAGATGGTTTGCACACCCTCGACATACTCCATGACGATGTAAGGGATATCCACATCTGCGTCCTGCTCAATGCCCGTGCGAAACACGGTCGCAATACCGGGATGACGCAGCTTTTCCATCATGCGTCCTTCGCGGTCAAACCGCTTGCGGACATCTTCATCCCGAAGTGTGCGCAGCAATACCTTGAGCGCCACGCGTGTTCCCGTTGTCTGGTCGGTACCCAGATAGACGCGCCCCATCCCGCCCGAACCAACCACGCGCTCAATCTTGACGCCGCCCAGTTCCTTTCCAATGTATGGGTCCATGGCACGCGCCGCATCCATCGGACGTGCCTGGGCAGGACCATCGCCACCGACATTCAGAGCGGCACGATCTTCTTTCGCCATGGCAATGGTGGCGCCACCGTGAGGACTTTCATCGGCAGCTGGCTCAACCTTGGAGGGAGTCCATGCACGTGTCGGGTCGGATGCCAACGCGTTGTCAACCGCACGGCGCGTTTCTGGATCAAGCCGGAATCCATCCAAGAACGCACGCCGCTCTGCCGTTGGCAAGCGCCGCGCTGCCTCGGCAAGTTCCGCGATCCGGGCTCGGTCTGCGTTCATCTGTGCCCAAGTGTACGGCGAAAACAGCCGTCTGCGGTGTTATTGGGACAAGGTCACGCCCGGAACGGAGCGCCGTCATGGAACTGTAAGGATCCAACGGCAGCCATGCCGAAGAAGGAACTATGCCAAAGGGTGCCCTCTTCGCCGTCATGTTCGCCGCGATCTACCTGCTTCTTCGCGGAGCAGGAATCATTAACGATGGACCGTTCGTGGTGTGGTCACAAGCCGCGCTGTTTGGGATCTTCCTGATTGGGTCCGGCGTGAACGTGCGCGCTGGCAATGCCTTGTGGGCTGCCATCTTTGCGGCGCTCGCCATCGGCTGGAACCCATGGGTGAAGTTGAGCGCTTGGCATGAGCCACTGCCGTGGGACAAGTGGGCAACCGCCATGTCACTTCTCTGTGGCGCCACCGCTGGTGCCTTCGTGGTCCGTTACTGGGGCCGCGGCGAGACGGCCTGACCGTCACCTGCAAGATCAAAGACGTATGCGCCACCCGGCTCGAGGCCAAGGTTGGTGTTCTTGGAACGTCCCACCACAACGATTGGCCAATCGGCCGCAACATCGTTGCCGAAATTTCGTGGCGCACACGGCGCCGCGGGCATCAGGCGCTTGGTGTTGATCCACTGACCATCGCGCTCTTCAAAGACCAATGCCATGCCGGGAGTGGCATCACCGAGTTCGTCGGCTCCTCGCGCGCTGGTCTCGCGAAGCACGATGTGACCCTTGGAAATTGCCATGGAAAATCCATAGGCACGGCCCGGGACAATTCCGGTCTGTGGCACCAGCTCTTGCCGCAACGTCCAAGTGCCGCCGATCCGAGCAAAGAGCCAGACGCGCGATGGGGCCTGCAAGTCATCAGGGTCCATGCCACGCACGATGAGCAGATCCCCTTCGACCATGACACCCAGGCCGAAACACTTCATATCCGTCACGGATGCACCCAGGATTTCCGCTTCCGGCATCCACTGCCCGGACATGCGTCGATACACATGAACGCGCGCCGTTCCGGAGATCGGCATCGTCTCCGATTGTCGCGGTGGAATGGTGGCTGGTCGACCGATCGCCAGGACATCGCCGTCGACATCAAGCGATGTACCAAACCACATTGCCTCTGTGGGTACGCCATTCGCAGCACTCGGCGCCCGAACAAATCCATCAAGATTCCAAACGCCCTGCCGATTCGAATAGATGAACGTCTTCGGATCACGCTCGCGATCGGCGGATGCAGCGCCGAGGTTGAAGCGCATGTCGGTGGCACTCACCGCAAGGGTTGCGCCGTCACTTGCAAACCACGAGCCGAAGGTGGCGATGTCTGCACCCGCTGGTAATGCAACGGTGGCCACTTCTTTCACTTGCCCATCACGCGGCGTCAGGACGCGCAGCGAAGTGCCAAGCCCATTGCGATTCACCGCGGTAAAGAGGAACGGGCCGCCGCGCTCAAGCCGTTGAAATCCGTAGTCCCCGGGCATGCTGTCCGACAATTGCGAAAGGTTCAGGTTGGCTTTCCATGCTCCGTCCGGTGCACGATCCCAAACGCAAATCTGCCCGAACGACCCAATCGACATGGCGCGCTCTGGACCCGTTGCAAACACCTGACTACCGAGGACAGCCACGCGATATCCCCAGGTCGGGGAGATGGTCGGCACCGGCGCATTGAGTACGGCGGTCTCGGTGATCGGCGCTAGCGCAACCAGCGCGGATCCAGGACTGGAATTGGCGGCCGGCGCGGAAACCAACCGCGGCGCATCGCCAGTGGTCGGGGCAAGCAGTTGCGGTACCAGTTGTCCAGAAACACCCTGCATTCCATGGGCTGACAGGACAGCCATGGACGATGCGCACATTGCAATCGCGACGATATTCATTGGATGGGCCATCGAATCAAGAGGTTAAGAATGACGAGCACGCGGGCGACCCGGCACCTGTAGTGCACGGAACGCGTATGCGCATGCTTCAACAAGTGCTTGCTCGCTGGGAAGATTGTGTTTGCCTCCATCGTCGCGCGGAGACACAATTGTGCAGCCAATCGCGTGCAATGACTGGAGGTTGGACACCAGAATCGAGTTGTGCATTGATCCGTGCATGGTGGGCGCAAAGAGCACCGCCGCGCTGCCGCGCTCCATGCGACCAATTGCACTTGCCAACGTTGCAGTGACTGGAGTGTCGGCAATTCCGTGAGCGCATTTGCCGATCACGCTGTAGGTGGCGGGCGCGGTCAAATACACGTCAAAGGGCGCGGCGTCTGAAAGATGTTCCGCATTAGCGGTGAGTTCCACAATGACTGGCCGCGTGCATGACCACTCCAGGGCTTCGCGCGCAACGTAGCGAAGCGCCTCGGTGGTTGCGAATGCGGTGACCTCGGCGCCTTGACGGCGCAACGCCCGGGCCAGCAGCGGAGCCTTCATTGCCGCAATACCACCCGTCACCAAGAGCGCCACTCGAGCGCCTTCAAGGGCACTTCCCTCGCGGCGAACTTCGTGATCTCCAAGATCGCTCGGGGTGGGGGCAGGAAAGTGAAATTCTTCTTCTGACATCACTCATTCATGTTAGCCGAATGCCCCGATATCCTTCGTACTCCCGTGAGCGACGCTACCCCTGATGAACTCCCAGATGACGCGCCGTGGTTGCGCCGCAACCGCGAACTCTTGGAGCCGGCGGTGGCGGCAACCGCCCTGCTGGCTGGCTGGCTGCTACAGCGAAACGAAACGCCAATGGCCGCATGGGGCACGCTCTATGCCATCAGTTACGTTGTGGCCGGCTGGTCCGCGTTCGCCGAAGGATTACGCGAACTGCGGCGCGGGCACCTTGATGTGGACTTTCTCATGGCGGTGGCCGCCTTGGGTGCCGCCGCGATCGGTGAGTACGCCGAGGGCGCCATGCTCTTGGTGCTCTTCTCACTTGGACACGGGCTGGAGCACTACGCCATGGGCCAGGCGCGTAAGGCCATCCGGTCGCTCGGAGGACTCACTCCTAAGACCGCATGGGTACGCAGGGGGAATGCATTCACTGAGGTCGCTGTAGGAAGTATTGCGCTCGGAGATCTGGTGCGCGTTCGACCCGCTGAACGTGTAGCAATGGATGGAATGGTTGCTGCCGGTGCCAGCAGTATTGACCAAAGCCCGATTACTGGCAAGAGTATTCCAGTTGAAAAGGGCACAGGTGACGACGTGTTCGCTGGCACGCTCAACGGCGATGGCTTGCTGGAAGTGAAAGTCACGCGTATTGCTGCCGATTCCACCGTTACTCGGATGATCCGTATGGTGGAGGAAGCGCAAGGGCAAAAGTCCACCACGCAGCGCTACGCAGAGCGATTTACGCGGGTGTATGTGCCGGCCGTGATTGGATCCACGGTGGTGATGGCCATTCTGCCACCCGTCGTTGGATGGCTTCCGTGGAGCGATGCGTTCCTGCGGGCGATGACGCTCTTAGTTGGAGCCTCGCCCTGCGCATTGGCCATCAGCACTCCAGCTGCCGTGCTCGCTGGCGTCGCCCGCGCGGCGCGGCATGGAATATTGATCAAAGGTGGCGCGCATCTTGAATCGTTGGGCGTCATCAATTGCTTTGCCATGGATAAGACCGGCACGTTGACGGTTGGACGACCGGCGCTGCGGCGCGTGATTACCTTTGCAGGAGCAGACGAAGCACGCGTCCTGCGTACTGCTGCCGCCATTGAAGACCATTCGACGCATCCACTTGCAAGCGCGATTGTTGGCGCAGCGCGGTCGCGCGGCATCACCTTTGCGGCGGCCACGGACGCGCAAGCGATCCGCGGCAAGGGTATGACTGGCATGGTGGATGGCGAGCGCGTTCACCTGGGAGCGCTCCGACTCTTTGCTGGCGATGATGCGGGACGCGACCCCAGTGCGCCGCCGCGCGCCACCGCTGAGGCCTCTGCTGCGATTGCATCGCTGGAGGCGGAAGCGTGCACGGTCATGCTGGTTGCCGCGGATGGAAAGTTCCTTGGAGCCATCGGGTTGATCGATGGACCTCGCCCAGAAGCTGCCGAGGCGATCGCCGAACTGCACGCTCTTGGAGTGAAGCCGGTGGTCATGCTCACCGGCGACAACGAGGCGGTTGCTCAGGCCGTGGCGCGCTTGGTCGGCATTGATGAAGTGCGCGCGGCATTGATGCCAGAGAATAAAATTGATGCAGTGCGGGAACTGCAATCGCGGTACGGCGCACTTGCCATGGTGGGCGATGGTGTGAATGATGCCCCGGCACTGGCGGCTGCTACCATTGGAATTGCCATGGGGAAATCGGGCACCGACGTTGCGCTCGAAGCTGCTGACATCGCACTGATGTCTGATGACCTCATGCGCCTGCCGTTTGCTGTTGGCATCAGCCGCACTTCCCGATCCATCGTGCGCCAGAATGTCTTCATCTCCATGGGAATGGTCTTTACATTGATTCCCTTAGCGATCCTCGGAATTGTTCCGATCTGGCTTGCCGTCATCATGCATGAGGGATCGACCGTGTCGGTCGTGCTGAATAGCCTGCGGCTTCTTGGCTACAAGTTGCCGCCGCGCCCAACCGCTACCCCGTAACGCGGATCCCGATATCCCGTAGCGCGGCTCAAGTACCCACTTGAGTAGTCATTGGCATACTCGTACCACCACGCCATACTTCCGCGCGGCGCAGTTGGACCATTGGATGCCGCAGCCGCACGCGTGCGCTCATCTTGCGCGCGACGGTTGGCATCGCGAACGTCACGCAGGCGCGCTTCTTCCGCACGTTCGGCGCGGCGGGCTTCGTCCGCGCTGGATCGCGCCGCTGCTTGGCGCGCACGCCATTCTGCTTCTTGCGAATCAATGCGGCGCTGATCAGCGGCACCCTGCTGCCGGGCCGCGTTGGACTGTTCACGGGCATTGCGCTCGGCGGTGGCGGCGTTATCACGAGCAAGCTGCGCGGCCGTTCGAGCATTTGCCCATTGATTCCAATACGGATTCCAATGGCGCCACCAGGATCGCCAGTCTGAACACCACGCTGGATTGCGCCAGCCCCAGCCGCATGCGCTGGTCCAACCCGGGCACCAACCCCAGCCGATCCATCCGCCCACCAGGACATCTGGGTCAAGCGCAGGCTGCGTGTCCTGATCCGCGTCCTCAGTCGGCGGCGCAAACGTGCCGGTATTCATATCGAACGTCAACGGAAGGTCAAAGGTTTGTGGCTGCGGCATCCATCCGTTGTCCGCGAGCGCTACGCCTGGTTGGTCGTAACCATTGCCATAGACCACGGTGCCGTCATCGACAAACGTGCCCAAGTACGCGGGCACATACGAGAACGTCACGCTGTCAGCGGTCGATCCCACAATGTCAACTGCGGTGGCTGCATAGAGAGGCGAAAATGCTTGGATCTGCGAAATGGCATCTGGCAAATCATCACACACTTGCCACGGCCCTTGCGGCGCGGGCGCGCTGAACCACACCGCGTTGTCACAGCAGTAGTAGTACCGATCGCATTCGATCACTGGCTGAGAGGCGTTGACTGAGCCGCGCAGGAGTGTGCCATCAATCCCCTGCCAGAGCGGAGTGCCGCGCCACTTGAGGCTGCAATGGGCCGCGGCACGAACGATCTGCACCGTGCGAGCCTCCTGCGCCGCTGCGACCGCTGCGACTGACTCCGGCGTCTGCGGAATACTTGCTTTCACGTGATCAAACACGCGGCCGCCCGGCAATGCACGAAACGCGGCTGGGACCGCCGCAGGCGCAACGCGGGTCCACGCGCCGTCCAGCGTGGGCGCAGAGAACCAGCGCCCGGATGCCAGCGTCCACCATGCCACCGGGTCCGCAGTGCGCAGGAGCGCTGCTCGCGAGTTCGCCACCCATTGCACGCCGGGCGCAACCTCAGCAAGGATTGGCTCGCCGTTCATGGCGATCAATACGGTTGGTTCCGTGACCACGAACACGGCAGGGAGTACCGCCGGCGCGGCGTTGGGAGTCGGCACGGCGCTCGGCGTCGACGCGGCTGGCGCTACCACGGCCACTCCAGCGGGCGGCATGGGCGCCGTTCCGATGGCCGCTATGACGGCATCAGGCGGCGCCGCAACAGAACTGTAGCCCTGCGCAAACTGCATACTTCCCATCCAGTGACCATCACCAAGTCGAACCACAAACGATCCATCCTGCGCTTGCAGCACAAGGAACGGCGTATTGATCACCTGTCGCCAGTTGGTATCGGCCAAGTCTTTGAACTGCGGATCACCGTCAATAGTGATCAGCGTTGCGCGCTGCCGCACCACGCGGAAGTTTGGAACGAAGTCGCCAAGGCCGGGAGTACCCGCAGCTCGCGAATTCTCAATCTGCATGTCATGCACCAACGCGCGCCGAGTGATGCAAAAAGCACGATTCGCAAGCGCCAACTGGATGGCATCAATATCGTCCTGCGCCGCACCGACACCCGCAAATGTCAGTGAATCAACTTGAAATGAAGCAATCTCAAGTTCACCATCATCCGCCGCTGATGCCGCCTGTGCTGACACGGTCATCACACCAATGTCCGCAGGCGAAACACTGGCTGCGCCGTTACGCATACGCGTGACTGCATGAGTCAGACCAACCATGTCGCCACCATAGGAATTGAATTGGGGTGCGTAAACAACAAAACTACGAGCCCCAGCACTCACTGTTTGTGGCCACGAAGATTCCGCACTTGCTGGCATACCAAGGCCAGCACAACATGCCATCGCGGTTACCCGAATGAGTCTCAGCAGCAATCTCATGGCTCCACCACCGCCGGCTTGGAACTTGCGCCCTTGACCCGCTCAAATGATGTCACCATCAATTTGGACCGAGGAGCGCATGTATCACGAACCAACTCAAAGTCCATCGTCATGCTGCCGATGCGCACCTTGTACTGGCCAATGTCATCCGCACACATGGGTGACTCGCGGCGCGTCTGCATGA